>JAYEOH010000071.1:4644-17347 GCA_034722775.1 Campylobacterota bacterium | reverse complement strand
GTGTATAAGAATAAATATTAAATATTAATAACTATCTATAAAGCAAAAAGGCTTTATAGATATTATATGGGAAGCTTACAGAGGGAGTGTGAACTTATTGTTAACTCTCTGTCAAATCTTTTCTCTTCATTACAAAATGGAACATTGCTATCTCTGCAAAGTAAGGGGCGAAAAAGTTGATGAAGGGGATAAAACTCATCACGGAAGAGATGGACGAAATAACCCAAAATTCCCATCCATAGCCTTTGCCGCCTTTGCGCTCCCCTTCATCACAGTAGAGCGCACAGACATCTCTGCTGAACATATTCTTGTAGAGCCAGATCCAGAGTGAAAATTGTACGATAATATTGAGTATAGGAATAAAGAGCAGAGGAAATGTAAGAATCGAAACACCGGAAAAAATCAAAATGATTCTGATTGTTGACTTGAAGGTCTCTCCTGCACCTCCCAATAATTTTTCAGAAGGATACTGCTCAGCCCTCAACTCCTCCAAAATATATTTACTCCGCAGACTGCTCAAGGCTGCCATGGTAACGATCAGCCCATTGTAGAGCAGATAAATAGACATCACAGCGGCAACACTGTCATCCGTATACTCAAAAGGCAATGATCTGAGAATATGCTCAAAAGCGCTATAGAGCGTATTAAACCCGAAATAGATGATCAGTGCCCAAACCAGTGAAACACCGGCTATCATAAGGGGAAGAAATCGATTATCTCCTCTCTCTTTGATATTTCGCGCGAAGAGTTCTCCAAAAAACATCATCAGTAGCGAAAAAGTAACCAATGTTCCTAAAAGCCAAACAATAGAGACAAAGATATAGGCACCATCGGACTTGAGCATTTTGAAAGGCAAAAGACTCATAATGTTTGCACTTATGCCATAAAGCACAGACCAGGAGAGCCAACCCAACACAAACCACAAGAGCGTCACAATAGCCCCTGTTATCACAATCCTGAAATTGATTTTTGACTTCAGAAGATCATACATCGCCATAGAGATGGCTTTAACCAATGCAAACATTTTTTCCTCTCTTTCGTTCAAAATAACAATACTTTTTATAAGTATAGCACTTTTATATATTATTCTATAAAGGGTATCTCTATTAACTTTTTGGGAGTACAATAGGGTATACAGAGAAGATTGAGGGTACAGGAGGAAAGCAAAATGACTTATATCAAATGGTTCAAAGAGATCGGCATAGAGGATGTGTCCGAAGTAGGCGGTAAAAATGCCTCTTTGGGCGAAATGTATCAAAACCTTGTCAGCGAAGGCGTGCGTGTGCCTAACGGTTTTGCGGTAACAGCATCGGCATATAAATATATACTCGACTTTAACGAAGTGTGGGGAAAGATTCATACAGAGCTGGATGATTTGAATCCTGATGATATCAAGCAGCTGCAAGAGCGTGGGAAAACTTGCAGGGAGATCGTTCACAACTGTGAAATTCCGGAAGACTTAAAAGTTGAGATTTTGGCGGGATACAGACAGATGAAGGAGATGTATGGCGACGGGCTCTCACTAGCAGTGCGCTCCTCTGCCACTGCCGAAGACTCTCCCGAAGCCTCTTTCGCCGGACAAAACGATACCTATCTCAATATCACAAGTGACGATGCGCTTCTAGACGCCTATAAACACTGTCTCGCCTCCAACTTCACCGACCGCTCCATTCACTACAAACACGATAACGGTTTTGACTACTTCGAAGTCCACCTGAGCGTAGTCATCATGAAAATGGTGCGCTCAGACAAAGCGGCCAGCGGGGTGATGTTCAGTCTCGATACCGAGACCGGCTTCAAAGATGTTGTCTTCATCAACGCAACATACGGTCTGGGAGAAAATGTCGTGCAGGGAACCATCGATCCAGATAGTTTTTATGTGCACAAACCGATTTTCAATGCAGGATATCATACGGTACTCAGACGCCGCTTGGGGAAAAAGCATCTCAAAATGATCTTTACTGATCTTCCCGGTACCAACACTATCACTCTCGAATATATCAAAAATATCGAAACAACCCCCGACGAGCGCAGTCACTTTTGTATCACGGATGAAGATGTCATGGTGCTTGCCGATTTTGCCATCAAAATTGAAAATCACTACTCTCAAAAGGCCAAGCATCACAAGCCTATGGATATGGAGTGGGCAAAAGACGGTGATGATGGGCAACTCTATATCGTACAGGCGCGCCCCGAAACGGTAGAGTCCCGAAAAGAGGGGACTGTCCTGGAGATGTATCAGCTCAAAGAGAGAGGCAATCTGCTGGCAAGCGGCCGGGCAGTGGGTACAAAAATCGGTGTAGGCAAAGTGCATCATATCTCCGGTACCGACCATCTGAGTGATTTCAAGCCGGGCGAAATACTGGTGGCAGATACCACATCGCCTGACTGGGAACCTGTCATGAAAACCGCAGCAGCGATCATCACCAATCGAGGCGGGCGCACCTGTCACTCAGCGATAGTCAGTCGGGAACTTGGCATTCCTGCCGTTGTCGGCACGGGCAATGCCACAGAGGTGTTGGAAAACGGTCAGGATGTAACTGTGAGCTGTACCGAAGGCGAGGTGGGCTTTGTCTATGAAGGCAGGCTGGATTTTGAAATTGTAAAAACTGATCTGGGCAGCCTCACAAAAACCAAAACTAAAATCATGATGAATCTTGGAAATCCCAATATCGCTTTTTCGCTTGCCTCTCTACCGGTAGACGGTATCGGATTGGCACGGATGGAGTTTATCATCAATGACTATATCAAAGCACACCCGATGGCACTGAAGCATCCTGAAAAAGTAGATGATGAGACGAGAGAAGCACTTGAATCACTCAGTACCGCTTATAAAAATATGGAAGACTTTTTTGTCAAAACCCTCTCCGAAGGTGTAGCAACGATCGCTGCATCAGTTTATCCGAAGCCCTGCGTCGTGCGAATGAGCGATTTTAAGACCAACGAATATGCCACGCTGCTGGGCGGTAAATTCTTCGAGCCGAAAGAGGAGAACCCAATGATCGGATTTCGCGGAGCGGCACGCTACAGCCATCCTGCCTACGAAGAGGGCTTCGCACTGGAGTGTACAGCGATGAAGAGGGTGCGCGATGAAATGGGATTCACCAATGTTATTTTGATGATCCCATTTTGCCGCCGCGTGAAAGAGGGGCAGCGTGTTATCGATACGATGGCGAAATATGGGCTTAGTCGGGGTGAAAATGGTCTCAAAATTTATGTCATGTGCGAAATCCCGAACAATGTCATCGAGATCGATGCATTCAGTGAAATTTTTGATGGGTTCAGTATCGGGAGTAATGATTTGACGCAGCTCACCCTTGGTGTCGATCGTGACAGCGAAATCGTAGCCTTTGATTATGAAGAGAGAGACCCCGGCGTTATGAAGATGATAGAGATGGCGGTCAAAGGAGCTCAGCGAAACCAGCGACACAGCGGTATCTGCGGACAGGCACCTTCTGATTATCCTGAAGTAGCAGAGTTTCTGGTCAAACTCGGCATCGACTCGATCAGCCTCACCCCAGACAGTATACTGACAACACTGCCGAAAGTGCTTGAGTTGGAGAAAAAACTAAAAGAGATAAAATAGTCTAAATAGTTTTTAAAATATCATGCCGTCCACCGGAGAGCTTGCCGTTGCAAATGGTCTCTTGGGAATTCTACCGGCCAGATAACTCATCCTGCCTGCTATAACGGCATGCTTCATCGCTTCTGCCATTATCATCGGATTATCTGCCTGAGCAATCGCTGTATTGGTCAGGACACCATCAGCACCCAGCTCCATCGCCGCAGCAGAATCACTGGCACAACCGATCCCTGCATCGACGATCACAGGTACGCTGACTGCCTCACGAACGAAGAGGACATTGAATCGGTTCTGCACACCCAGGCCGGAACCGATCGGTGCAGCCAGAGGCATCACGGCATGTGCGCCTGCATCTTCAAGTCGCTTGGCAATGATCGGATCATCATTGGTATATGCCATGATCGTAAATCCCTCTTTGGAGAGCACTTCGCAAGCCTTGATCGTCTCGATAACATCAGGGTAGAGTGTCTTTTTCGTATCACCGATAACCTCCAGTTTGATGAGATCAATTCCTGTCGCTTCCCTGGTAAGCCTGAAGAGTGTTATCGCCTCCTCGGCTGTCACACATCCTGCTGAGTTAGGGAGGAATTTGACATTGGTATCTTTGAAATAATCCATCAAATTTTCCTCTTCCGGATTGGTAATATTGAGTCGTCTGACCGCTACCGTGATCAATTCGCTTCCGCTTGCGAGTGTTGCATCCAGTGTTGTTTGAAAACTATCATATTTCCCTGATCCTACGATCAATCTGCTACCCAATTCATATTTTCCGATTTTTAATATTTCACTCATATTTTTCCTTTTTAAAGCCTCGTTCCCACTCTCCTGAGCTGGAATGCATACGAGAATACAATCATCAAAATGTTTGTTTGCAATTCATCGTTTAATATGCATTCCGACTCGGGAGAGGCGGAACGAGATATATTTATTCGTGATTTATATCACACCCTAACTTAAAGCCGCTCTAATTCCCTCTGCCAAAGCAACCTTTTCAATGGTTTTGATCTCCTTTTCGTAGGCTTCAAAGCTAAGATTTTCTTTGCTCACCTCTCTCTGTATGATCACTTCTCCTCCATCTAGTTCGGAACTCACCCAGTGCACACTTGCTCCACCTGTAGGAAATTCATCCGCATAGCTTTTTTCGATAGCTTTGAGCCCCTTATGTCTGGGGAGCAGAGAAGGATGAAGGTTGATCGCCCTTACCGTATCTGTAAAAACCGGTGTCAAGATACGCATAAATCCGGCCAGTACTGTCAGCTTGGGCCTATAAGCCTGCAGCAGTCTGGTCAGCACAGCATCATACGCCTCTCTGCTTTCATAGTTTTGAGAATCTACAATGATGTATGGGATATTATGTGAGAGTGCAACCCCTATCCCCTTCGCCTGGGGATTGTTGGTCAGAGCAACAACCACTTCCAGCTCTTTTCCATGCAGATGCTCCAATATGTATGCCATATTGCTGCCAACCCCGCTAAAAAGAATGGCAACCCGGGGAAGTCTCTTCTGCATCAACGGCTAATCCCTTTCTCCAGTGCTGCAATCTCATCAATCAAATCGGTTGAAAGCATCGCGAAACTCGCCCCCTCGTAGTTCTCTGCCGCTGCGGTCAATGCCAATGACCCCCGAATAGCAGCATCTGCAGCATCATATCCCTGTGCCAGCAAAGCAACAATCAATCCACTGAGGACATCACCGCTGCCGCCCTTACTCAGCTTGTTGGATCCCAAGGGGTTGATCCACACTCTATTTTGGTAGGCGATGAGCATATTTGCCCCCTTTAAAAGTAATACAACATGAGGATAGCGCTCAGAAAATGCCCGAACAAAAGAGAAACGGTTTTCCTGAATATGGGAAACAGTCACCTCTTCTCCTGCAATAATCTTCCACAATGAAGCAAACTCTTTGGGGTGGGGTGTCAAGACAAGAGAACGCCCTCTATCATCTATGACTGACAGCAGCTCCTTAGAATAAAAACTATCCGCATCCAAAAGGAGTGGAGTTTCACTCTGCAATATATATTGTTGGAGAAATTCACTATCAAAATAGTCTCCTAATCCCATACCTATCGCCAACGCAGTTGCACCAACAGGCACTACCGTCGAAGTCATCAAATAGTGTGGCTGTGCAACCGACTCATGGATTACCAGTGTTGCCAGCCCCACACCGAAACGCAAAGCAGCCGAGCCTGCCATAATAGCTGCTCCCTCTTTCTCGCCGCACAAAAGTACTGCATGGCCGAAACTTCCCTTGTGCGTCTCCTGCTTTATCCGTGAGGGCAAATTCATGTCTCCCTTCTCCAGGACAAATGTATCACTCTCCTCCTCATAAAGCAGATGATCTACACCCAAATCAACACAAACAATTTTCCCGACAAAATCCTTGGATTCATCCAGATAAAGTGCCTCTTTGAGTGCACCCATCGTGATAGTTGTATCCGCAGCAAATGCAACCGGAAGGAGCCTGCCGTCTTCTCCGATACCACTGGGAATATCACAGGCGATTTTAAAGCCGCTGAGCTGATTCATTTTCTCTACGATACTCCGGCTCTCCGTATCGAGTTCTCGGTTGAGCCCTGCACCGAAAAGCGCATCGACAACAATATCCGCAGACTCATTTTCGCCATCCATCTCTTCAAGAGCAATAATCCCAAGCTTTTTAACTCTCTCGAGCTGTAGTTTTGCCATACTCGACTTCACGCCAAATGGGACGACAACCGCTATGTCATATCTCAGATAGAGCAACCTGGCAAGCGCGATCCCGTCAGCGCCATTGTTTCCCATACCGGCAACGATCAGAATCCTGCTTCCTTCCGGAAAATGCCCCCTGATATATGATGCCATCCCCTCTGCGGCATGCTCCATCAGGATATCTTCCGTCAAACCATACTCTTCATAACATCGTCTATCCATCGCATAACAGTTTTGAAATACTTTTTGCATTTGAAGTCCTAAATCTATAATAGTTCGAAAAATCGGGGCAAGCTTCTGTCCCTATTTTTAACATTTAAATCATGCCATACCTTCAATGGCTTCGAGATAAAAATTTATCAGTTTTTACTGTAGCCATCATGGCTACTCAGTAGATGCATCAAAAAGCAACCACTCTATAATATTCATAACCTCTATCGATTTCCCTCCCACTTCTTCAGTACGGCTCTGATCCATAGTAAGGAGCCACAGTTTTGTATTATCTGTATATTCAAGCTCATCATGCGCCTTAACCAAAGCCCTCAATTCTCTTTTTTTTGTTTTCTCATCAGCAATCGCCTGACTTACCTGGACAAGATGCGTGATCTGCTCGTACTCTTTGAGTAAAAAATCTACCTCATACCCCTGTGCTGTCTTGAAATAATAAATTTTGCTATATCGCCTTTTCAATTCAAGATAGACAATATTTTCCAGCATATCACCTATACGCTTGCCAACTTCAAATGAAACGCGTTTAGATAATCCGGTGTCGATAGAGTATATTTTTTTAGGATTAACATACTGCTTTTGCAGCGACCAGTCAAAAAGTGGTACACTTTGGATCATATAAGTATTTTCCAAATATTCCATATATCTACTCGCCAAATCATGAGAGACACCCAGTCTGTTCTTGATTTTTGTGATAGAGATAGAATTGGCAATCGACGAGAGCAGCAAGATAGCCATCTGCTCCAGGATTCTGAAGTTGTCCAGCTTGTACCGGGCAACAATATCACGCAACAAGATAGAATCAAAATAACTTTTCAATTCCGCTTCTTTCAACAAAATATCTTCAGTCAAAACAACCTTTGGAAATCCGCCATAAAGCATATAGCTTTCAAAGTACCGTTCTATCTCTCCCTGTTTGCTTATAAGAGTGTAAACCTTGTCAACACTAAGATCATTAAAAGCTAAAAACTCTTTAAAACTAAGCGGCGAGACTTGCACATCTAAATATCTGCCACTCAATGAACTGCCTATCTCTCTGCTTAAAAGTTTGGAGTTTGATCCTGTTGCAAAGAGATAGGAACTTTGCAACTCATACTCTTTGAGCATCCACTTCTCAAACCCCTCTATATTTTGCACTTCATCCAAAAAGATATAGGGTTTGGCAGAAGGGTTGAGGTAGTAGATATAGGCCCGCTTTATCTCATCGAGAAGATCTAGGGACAAAGAACTGGCAAATCGCGGGTCTTCCAGATTGACAAACAAAATATTCTCTTTGGGTATACCCTGCTCTCTCAAATTCCTGATATAGTTAAGCAGTATAGTTGACTTGCCGCTTCGGCGTACACCTTTGAGGAACAGGATCTCGTGTGTACCTGCCTTGCGCTCCACTTCTGCTTCATACCCCGGACGCATATAATTATCTCTGAAAGAATGAGACCAATAATTCCAATCCTCCAAGATAGATATAATATCTTTTCTCTCCATAATATCACTTTTATCTGATTTAATGGATTATTATATCATATAATCAGTAGATATGCAAGACAATATTATAATTTTATACTCTAAATCACTTGATCTGAATGATCCCATAAGTATTCTACTCCCACAACACTTTATTCATAAATTATCCATAAAAAGAAGCTGTATCTAAACTAATCTCGATATAATTCGCCACTTATTTTCCCAAGGGGCTTACCCTATTTATGGAAAAATCTGAGAAGGAAGGGGGTGATGACCCGTGCCAGGAATCGTTATAACGCCAAGAGACTCTTTTGATGATGCGTATAGAAAATTCAAAAGACAATGCGATAGAAACCTGATCGTCACAGAAGCAAGAGCGAGACAATACTACGAAACTGCGACTGAGAAGAGAAAGAAAGAGAAGATCGCTACGCGTAAGAAGATCCTTAAAAAGCTCTTTATGATCCGTAGATACGAGTCAAGACTGTAACAGTCTGCTCCCACACACTGCAGGAAATTCCTGCAGCATCTAAGTACCTGCTATTTTTTCCACTTTTTACCCCACTCATAACTATTGAACAAATCTTATACAAGACTCTAGGCAAATTCAAATCATATTTTAGTTAAAATCATTAACAATTTATCATTAACAAAGGGCAACCTATGACATTTACCTCTCCTCTACAGAGTGATTCCATCAAAATAATGCTGCTCGGCTCAGGCGAACTGGGCAAAGAAGTGGCTATCGAGGCGCAAAGGCTCGGTGTCGAAGTGATCGCTGTTGACAAGTATGCCAACGCCCCTGCCCATCTCGTCGCCAACCGTACCCATATCATCGATATGCAGGATCGTGAAGCACTGCTGAGCCTCATCAGGGAAGAGCAGCCGACCTATATCCTTCCTGAAGTCGAAGCACTGAGTATTGAGGCATTATTTGATGCGGAAGCAGAGGGGTTTCATGTCATTCCCAATGCAGAAGCAGTCAGTAAGACAATGAATCGAAAAAATATTCGTGTTTTTGCCTCCCAAGAACTGGGTCTCACGACAAGTAAATATGAATTTGTAACCACAAAGGAGGGCCTGCAGGAAGCAACACAGCGCATCGGCTTCCCCTGCGTGATCAAGCCGGTAATGAGCAGTTCGGGCCATGGCCAGAGTATCGCCAAAAGTATAGGTGAAATTCCCCGATCATGGGAGATTGCCAAAGAGGCCAGAGGGGATGCCAGTGAATTGATCATCGAAGGCTTTGTCGATTTTGATTATGAGATTACACTGCTGACTGTACGCACAGAGAGCGAAACCGTCTTTTGTGAACCGATTGGCCACATACAAAAAGACGGTGATTATATCCTATCCTGGCAGCCTATGCCGATGAGTGCCGCTGCACTCGACAGGGCCAAAGATATTGCCAGGACTGTCACAGATGGACTGGGCGGACGGGGGATATACGGTGTGGAATTTTTCATCAAAGGCGATGAAGTCTACTTCTCAGAACTGAGTCCGCGCCCTCATGATACGGGAATGGTAACACTCATCACCCAGAGCCAGAGCGAATTTGCCCTGCATGTTCGAGCCGTATTGGGACTTCCGCTTGATTTCACTTTCTATGGTGCCGGTGCCAGCGGAGCCTATAAAGCCCGGTCAGAGAGTTCCGAACCCAAGATAGAAGTACCCAAAAGTGCCTTCCGTGAAAACTCTTTTGTCCGCATCTTTGGAAAACCCCAATCGCACCCCGGAAGACGCTTGGCCGTCTCACTTGTACTCGACCGTGATATTGAAGAGGCAAAGAAGAGAGCGCTGGAAATTGTCAATCAAATGAGCGATTCATAGATGGAAAAGATAAAAATAGTCCTGCTTGATGCTCTGACACTGGGAGACGACCTCGACATGAGTGCACTTGCAGACTCTGGTGATGTTATAGTCCATCAAACAACGACAACAGAAGAGACACTCGGGCGTATTGAGGAAGCAGATATAGTCATCACCAATAAAGTGGTAATCGATGCCGATATGATGGATGCCGCACCTCAACTCAAACTGATTTGTATCGCTGCCACCGGAATGAACAATGTCGATCTGGACCATGCTTCTACCAAAGGAATCACCGTCAGGAATGTAGCAGGGTACTCAACCAAAAGTGTTGTCCAGCATACTTTTTCACTGGCACTCTATCTCCTGGAAAAGCTCGCCTACCATGACCGCATCGTCAAAAGCGGAACCTGGAGTCGTTCGGGAATTTTTACCGATGTTTCACATCCTTTTTTTGAAATCTCCGGGAAAAAATGGGGGGTTATCGGTTTTGGTACGATTGGTCAGGAGGTAGCACATGTCGCCACAGCTTTTGGTGCGGATGTCTATTATTACTCTACTTCGGGCAAGAACCTCAAACATGCTTATCCCCGCCTCTATCTTGAGTCCATCCTGAAAGATTGCGATATCATCTCTATCCATGCCCCGCTCAATGACCAAACCCTTGACCTGATCAACGAAAACAATCTGCATCTCATCAAGGAGAATGCCATCCTCCTCAATCTAGGCAGAGGCGGCATCATCAATGAAACCGATCTTGCCTTTGAACTTGATCGCCGATGCTTTTATGCCGGACTCGATGTCCTAACGAAAGAGCCAATAGACCTAAGCAATCCCCTGATGCACCTCAAGCACCCGGAACGCCTGCTCATCACACCTCATATTGCATGGACCAGCATCGAAGCCAGGCGTAAGCTTTTTGAAGGTATTTTGCAGAATATTCAAACATTTCTTGAAGAGAAGAAGATGTCATGATAACTAGAAACGAGCAACTAGTAACTAGTAACTGTATTTTGTTAAAAGCTTTGCAGAGCAATGCCTGCCTCTTCTCTTCACTCTATAAAAAACTTCAAAAAGGCTTTTTATGGTAGATGTGCTGGTCATAGGTTCCGGTGGTGCCGGTCTCACGGCGGCGCTTTCTGCCAAGGCAGAGGGCGCCAGCGTCCTTGTCGTTGGCAAATATTATCCTACCAATTCGCAAACTTCTATGGCACAGGGCGGGATCAATGCGGCACTGGGAAACGCAGGCAACGATAGTGTAAAATCCCATATCGATGACACTGTTAAGTCTGCTCACGGTATATGCGACAAGGATATGGTCAGGCAAATGTGTGAAAACGGGCACGTGACAATAGAGTGGCTCGAGAGTATCGGCGTACCCTTTTCAAGACTTGACAGCGCAGAGAGTTCTGTAAAAAGTGTAGCGCAGCGCCAAATGGGCGGAGCCTCTGCCAAGCGTGCCTGCTATGCGCAGGACTATACAGGTCTGAAGATTCTGCATACTATTTATGACACTTGCCTGAAAGAGCAGATAGAGTTCCTTGATGAACACTATCTGCTTAATCTCATTACAAAAGATGGGACTGTAAAGGGTGCAACCTTTTTCAATATGCGCAGCGGCGAAGTTCTGCAGATAGATGCAAAATCCGTAATAATGGCTACAGGCGGCTATGGCTCTATCTATCATGGATATACCACCAATGCGCATGGTTCAACCGGTGATGGTGTGGCTGCTGTACTGCGCGCAGGCGGTGCCGTCTCTGATATGGAGTTCATCCAGTTTCACCCTACTGCCCTGAAGCACTCTGCTATTTTGATCTCTGAATCTGCAAGGGGGGAAGGCGGATGCCTGGTGAACGAGCAGGGCAAGCGATTTGTGGATGAGCTGAAGCCGCGTGATGAGGTGGCCCGTGCTATCTTCTCACAGATACAGAATGGACAGCGTGTCTATCTGGACCTGCGGCACCTGGGTGAGGAGAAACTCAAGGAGCTTCTGCCACAGGAGGTTGAACTATGCAAAATACACGAACATGTCGATCCCGCTGCAGAGCTCATCCCCATCAAGCCGGTTGCCCACTATACAATGGGCGGCATAGATGTTGATCAAGCTCTGGAGGTAAACGGAATCAATGGGTGTTTTGCCGTAGGCGAGTGCTCCAATGCCAAGGTCCATGGTGCCAACCGTCTTGGGGGAAATTCCCTGCTTGAGATCATAGCTTTTGGGCATTTTGCAGGTCAAAATGCCTGCAAGCACTCCATATATGCCAGCTCCAAACCTGCTGACAACAGGCAGAGGGAGAGCGACACCGCAGAGATAGAGGCGCTGCTTTTGCAGGAGACAACAGGCAACTTCTATCCCTATAGAGAAGCTCTTGGCACTCTCTTTTACGAAAAAGTCGGTATTGTCAGGGAGAATACTCAACTAAATGAAGCTCTCGAAGAGGCTATCTCTATGCAAATAGCACAAAAGGAGATGGGAATCTCCGACAAGAGCCAGACAAACAATCAGAATCTTATCGAATTCCTGGAGTTTAAAAACGCCCTGCTTCTTGCACCGACTATAATCTCTGCCGCCATTACACGAAATGAGAGTCGCGGGGCACACTACAAAATAGGCTTTGAATATGAAAATGAAGCATTCAAAAAACATATTGTACTGCAATGGAAAAACGAAAATAACGAGGAATAAGGAATGAATAACCGATATAAACGATATCAAACTATAAAAATAAAAGCATTGCAAAGCAATGCCTGCCAAAATTACTCATTACTCATTACTCATTACTCATTTGCACGGAATTTATCATGCAGATAAAAATTTTACGCAGCAAGGTCGGCACCCATCAACTCTATACCCTGCCCGCAGGAGAGATACCGCTTCTCAATGCATTGAGCTATATCAAAGAGACTCAGGATGCAACACTTACTTTCT
>JAYEOH010000071.1:0-4544 GCA_034722775.1 Campylobacterota bacterium | reverse complement strand
ATGCAGATAAAAATTTTACGCAGCAAGGTCGGCACCCATCAACTCTATACCCTGCCCGCAGGAGAGATACCGCTTCTCAATGCATTGAGCTATATCAAAGAGACTCAGGATGCAACACTTACTTTCTCTGCGGGATGCCGTGCCTCAGTGTGCGGAACCTGTGCCGTACGGGTCAATGGAAGAGAGGAGTTAGCCTGCTCCTATAAGGTCAAGCCCGGAGATGTGATTGAGCCGCTCCAATACCATCCGGTTCTGCGTGACTTGAAAGTGGACAAGCAGAGAGCAAAAGAGACTCTGATAAATTCTTCTTCATGGCTGCACACTCTAAAAGAGGCCTCATTGTCACATAAGGATGAAAAGCTTACAGAAAAACAGACCGACTGTATCCTCTGCGACAGCTGCTACTCTGCCTGCCCTGTCTTTGCGGTCAATGAAAATTTTCTCGGCCCCTTCGCACTGACCCGTGCTTATCGCTATACCGCAGATCCGCGGGAAGGAGGTATCAAAAGCACGATAGATGCCATCCAAGACAATGGTGTATGGGATTGTACCCTTTGTGGAGAGTGTACCGCCGTCTGCCCTAAAGGCATCGACCCCAAAATGGATATCACAATGCTTCGCGGAACCAGCGCTCAATATGGATACAATGATCCAAATTTTTCTTCAATGAATTTTGGTTTTTAGCAATAGCCGCTCATAATGAAGTCGACAACTTTGTCGATATAAGCATTATGTTTGTTTTCCTTAGAGTAGACGATATAAAATTTACGCGTCATCTTGTAGCCTCTGAGGCGTGCTTCAAACAACTCTCCACTCTGAACCTCATCAGCAATGGCATGCTTTGAGATAATCGAAACCACCGGCACATCACTCTCTTTTGGGCTTTTCCTGATCATTTGAAGCGCAGTAGTTGAGTTGCTGACTTCACTCAGCACATTAAAACTTTTACAGGAAACGCCCAACTCTTTAAAGATATCTGAGATGATACGCCTTGTATATCCTCCCTCTTCACGACAGATCCATTTGAATTGATAGAGCTCTTCCGTTTTCAGTATTTTTGGGATCTGCATGTTGCTGAAAACAACCAGCTCATCTTCCAGCCACTCTCTGTAGATCATACCATCATCCACTACAGGTGATTCGATCAATCCTACATCAAGAGTATGGTCTTTAAGGTACTGCACAATGAGATCGCTGCCCTCGATACTAAGGCTGATATCATTGTTGATCGCCTCGCCCATGGTATTGAGGCACTCTCCAGGGATAACATAATTTCCAATAGTAAAGGATGCGCCCAGGCGAAAAGTGATCTCTTTATTGATGATCTTCAGAATATCTCTCTCTGCATCCTGAATCGACTTTTCAAGTTCTGAAACTACTTTGTAGAGCTCCTCACCCTCTTCGGTCAATTTAATGCCGTTCTTTTTTCTTTCAATAGTTTTTACCGAAAGATACTTCTCGATCAGTTTGATCTGCTGTGTCACTGCCGGCTGCGAAATCCCAAGTTTGGCAGAGGCTCTGGAGAAACTGCGCTCTCTGGCAACCGTGAGAAATGTTTCAAGTTTATTAAAATCTTTTATCATCACTACTGCCTTTTTTAGATAATAATTTCTATATTTGTTATTGTATCAGATTATAGATAAATTATGGATAAGAATGTCTTATTTTAAATTTTTTACTCTGCCGTTATAAAAATAAATATATAATGACCCTAAACAATAAGGACGGACTTGAAAAAGTTATTTATGATCTTACTATTTCCTTTTGCTCTCCTAGCAGCAGGTAAAATCAACATTGCTGTCGCTGCCAATGTCAGCTATGCGGTCGATGAACTCAAAGCTGAATTTGCCAAAACCAACCCTGGTACCAAAGTGCTGGTTACCTTGGGCAGCAGCGGAAAACTGACTGCCCAGATCAAAAACGGTGCACCTTACGGACTCTTTATCTCTGCTAACATGAGATACCCTGAGGCACTCTATGATGACAAGATCGCTATCACTAAACCCATTGTCTACGCGCGAGGTGCATTGGCATATTTGAGCGTGAAAAAACAGGATTTTTCCAAAGGCATGGCACTTCTCAAGGAGGAGGAGATCGTCAAAATCGCTATCGCCAATCCCAAAACAGCCCCCTATGGCAAAGCTACGATTGAAGCGTTTAAAAATGCTAAAATTTATGATGAGATCAAGTCAAAGTTTGTTTATGGTGAATCGATTTCACAAACCGTCTCTTATGCTGTTATGGCGGCTGATATTGGACTGATCGCTAAATCTTCACTCTACAGTTCAAAAATGAGTCGATACAAAGAGGGTATCAATTGGTCATCGGTCGATCCCAAGCTCTACACCCCCATTCAGCAGGGTATAGTTCTCTTAAAAAAGAGTGACGACGACAAAGCCTATAGAGCCTTTTATGACTTTATTCTGAGTGACAAAGCCAAAGTAATCTTCAAAAAATATGGCTATAGTGTCGAATGAACAGAATAGATGCCATCGTTACCACCATTGAGGGTTTTGAAGCTATCTCCATTGTCGGTTTTGAGGCAGCAGGGCAGCCGATGCGCATGATGGCGCTGGAACTCAACAGCAGGCTTGGTGTCGGCTCGAAGGTTACTCTGGGAGTCAAAGCTTCCAATATTGCCCTTGCCAAAGAGATGAGCAGCATGGTCAGCATCTCCAATCAGCTCAGTGTCACCATAGAGAGTGTGAACAACGGCAGACTGCTCAGCAGTATCAAGTTCTCTTTTGCGGGGAGCTTGATCGAAAGCATCATTACCAGAGAGTCAGCCTTGCGAATGAATCTTCGAGCCGGCTTGAAAATTATTGCACTTATAAAATCCAGTGAACTCTCTATTTTGGAGATCAAATAATGGAGTGGAGCACCTTGGATTTTGAACCCTTTATTCTCTCCTTTAAGCTCGCGGGCATCACAACAGTGATTCTCTTTTTCATAGCCATGCCTGTGAGCTGGTGGCTGAGTCAGACAAAATGCCGCTGCAAACCCTTTGTCGAAGCCGTCACTTCACTGCCCATCGTTTTGCCTCCCTCTGTTTTGGGATTTTATATCCTCTTTGCCCTCTCCCAAAACTCTCCCGTCGGTGCTTTTTTTGAAGAGACCTTCGGCATCAAACTGGTGTTTAACTTTACGGGACTTGTGATCGCCAGCTGCTTTTACTCTTTCCCTTTTATGGTGCAGCCCCTGCAGGGCGGATTTGAAACCCTCAACAAAAACATGCTTGAAGCCTCTTATATCGCCGGAAAAAGCAAGTTTCAAACACTATGGCGTGTCGCACTGCCCAACATCAAACCGGCACTGCTCACAGCACTGATCGTAACTTTTGCCCATACTGTAGGTGAATTTGGGGTAGTATTGATGGTCGGCGGCTCCATCCCCGGTGAAACCAAAGTGGCATCAGTAGCGATCTATGAATTTGTCGAAGTTATGGATTATTCACAGGCACACATCTATAGTGCTATTATGCTGGTGATGAGCTTTGCGGTTCTGCTGGGTGTTTATCTTTTCAACCAGCAGCACAACAGACGCATTGGAGTGCGATAATGATAACCGTCGATCTTCACAAGAGACTTCTGGGCAGCAGCGGCGAGATGGATTTGGATGTATCTTTTTCCATCAAAGAGCAC
Source organism: Campylobacterota bacterium (assembly GCA_034722775.1). GTDB lineage: Bacteria > Campylobacterota > Campylobacteria > Campylobacterales > Sulfurovaceae > SZUA-451. The sequence continues at coordinate 903 of JAYEOH010000071.1, read as the reverse complement.
GAATTTGCTGCATTGACCGGAGAGAGCGGCAGCGGCAAAACAACGCTTCTGCGTATTTTGGCAGGGCTTGAAAAGGCAGAGGGCATTGTGGAGGTCAATGGAGTTTTCTGGCAAGACAAAAAAATAGTTTTGGCACCGCAAAAGCGTGGTATCGGCTTCGTTTTTCAGGATTATGCACTCTTTCCCAATATGAGTGTCGAGCAAAATCTTCTCTATGTGCAGAGAGACAAACTCCTCTCAAAACACCTGCTGGAGATGACCGGCCTCTACAAGCTGAGAGATCGTCTGCCTGCTACGCTTAGCGGTGGACAAAAGCAGCGCGTCTCCCTCTGCCGTGCTCTGATGAGTCGTCCCAAACTTCTCCTGATGGATGAACCTCTCTCTGCTCTCGACCCGGCTATGCGCACAAAACTCCAGCACGATATCCTGCAGCTTCACAAAGAGTTCGGCACTACGACGATCATGGTCAGCCACGACCCCAGCGAAATCTATCGCCTGGCAGATCGCGTAATCCTGCTCAATCAAGGCAAGATCACCCAAGAGGGCACACCCAAAGATCTCCTTCTGCAAACACAAGGCTCTCAGAAGTTTTCCCTCAGAGGCGAACTGCTCGATATCATCAAAGCAGATGTCATTCATGTCGCGATTATCGCGATCGGCCAGCAGATCGTAGAAGTGGTACTCGACGAGAAGGAGAGTCAAATATTTCAAGCCGGAGATACCGTGCAAGTCAGCACTAAAGCCTTTGCGCCCTCAATCAGCAAGATAGATAAATGATATTTTGATATCTTCTACGCTACAATAAATTCATATTATCTCAAGGAGCAACAATGAGTCAACAAAGAGTTTTTATTGCCAAGATCACAGCTCACTCCCGCTCTTCAAAATATCCAACCCGTACTT
>JAYEOH010000070.1:14063-17438 GCA_034722775.1 Campylobacterota bacterium | reverse complement strand
GATCCTTCAGGAAATTATTGAAGAGTTTTTAACAGAAAAAGAACATGAGGTGACTTCGTTTTATGATGGGGAGAAAGCATTGGATGCCATCGGAGATCATTTTTATGATCTTCTATTGCTGGATGTCAATGTCCCCTCTATCGATGGTTTTGAGATTTTATCCTATCTGCGGGATATCGGCAATACCGTACCGGCGATTTATATTACTTCACTTTCAGGTATAGATGATCTCAAAAAAGGCTTTGAGATAGGAGCGGATGACTATCTCAAGAAACCTTTTGACCTCGAAGAGCTCCAGGCAAGGATTGGGCATATTGCCAAAATCTACCATCTTGCCGATGAATTTACTTTTGACAACATGCGTTTCAATCCCAAACTCCACAAAATTTACAATGAAGATATTGAGATCGATATACGGCAAAAAGAGTCTGCTGTACTGGAGTATTTTATCCGAAATCAGAGTAGGATTATCTCCTGTGATGAGTTGATCGAAAATCTCTGGAGTGATGATAATGTCCCTACTCGCGCAACTATCCGCACCTATGTCAAAAACCTTAGAAAGCTTTTTGACAAAGAGTATATCGAAAATGTCAAAGGAGAGGGTTATCGTTTTAACATCGTATGAGAGGCGTGCACTTTTTCGTTTTTTGACACTCTACCTGGGATCTGTTTTTGTTCTCCTGGCGATCATCGGATATCTCTTTTTTGAGAACAATGCCTCTATGATGATGAGTTCCACGAAGTATGAAATGATGTATCAGGCAAAAAAAGTCTCCTCCAAGATTATCATGACTGCAATGAAAAATGATAAGGTGGATAGAGATGCTTATTTGAAAAATCTAAAACATTGCAGATTTGACATTGGCTATTATGATGATCAGCAAAAAAGTATCTACAGTGAAATTCCGGAATTTAAAGCATTTGAAGAGAGTTTTTTGGTTCAAGATGGAAAATGTTATGCTCTGTTGGAGGATCCGGGCAGTCATTTGGGTGTCCGCTATATTGTACTGAAGGAGGGGCATCTCTCTGCCGAGATCAGAGCGTTGAGGGTGAAGATTATTGGTTATCTGATCCTCTCTTTTATCTTTATGGGGATAGTTGGGTATTTTCTGGCGCGTCTATTTCTTGCGCCCGTACACAACAAGATAGAATCACTCGATCGGTTTATTTCTGATACGACCCATGAGCTCAATACTCCTGTCTCTGCGATCTTGATGACGATCCAGACTCTCAAGGGGTGTGACCCGCGAAAACTCAAGCGCCTTGAAGCCAGCGCCAAGCGACTCAGTACGATGTACGGATCATTGACTTATCGGCTGCAGGGGGAAGGAAAAGAGCAAAGCATAGAAGAGTTTTCTCTCACCGGGTTGATTTCGGAGCGTACGGAGTATGTCAAAGAGCTGGTCGAAGCCAAACACTTAACCGTGAATATGAAGCTGGATGAGCTGAGTGTAAATATGGACAGGGAGAGTGCTGTTCGTCTCATTGACAATCTTCTATCTAATGCTATCAAATACAGTGACCCGGGCGGAATGATTTTTGTCAAGATAGAAGGCAAAAATTTGATTGTAGAAGATCAGGGAATCGGAATCGACAAAGCAGTTCAGCAGGATATTTTTAAACGGTACAGACGAGCCAACAAAGAACGAGGCGGGTTTGGCATAGGTTTGGATATTGTATTGACGGTCTGCAAGCGCTACGGCATCAAGATCGATCTCAAATCAGAGAAAGGAAAAGGGAGCAGGTTTATACTCCGCTTTCCTTAAAAGTTATAATTTGCCCGGACAAGAAGTCTGTCAAAGCTTAGATCTACAGGATTGCCCAGTTCGTCTGCTTCGATATCCTTATGGACATCTTCGATCTTTGCATAGACGAGTTCTATGTCCCACTCGTCACTCGGCGCATAGGCTATAACAAGATCCTGCTCTTCTATTTCGCCATATTTGTCGCCCTTGAGCTTTCCATAGTCATACCCCACTGTCAATCCGGAGATTCCCAGCTCAGAAAAGTCATAAACTGCTGCTATCTTCCAGGAATCAGCACTCTGAGAGAGAGTAAATGTACCGGCAGTATACTCTTGCATATTGGTAAATCCTACACCGCCGCCAAAGCCGGCAAAATACTTTTTGCCCTCATCAACATCTATGGCTACATAAGCGCCTCCCAGCGTCAAGCCAGAAAATGCAATCTCTGCTTTAGCACCATAGAGTGATGAGTCATAACCCGAATTGTTTTTTTCGCTTTGGCTTGCAAACTGAAGCCCTCCCGTGAGGTCAATACCATCAAAGACAGTGTAGGTACTGATAGCATCTGCATAGATCACATCTGCATTATTGTCAGCCCCATAATACCACACTCCTGCCTCTATGGTTTCACTGGCATAGGTTGCTGCCGCCAGTGCAATACCATTCCCGTCATCAAGAAGATCAACGAACTCATACTCTTCGGCATCGGGTCCCTGCCATCGTGTCAAGTAGGCAGCAATAAAAGTGAAATCATTGTACCCGTAGGTCGCCAGGATGCTTTCAAAGGTGTTGGGTGTCATACGAATATCATCACTGTCCGCATAAGGGGTGTCGATGAGGTGCCGGCCGCCGCGTATCTTGAAATCTTTGTAGCTGTAGTCGAGATAGGCTTCAGCCAGCAAGTCATAGTGTCCATCGACTGAGGTGAATCCTTCATCAAATTTCCCCTCATCTTCATCTCCGCTCAATGCATCGATGGCATGAGAAGTATAGAAAGCGACACCAAAATCAAAACCGTAAAACTTCCCTGTTTCATATTTGAGCTGACCTCCCAATGCGGTCGAGAAGCTATCCGGTTCTCCGGAAAGTTCAAGTGTGTGCTTGATATATCCTGCCCGAATCTGTCCGCTGACAGTTCCATTTTTAAAAGCATCTGCCAGGGCATTTGGTGCGGCAATGACTGTCACCTCTTCATCCGGCTTGATATCTCCGCCTGCCTGAAGTGCTGAACTTGCTATCAATGCGACCGTCGCAAAACCTAATGGTATTTTTTTCATTATTTTCCCTCATATTTTATTTCAATTTTTTCTGCTTCATTTGCCCTGAGCACTACAAGTGTCGATCCCACGGATATCTCTATGGTTTGTTTTGCAAGTGACAATTCTTTGACGGTGACTTGCTCCCCTTTCATGATCCCAAGAGAGTTGAGTCGGTCTCTCAATGCTTTGTCGGCATCGATACGGATGATCTCTCCTGTTTCGCCTTTTTTTAGTCTGTTGAGTTGCATTATTTTTCCTCTTTTTATGTATAAAAATTATTCGATCGAATATGGTGGTGTTGTGAGGGCACAACACCCTACAGACAACACCATCATATAAAATATTTTCAATGGTTAAATCAGCATCAGTGT
>JAYEOH010000070.1:0-13963 GCA_034722775.1 Campylobacterota bacterium | reverse complement strand
GCATTATTTTTCCTCTTTTTATGTATAAAAATTATTCGATCGAATATGGTGGTGTTGTGAGGGCACAACACCCTACAGACAACACCATCATATAAAATATTTTCAATGGTTAAATCAGCATCAGTGTTGTAGGGTGTTGTGCCCCCACAACACCATTTTGGGTATGGCTTCCAAATACTATATTAGCATCAGTGTGACACGGTATGCGACAAAGCTCAGTATCCACGCAGTAGCAGTGGTCATCACAAAGAGGTAAGCCAGATATTTCCAACCTCCTGCCTCTTTGGCAAAGACCATAGAGGCTGCCAGGCATGGCAGATAGATCATGACAAAGACGATGAAGGAGACTGCAGAGGCGAAGGGAATATTCGCTCTGATCTGTTCGATAAGTCCTTCACTCTCTTCATCGACTTCATCGCCAAGTGCATAGAGTATGCCCAGTGTCGAAACAACAACTTCTTTGGCAGCCAGCCCTGTTTCAAGTGCCACACTCATACGCCAGTCAAAGCCCAGTGGAGCAAAGAATGGTTCAGAAGCATGACCTATTTTTCCAAGGTAGCTGTTTTCGAGAAGATCCAGCTGCAGTTGATTGTTTAGTGCACTTTTTTCTGTTTCGCTCGCTGCTAATGCTATCTTGGCTTCATAACTCTCTTCGAGTGCCGGGTACTTGGGATAGTTACTTGCAAACCAGATCAATATGGCTGCTGCGAGGATAAAAGTACCTGCTTTTTTGAGATAGCTTGCTGCCTGCCCGTAGACCGTGTGCCAAATCAGTTTAAATGAAGGCATACGGTATTTTGGCATCTCCATAACAAACGGTTCGTCATCTCCTTTGAAAACGAGCACTTTGAGCACTTTTGCCGAAATAAGCCCCAGCATCGCACCGGAGATATAGATGAGGAAAAGAATATTTCCTGCATGCTCCTGAGAAAAGAAAGCCCCAACAAAGAGGATATAGATCGGAAGTCTGGCACCACAGCTCATAAATCCGATGATGTAGAGTGTAATGAGCCTGTCTTTTTCATTTTTGAGTGTCCGTGCTGCCATGTAGGCTGGTACAGAACAGCCAAATCCTGTAACAAGAGGAATGAAGCTTTTTCCGTGCAGTCCAAACTTGTGGAAAAACCCATCGAGCAGAAAGGCTACACGACTCATATATCCTGTTGTCTCCAGTAGAGCAATCCCGATAAAGAGAATAATGATGTTGGGCAGAAACATGACGACTGCCCCTACTCCTGCGATGATGCCGTCACCGACAAGTGATCCCAGTTGACCTCCTCCCAGTGCTGCTTTTGCCTGCTCGCCCATCCAGCTGAATGCGGCATCGATATAATCCATCGGAAGTGCGCCCAGCTCAAAAGTAAGCTGAAACAATCCCCACATGAAGAAGAGAAAGAGTGGAATTCCCAGTATCTTATTGATCAGGAGATTATCGATCTTCTGTGTAGTATTTTTAGCGCGCATTGATTTGACTGATATCACTTCCATCTTCGCCCCTTTCGCAAAGGCGAAGCGCTCATCTGCAAAAACAGAATTGATATCTTTGGTGTCATGGTGCAGATAGAGGTGCTGGAGCGCCTCTCTGATGATAGGCAGCATTTCGATCCAGATCGGCTCGTCATGCATTATTTTATAAGTATCGATATCCTCCTGCAGGAGCTTGACGGCAAGTTGACGGTAGGGAATAGCGCTTCGATACTTTTTCTCCTCCAGAAAAGTACTGATCACATCGATCTCCTCCTCTATAGGATCACTATAGACCACTTTTGCCGAGATCTCATCTTTTTCATAAGTTTCTATGATCGCGTTTTTGAGCTCTTCGATACCCTCGCCTGTCGTGGCACTGGTCTTGATGCAGGGAACACCAAGTATTTTGGAGAGTTGCTTTTCATCTATCTCTATTCCCTCGCTCTGGGCTTCATCGATCATATTGAGCGCCACAACGACTTTTTTCCCTGTCTCTAAAATTTCAGTCGTCAAGAGCAGGTTTCTCTGCAAGTTGGTCGCATCGACGACATTGACGATGATGTCATACTCATCACTCTGCAAAAAGCTTTTGGTCACTTTCTCTTCGATCGTGTATTCTGTGAGTGAATAGGCCCCGGGCAGATCGATGATGTGAACTTCATAATCCTTGCAGGTCGTTTCATCACAGTGCTTGAATTCAATCTCTGTTTTGTCTACAGTAACACCGGAGAAGTTTCCGACTCTGAGTTTGGCATCTGAGACGGCATTGATCAGAGAGCTTTTTCCAACATTGGGCTGTCCAGCCAATGCGATAACAATTTTTTCCAATTTAAACTTCCTAGTTGTGATAAATTGAGAGTCATTCTCAATTGTTTGACGAAGTATTACAGAAAAATGCTTAATATTTAATTAAAATGATAATAGTTATCAGTTGCAAACCTCTAAACTAATTTTTTTCAGAACCCCCTTATTGCAACCTGATAGAGATATTCGACTTCATTATCATTAAGATAAAGTGTTCTGCCGCTCTCAAAGAAGAAGTATAGTTTTTCTTTTTGGATGGCAGAGCTGTGGATACAGTGTGGGTGTGCCGGGATGAAAGCCTGCATGAGGGAGACATTCTTGTCGATTCGATCTTCGCAGATGTAGCAGATCTCCTCATCGTGCAGACGGCCTTCATGAACAAGGAGAGCAATGTAGCTTTCGCAGATAATGCGTTTTGGGTTTTGTCTGTCCCATCTTTTTGCTGCTTCGAGCAGGAGATTGAAGTAGAAGGGGCTGATATCTTCTGTATCCCGCAGGTGCGGTTCGAAGAGTTTGATATAGTTGTGCCATAGAAGCAGACGATTGTTGTTGTAGAGCCACTCAAAACCAAGATGGCTGAGGTTTCGAAGCCGGGGCATGAAGCTGCTTTGTTCTCCTTCAACTTCAAAATCTATCAAATGGCCCAGTTGCAAAATTGAGTGCCTGGCGCCAAAAAATCGGTAATAAACAGTGACATTATTAGGGGAAAGAATCGTGACGATAACATCTTCATTTTTTGCTTTGCGCAAGGCAATAACGAAACCCTTCATCTACAGTTAACCCACTTTTTAGTATAATCAATCCTATTTTTATAGGCATTTTTTAATTAGCCTAACAAAACAAAACCAAAAGGTTGCTTATGAGAGATCTATTTACCTCGTTTAAAGATAACTGCGGATTTGGACTATTGGCATCGATAGACAATATTCCGTCACACAAAAATTTGGAAGATGCGATCAAATCGCTCTCGCGCATGATGCACAGAGGGGCAATTGCTGCAGATGGAAAGACAGGAGACGGAAGCGGACTTCTGCTCTCGATACCCAAAAAATTCTTCACTAAAGCAGCTAAAAAAGATGGCATAGTTCTGCCGGAAATGTATGCCGTAGCAATGGTATTCAATCAAAACAGCCAGGATTTTGATCTCATCAAAGAGGTGTGTGAAAATAATGATCTAAGAGTACTCTATACCCGTGAAGTGCCGGTAGATATCGAAGCTCTGGGTGAGCAGGCGATTGCAAGCCTCCCTGTTATTACGCAGGTTTTTGTCACACCAAATACCCTCATGGGAACCAGACGGTTTGATGCATTGGTCTATCTCTCCCGTAAAGAGATAGAGTTCAGACTCAAAGAAGAGAGCGATTTTTATATCGCTTCATTCTCTACCTCTGTCATCTCCTACAAGGGACTGGTGATGCCTACGCACATCAAAGAGTTTTACAAAGACCTTGCGCAAGATAACTTTGAAATCTCTTTTTGCCTTTTTCACCAGAGGTTTTCTACCAATACTCTGCCGCAATGGAAGCTGGCACAGCCCTTTAGAATGATTGCGCATAACGGTGAGATTAACTCTGTTGAAGCGAACCGCTTTAATGTGGCAGCTAAACTTAAGAATGTGAAAAGTGATATTTTCAGCAAAGAGGAGATGGAGAGACTACTCCCAATTATCCAAGACGGGATGAGTGACTCTGCAAGTCTGGATAACTATTTTGAGTTCCTTCGAGTCAATGGTATGGATTTTTTCAAGGCAGCGAGATCAGTTATACCGGCACCTTGGCAGAACGCACCTCATATGGATGCCGAACTCAGAGCTTTTTATGAGTATGTCAGTACCTGCTATGAGCCTTGGGACGGTCCGGCAGCGGTCAGTATGACGGATGGCAGATATATAGGATGCGTGCTTGACAGAAATGGATTGAGACCCTCCAAATATATCATTACAAAAGATAACAGGCTTTTGATCGCTTCCGAGTATGGAACACTTCAGACTCCTGAAGAGGATATCGTAGAGAGAGGAAGGCTTCAGTCCGGAGAAATGATGGGGATCGACCTCAAATATGGCACAGTGCTCAAAAGCAGTGATATCGATGAGTACCTCAAAAACAGAGAGCCGTATGCCAAGTGGATGAATGAAAATATGGTCTATCTCCAGGAGCATATGAGTGATCCGTTCTCCAGTATCGATATTCCGGAAGAGCAGGTGATGTATGCCAGACAGCGATACTTCAATATAACTCTGGAGGTTATCGAGCAGGTTATTGAACCAATGATTACAGAGGGAAAAGAAGCTACGGCATCGATGGGTGATGATACGCCACTGGCAGCTTTTTCTGAAAAACAGAGAAATTTCTCTGACTTTTTCAAACAAAAATTTGCACAGGTTACCAATCCGCCGATCGACCCTATCCGTGAAAAGGTTGTAATGAGCCTGAATACCGGGTTTGGTGAAATGAAAGATATTCTGACAGATCATTCTGAGCACACCAAAAGGCTTAAGACAGTTTCGCCGATCCTCTCTTATGAGAAAGTGCGCATACTTAGGGAGTTTGGAGATGAGAAAGATCCAAAGTATGATCCAAGTTATAAAGAAAGATGTTACGATACGACTTTTAGCTATGACCTCCAAATGAGTCTGAATAGAGTTGTCGATCAGATCCTGGCAGATGTTAAAAATGAAGGTATTAGAACAATTATCCTAGATGACAGGGCACTGGACGAGAAGCATAAAGTGATGCCGATGCTCATGATTGTCGGCCGTCTCAATCAGGCCTTGCTTGATAACGGTGTGCGCAATCTGGTGAGTATCATCGCAGTAACCGGCGAAGTGTATGACTCTCATATGGCAGCCTCTATGATAGCATTCGGTGCAGCAGCTATCTATCCTTATATGTTTTATCAAACAGTAGCGATGATCGTCCAGAGAAAAGATCCGGATGCCAACCTGGCCCCGATCCTGAAAAAGGTGCGAAAGGCGATCAACTTCGGACTACTCAAAATCATGTCCAAGATGGGTATCTCCACAATCTCAAGCTATCGAAACTCCAGCCTCTTTGATGTGATAGGTTTGAATGATGAGATCGCGACTGAGTGTTTCCCCGATGCCTATGCACTGCTCAAAGGGCTTGGCTATGGCGATATCGAAGCGCGCATTACCAAAGCGCACGATGAAGCTTACAGCAAAGAGACAATCAACAGAATCTTCCCTCTCAATATAGGAGGATATTATAAATACCTGGACGGCGGCGAATTTCATGACTTTTCACCTGCGACAGTTCACGCGATCCACAAACTCTCTCTCAGCGGTAAAAAAGAGGACTATAATCAACTGAAAACACTGGTTGACGGCAGAGAGAAGAAGTTCATCCGTGACTTTTTTGAGCTTCAGAGTGACAGAGATCCTATCAATATCGATGAGGTAGAACCGCTCTCTGAAGTCTTCAAGCGCTTCTCAACAGCGGCGATGAGTCTGGGCTCCATCTCCCCTGAAGCGCATGAGTGCCTGGCTGAAGCGATGAATACTATCGGCGGCAAGAGCAACTCGGGTGAAGGCGGAGAGGATGCTGTCCGTTTTGACTCGATCAAAAATTCCAGGATCAAACAGGTCGCTTCCGGGCGTTTCGGTGTGACGCCGGCTTATCTCAGATCAGCGGATGAACTGCAGATAAAAGTGGCGCAGGGTGCGAAACCGGGCGAGGGCGGTCAGCTGCCCGGAACAAAAGTCAGTCCATTGATCGCCAGGCTCAGGCATACGATGCCGGGCGTAACATTGATATCGCCGCCGCCGCATCATGATATCTATTCGATCGAGGATTTGGCACAGCTGATCTTTGACCTCAAGCAGATCAATCCCGAAGCGAGGATCGCAGTCAAGCTTGTATCAACTGCAGGCGTAGGTACGATTGCAGCAGGTGTTGCCAAAGCCTATGCTGACAAGATCATCATCTCCGGTGCAGACGGTGGTACCGGAGCAGCTCCAATCGGTTCGATAAAATTTACAGGGAACCCCTGGGAGCTTGGGCTTATCGAGGCGCATAATGCACTCAAGGCCAACAATCTCAGAGGTCAGGTGGAGCTCGAGACGGATGGAGGACTGAAGACAGGACTTGATGTTGTGAAGGCAGCGATATTTGGTGCAGAGAGTTATGCATTCGGTACGGGTGCTCTGACAGTGATCGGGTGTAAAATACTGCGTATCTGCCATATGAACCGCTGTTCTGTCGGTATCGCAACGCAGGAGGAGAAACTCAGGGAGCATTATGAGGGCTCGGTTGAGCGCGTGATCAACTACTTTACTCTGCTTGCAGAGGATGTCAGAGAGATCCTCGCTTCACTGGGATACAAGTCACTCGAAGAGATTATTGGTCAAAATGACCTTCTTAAGGCACTCGATGATGAGTTTGCGAAGAAATTTTCTTTCGATCAACTTCTCTACAGGCTTGATGGGGTCAATACCAGGCAGGTAGCGTTCAATGAACCATATGATCAGAATGAGTATGAAAAAGATATACTTCATGAGTTGATGCCGGCGATCAAAAATCCTAATGATCCGATCATTCTGGAGAAGAAGATTTCCAATCTGAACAGAAGTTTCGGTACACGCATCTCGGGTGAAATTGCCAAATATTACGGTGATAAAGGGTTGCCGGAGGGTACAATTGATATTAGATTGGAAGGAACGAGCGGTCAATCACTGGGTGCTTTCCTCATCAATGGTATCAGCCTGCATATCAATGGCGCAGGTAATGACTACATAGGCAAAGGGATGCATGGCGGGCGCATCGTCATTACGGCTGATAACAATGGTCCCGAATTTTCACTCGGCGGCAATACCTGTCTCTATGGTGCTACGGGCGGAAAACTCTATATCAACGGTCAGGTCGGCGAACGATTCGGTGTGCGTAATTCAGGTGCGATCGCGATCGTAGAGGGGACAGGGGATCACCCCTGCGAATATATGACGGGCGGTGTGGTAGTGATACTCGGTAAAACGGGGGTTAACTTCGGTGCCGGTATGACAGGCGGTGTCGCTTTTGTCTATGATCTCGACCACGGACTTTTCGAAAATATTAACCAGGAGCTTGTTGAAGCCAGGAGAATCGATACGGAAGATACGGATATCGAGCGGTACTATCTGAAGAAATTGCTCAAAGATTATTATTATGAGACAAAAAGTGCACAGGCCAAGAAGATAGTAGAGAACTTCAGAGTTGAGATTCGTAACTTTTGGATGATAAGACCAAAAGATATGAAGGGGCCTCTCAAGATCATAGAGGAGGGAGAATAATATGCTTAGATTTTTTGATTTGGAGAGAATAGAGGCAAAGAAAAGAGCGGTAGTGGAGAGAACTAAAGATTTTGATGAGATTTATGAAGTTTTCAAGCCCAAAAAAGCAGGAGAGCAATCTGACAGATGCATACAGTGCGGTGACCCTTACTGTCACAATGGCTGCCCTCTGCACAATTTTATCCCTCAATGGCTCAAAGCAACAGCAGGTAATGATCTGGAGTTTGCCTTTGCGCTCTCCAATGAGTCTTCTCCTTTTCCGGAAGTAATGGGTCGGGTTTGTCCGCATGACAGGCTCTGCGAAGGTGCATGCACGCTCAATGACGGTTATGGAGCGATCACGATCGGTTCGGTTGAGACACATATCAGCGAAGAGGGTTTCAAAAAAGGATTGAAGCCTAAATTTTCCCAGAAAAAAACAGGGAAAAAAGTAGCCATTGTCGGTGCCGGACCAGCAGGGCTCTCTGCCGCGACTTTTTTGCTCAGAGAGGGGATCGATGTGGAGATATTCGATAAGCAGGCAAGAGCAGGCGGATTGCTGACTTATGGTATCCCGGGATTCAAGCTGGATAAACATATCATCACCCGAAGAGTCAAACTCCTGGAAGAAGCAGGTGCGATCTTCCGTCAAAATACTGAAGTAGGCAAAGATGTCACTTTCGATGAATTGACCAACAGTTTCGATGCTATCTTTATCGGTGTCGGAGCAACAAAAGGCAGGAGATCGGGGTTAGACGGAGAAGAGTCCGGCAATGTCTATCAGGCAATGGATTTTCTCACATCTATTCAGAAGAAGCTTTTTGATGAAGCAGTAGATATTGCTGTTGATGTTAAAGATAAAAATGTAGTTGTCGTCGGAGGCGGTGATACGGCAATGGACTGTGTCAGAAGCAGTATTCGCGAAAAAGCAAAGTCTGTCAAATGCCTCTATCGCCGTGATGCTCACAATATGCCGGGAAGCCGCAAAGAGTATATTAATGCCAAAGAAGAGGGTGTGGAATTTGAATTCTATGTCTCTCCCAAAGCGTTGACTACTAATGAAAAAGGTGAAGTGATCGGGATCGAAATGGTCAAAACAAAACTTGGAGAAGCGGATGCCAGCGGCAGGCAGAGGGTCGAAGAGATTGCGGGAAGTGCTTATGCTGTGGAGGCTGATGTGGTGATCTTTGCGCTGGGCTTTGATCCGGTAGAGTACCCGTTCCTTGCTTCAAATGGGATAGAGACAGACAGATGGGGCGGTGTCATTGTCAATGAAAACTATGAAACGACGACACCCGGTATCTATGCCGGAGGCGACTGTCATCGCGGTGCTGATCTCGTAGTTACTGCCGTGTATGACGGACGGGAAGCAGCAAAAGCGATAAGCGGAAAACTGCTTGCCTGAGAAGAGTGGTTTCATTGCTGCTGTCATCAGCGCCAATGAGGAGATAGCCCAAGTTGTTGAAGAGGGATATGCGGAGTCCTGTTTTGCAAAAGGGGGCGTTGGTGCCGGAGGAGATATCAGCAGCGGTTTGGATCTATTGGCTGAAGAGATCTTCGTTAAATATTTGGGAAAGTTCGGACGGATAGAGTCCGAAGAGTCCGGTGCGATAGGAGAGGGTGATGCTACGATCATCATTGATCCTATTGACGGCAGTTCCAATGCACTCTCTCTCTTCCCCTACTTTGGAACCTCTGTGGCAAGGATCAATGCGGATGGTATACTTGATGCTGCCATTGTCTGCAATCTTGCAAGCAGAGAGGTATTTTTCAAAGAAGCAGGAGGGTCTGTTTTGCAGGGAAAACTTTTTGACAGAGACTACTATCCGCCCAGAGTATCACCGAAAGCCGAGATAGGATTGTTCGAAAAAGCCTATGCTCACCCGGAGATCGTTTCAAATCTGACTCAGATGGGATTGAAGTTTCGGGCTCCCGGTGCAGTGGCACTCTCTTTGGCATATGCACGAACGGTCGGCTATCTCCTCTATGTCGGACCCTATCGGATCTATGATTTTGCAGCAGGGTTGGCACTTTGTGAGGGTCTTGAGGTGATTGTTGAAGAGGATTATGTTATAGTATCGAAAGATAAAGAGATAGCGCAGAGGCTTGAATCAGTGGTGATAGCATCATTGATTTCAGTCTCTGAATGAAAAGATAAGGAAAGTCGATGAATTTTGGTAGTCTATTTGGGGGGATGAAAACACAATCTAAGGCAGAAGAGGCACCCAGTCATTGGATTAAGTGTCCAAAATGTCAAGCTTTGATGTATTACAAAGAGGTTGAAGCCAAAAAAAATGTCTGCCCCAAGTGTCACCACCATTTTCGGATCAATGCCGATAAGCGCATCGCACTTCTGGCAGACGAGGGAAGTTTTGTGGAGTATGATGCCTCATTGGCTCCGGTTGATCCTTTGAAATTTTCGGATAAAAAAAGTTATAAAAAGCGTATAGACGAGAGTAAAAGCAAAACAGGAAGAACCTCCTCTGTTGTCAGTGGAAGCTGCAGTATATTAGGAGAGCCTGTCGAGTTGGTTGTCTTTGATTTCTCTTTTATGGGAGGAAGTCTGGGTTCGGTAGAGGGAGAGAAGATCGTTCGTGCAGTCGATCGCGCTATCGAAAAAGGATGCGGTGTCATTATTGTTTCCGCCAGTGGTGGTGCAAGAATGCAGGAGAGTACCTATTCCTTACTGCAAATGAGTAAAACTTCTGCAGCTTTAAACCGTTTGAGTCAGAAAGGTTTGCCCTTTATCTCGATCCTGACAGATCCGACTATGGGTGGTGTCAGTGCCTCTTTTGCAATGCTTGGTGATATCATCATAGCGGAACCCGGTGCACTGATAGGATTTGCCGGTCAGCGTGTTATCAAGCAGACTGTCGGTGTGGATCTTCCGGAAGGTTTCCAAAGAGCAGAATTTCTCCTCGAGCATGGCTTGGTTGATATGATCGTAGATCGCGCTGATATGCAGCAGACACTTGTAGACTTTATGAAGCTTTTTGCGAAAACTGACTAGATGATCTACGCACTTGTAGACCAGGAAACCCTCCAAAAGAGGGGTGTTTCACTGCAAGACCTTCTCGTTCGTATCAAGCTGCTCCCTGTTCCCCTTCTTCAGTACAGAAATAAGTTCGGCTCTCTAATAGAAAAACAGAGAGCGCTGGAAGTGATACGAAAACACTATTGTGGTACTGTGATTATCAATGACACAATTGAATTGATAGAGTATGCTGACGGGCTCCATCTGGGACAGGAGGACATGCAGGGTTATAATAAGGATAAAAGCGAGGCAGTCGATATGATCCGTCAAAAAATAGGAGACAAAGTTCTCGGACTCTCGACGCACAATCGAGCCGAGATCGAAGAGGCGAACAGATTGGATATTGATTATATAGGTTTAGGTGCTTACCGTTCAACCGGCACGAAGAGAGATGCAAAAGTGGCAGGTGCTTCTCTATTGGAGATCGCCAAACTTTCCAGGCATCCCGTAGCGATCATCGGCGGCGTACGCCTGGAGGATAAATTTGAAGCACCTATTGAGTACAA
The DNA here is from genome assembly GCA_034722775.1 of Campylobacterota bacterium. GTDB lineage: Bacteria > Campylobacterota > Campylobacteria > Campylobacterales > Sulfurovaceae > SZUA-451. Next base: position 2,889 of record JAYEOH010000070.1, on the reverse strand, counting down.
AGTAATAGGCAGCGGACTCTACGACCCTTTCAGGTAGGGACAATCCTTCGTGGCTGCCCTTCTATATTATAAAGAAAAAGGAATAATATGTCAGACGAAACGATAGAGACCAAAGCCGGATTTGTAGCGGTTGTGGGTCGCCCCAATGCCGGTAAAAGTACACTTCTGAACCATATCGCAGGAGAAAAGCTGGCGATGGTTTCCCAAAAGGCACAGGCAACCAGAAAACGGATGAATATTATTGTAATGCACAATAACACTCAAATTATCTTTGTAGATACACCGGGCATCCATGAAAAAGAGCGTCTTCTCAATCAGTTTATGCTGAGTGAAGCCCTCAAGGCGATAGGGGACAGTGACCTGATACTTTTTCTGGCTCCCGCCAGTGATAAATTGACCGAATATGAAAAATTCCTGGCTTTGCCCCAATCCAAAAATATAAAGCATATTGTTGTATTGACAAAGATAGATCATATCAAGCAGGGTGATCTGCTCAAAAAACTGGGGGAGTATCAAAAATATCAGGAAAGCTTTGAAGCGATCATCCCTTTCTCTGTCAACAAGAGCGTAGGAAAAGAGCAGCTTCTGGGCGAAATTGCCAAATACCTTCCCTCTTCACCATTCCTCTATGACACAGAGATATTGACGACCGATAATATTCGTGATATTTACAAAGAGTTGATCAGAGAAGCCATCTTTGAAAATCTGAGTGATGAAATTCCCTATGAAAGCGATGTGCTGATCGATAGTATCGAAGAGAGTGACAAGATGGATCGGATCCATGCTACTATTGTTGTCGAAAAAGAGACACAAAAAGGGATCATTGTGGGCAACAGAGGAGAGACGATCAAGCGTGTCGGGAAGAGTGCCAGAAAGCAGATTGAGTTCTTTAGCGGCAAGAAAATTTACCTAAATTTATTTGTCTCAGTAAAGAAAGGATGGAGTAAAAATAGGGAGTCATTGGAAGAATTTGGCTATATTGTATAGAATTTGTATCAATAAGTATAAGAATTTCAGCCACATAAGAAAGATTTAATATTATAACATATATAATTAATCGACAAGGAAGGAAATGCAGAGATGAGTACGAAGAAATCAAAGATTAAAAGTATTGTTACTGTTAATGCTTACGACAAGAAGTATTATGCGCTGAAAGAGCAGAATTTCAAACCGCTGAAAGGGTTGAGCTATAACAGTTCAAACTTTGTTGCCTCTTATGTGAACAGCAAGGACATGATCTCCGCATCGATAGAGATAAGCCGCAGTATTCCGAATGAGGATATTGAGGATATTGTTGAGATCAAAGCGTATGAAGAGCTTGGGCTCGATCAAGCCAATGAATATGTTATTAAGTATATCGAAAGAGAAGGTGCCGGAGATATACGATATTTTGATCTGTTTATAGCAGAGCCGCCAGTGCTTGAAGAGACATTTGAAGAGACTGTAGGTGAGACAAAGTATATCGATCTCCTTATTCCGGCTCCTCTTCTCTACCTCTCTCTTTATAGTAGAGAGATACTGCCGGAAGAGGGTGTTCACTGCTTCATTTATTTTGGGCAAAATGATGCATCTGTTACATTCTATAAAAATGGTGAGCATCTTTATAATAAATCGATTGAATACTCTCTTGAGCAAATTTATGATAAATATTGTGAACTGAGTGGCGACAGAGTCAATGAGGAAGAATTTTTCAGTATTCTTGAATCAGAAGGATTGAAAACAATTCATGCTGATTATCAGCAAAATCTCATGAAACTCTTTGGTGATATCTTCATCTCCATCAACGATATTGTCATCTATGCAAAAAGAGCTTTTGACCTTCAGTCAATTGATCAAATATTTATAGGCGGTGCAAAAGGCCCTATAATCGGGCTTGATGAGTATAGCGAGAACTATCTGGGGCTCAAGTCAACAGAGTTGAATTTTGATTTCAATTTGGACTCGGGTGAGTGGTATACGGATCAACTGCAATATATGCTTGCCATTGCCTCTTTGGAGTATATGGAAGATACTGAAGGTTTTGCTAACCTCACAATATTTCAGCGTGCTCCGGCATTTCACAAGCGTGCAAGCGGTCAATTCATTATCACTACATCGATGGCTGTAATGCTGGGTATATCCTACCCACTCTATTTTTTAACAGCCTCCTATATGAATGATGCCACCAACTTGGTACTTTCAAAACAAGAATCCGATCTCAAGGCAGAGTCCGGAAAATATAAAAAGATATTGGGTGCCAAGAAAAAAGAGATTAAGAGGCTTGATGGAATTATTGCGGATAAATCAAAAATTTATCATGCCAAAGAGAAGACACTCACTTCGATTTATGATAAAAAAGTCAATTATCGGTTAAAATCAGAAATTCTTTATAATTTTGCTCTTGATATTGAAAAATTCGATGTCAATATCAATACACTTACCAGCAGTGAAGATAGTTTTACATTTTCACTATTAAGTAAAGACGATAAAGAGATTACGAGACTGATCAAACATATCTCTGATGTTCATTTCGATGATATCAATTCGATAGATATTGAGATGATTTCAAAGGCCCCGGAGAGTGAATACTATGTGGGCATACTAAAGGTTGATTTACGATGAAAGCATTTGCAGATGAACTGGAGAAAATGGATAAGTACTTTTCTACCAAAAAAGAGAATGAAAAGTGGTTGATGATACTGGGGGTTGCGGGGATTATAGCTTTTCTTGCCTATATGTATCTCCTTCCTTACGCTGAGGATTTGCACAAAACAAGTGAGGCGAAAAAGAATCGTTTGACAAAAAGTATTGCCGCAGAGAATACTTATCTGAGCTCTATTACAGTCAGTGGCGACAGGAATTACTATATAAAGAAATTTGACAAGGATATTCAGAACAAAAACAAACAGA
>JAYEOH010000069.1:0-3793 GCA_034722775.1 Campylobacterota bacterium | reverse complement strand
CCATACAGCTAATCCCACTTTGCCCAACCCTCTGCTATAATCATAAAATTATTTACAAAGGTCACACTATGCAGCACCTCATCGAGACGACCGACTTGAGCGATATGCAGATAGATGCCATCCTTGGTGATGCCAAAAAATTTAAAGCCCAAAAACCGATTGCGCTGCTCCGAGACAGACTGCTCATCACCCTCTTTTTTGAGAACTCTACCCGTACGCGAAGCTCTTTTGAAGTCGCAGCCAAGAGGCTGGGGGCTGCCGTAGTGCATTTGGATCCCTCCAAATCTTCGACCAAGAAAGGGGAATCCCTCGAAGATACCTTTGCCAACCTCTGCGCTATGGAACCCGATGGCGTCATCATCCGACATGGAGAGAATGAAACCCCTGAAAAACTTGCAAAGATGGATATGACCTCTGTCATCAATGCGGGGGCGGGCAACTATGCGCACCCTACTCAGGCACTGCTTGATCTCTTTACGATGCAGGAACACTTTGGAAACCTTGAGGGCAAGACGATCGCTATCGTGGGTGACATCGTCAGCTCCAGGGTTGCCAGCTCGGGAATCAAGCTTTTCAGGCGCATGGGGATGAATGTTCTTTTGGTCGCACCTCACTCTTTCATGCCCGAAAGTGATCTTCTTCAGTATGAACAACTCGAAGAGGTACTCGATCGGGCCGATGTGGTGATGAGTCTGCGCGCTCAGCTCGAGCGGCACAAGACACCGATCTTTGATAATTATGAAGCTTATGCGGACCACTACTGCCTGACCCCTGAGCTATTGGGCGACAGAGATATTCTCGTTCTTCACCCCGGGCCGGTGATGCGCAATATAGATATCTCCGACAGCATGCTTGATGATCCGCGCTGCAAAGTTCTTGAGCAGGTCAAAAATGGTGTCTATATCCGTATGGCTATCCTCAAACTTCTCCTGCTGGATTCATGAGTCACACTGTGTGGCTTGAGCACCCTGGCGGTATCAGGAAAATCACACAATTGGGAAAAGAGCGAAGGCCCTTTCTCTTTCTTCTCTCCTACGACAAGCAAAAGATCTTTGCCCAGCCACTTGATGAACTTGACGAAGAGATCTTTTACAAGCTCGAAACATTACGCAATTATCCTCCTGAAAAATGTAAAAAATCTTACTACTTTTTCAAATCACCTGTACCATTCAACAGTTATCAGGAGAGACTGAAAGAGGTCATCAAAGAGATACGATCCGGCAACACTTATCTCCTCAACCTCACCTTCAAAACACCAATAGAGAGCGATTTGACACTCAAAGAGATCTTCGCCTGCAGCCGAGCCAAATTTAAGCTCTATTTTAAAGGAGAGTTTATCTGCTTCTCGCCGGAACGCTTCATTGAAATCAGCCACAATACGATCGCAGCCTACCCGATGAAGGGAACCATTGAGGCTTCGCTTCCCAATGCCGAAAGAGAGATCCTCTCAAATCCAAAAGAGATGGCTGAACATGTGATGATCGTCGATCTGATGCGCAACGACCTTGGTATCGTCGGCAGGAGTGTCAAAGTAGAAAAGTTTCGCTACATTGACAAGATTCGAGCAGGAGAGAAGGAGCTGCTGCAGGTCAGCTCCAGGATCACCGCAGTACTTCCCGACGATTGGCGCGATCAGATCGGAACGATACTTGACCGACTCACCCCTGCCGGCTCCATCACCGGCACGCCCAAGAAGAGCACGACAGAGATCATACAGAGGGTTGAAAATTATGCCAGAGGCTTCTACACCGGTATTTTTGGTATTTTTGACGGAGAGTCACTGCGTTCCGGCGTGATGATCCGCTTCATTGAAAAGGAGAACGGCAAGCTCTTTTATAAGAGCGGAGGCGGCATCACCATAGACAGTGATGCCCGAAGCGAGTATGCTGAACTGATCGATAAGATCTATCTGCCTTTTTAGGCTCTTTCAGTATAAAGATATCGTTTTATCTTTTTTGTAGGTGTTTTGACAAAAGGCTCTTTCTGCTCTATGACTTTATGTATGCGCGAAAATGAGGAGACCTTGCTGTTGACATCTGCACGAATATTCTCCAAAAGTTTATCAACTTTTTGATGCGTCTTGGTTTCCGACTTTTGCCTGACTCCCAGCAGTTCATCTATTTTGTCATAGTCGAGATTGATACGAGCAATCAGCGTACCCTTGTCATCATAGACGAGAGAATCTGCTACAATGATATGCGCATTGATCACTGCCTCTATCTGCTCAGGATATATGTTTTCACCGCTGGAACCGACGATGATATTTTTGGCACGACCGCTCATAAAGAAGTAGCCCTCATCATCAAAGTAACCGATATCTTCTGTATTGAACCACCCCTCTTCATCGATGACCTCGGCAGTTTTCTCCGGATCTTTATAGTATCCCATCATGATATTTGCACCGCGCACCCATAGCGTGCCGATACCCTTGTCATTTTGGTCACGCAGTTGGGATTCAACATTTGGGATGATCGGCCCAATCGCTTTGTATTTTGTCAGCTCAGCGTTGGTACCTGCCAAAAGCGGGGCTGTCTCTGTCAGTCCATAGCCTACGCAGTAAGGAAACTCGGCTTCACGCAAAAACTTTTCAACGATAGGTGATATGCCTGCGCCCCCTACTCCAAAGAAGCGTATCTTTCCGCCAAAAGTCTCTATCAGCTTTTTGCCTGCAATTTTATTGAGTTTTTTTCTTACAAAAGGAATGCCGTAAAGCCCTCTTATCAAGAAGTTTTTTTGAAAGTTTGGTAGAATTTTATTTTTGTAAATCTTCTCGATTACCAAAGGCACACTGAGCATAAAGTCGGGCTTCACCGATGCCATCGCCTTGATCAGTATCGTAGGAGTGGGCGGCTTTTGTATGTAGTGGATCGAGGCACCATTGAGGAGGGGTATAATCATCCCTACAGTACACTCATAAGTATGAGCCAGCGGCAGGATGGATAGAAAGCGGTCTTCGGGAAAAATATCGACCAGTTTTTGTGCGATAGTCGCATCAAATGTCAGATTTTTATGGCTCAGCATCACCCCTTTTGAGCTCCCCGTCGTGCCGGAAGTATAGATGATCGCGGCTAGATCATCTTCTTCGATGGAGATGGGTTTTTTCTCTGCGGGCTCTTTACTCAGCCTCTCCATTGCTTTCGTAAGCTGTTCTCCACTCTTCTGCAGGACTTTGTCCACGGTGGAAGGGGTAGATAGTTTTTCCAGGATCTTAAGTTCATCGACGATAACGAGGAGATTCATAGTGGGAGGCTGCGTCTCATCGAGCATCGTTTCAAAAAGTTTTTGAGAGATGAAAGCGGCTTTGCACTCTGCATGGATTGCGATATGCATTGCTTCTGAAGTGTGAAAATCAGGCAAAACGGGAACGATCACGGCACCCATAGTAGCCACTGCAAAATAGACGGCACTCCAGTTGGGCATATTTTCACTATAAAGTGCTACCTTGTCACCCTTGCGGATGCCGTACTCCTGCAGCATCTCCTGTATTGTTTTGACTTTTTTCGCCAACTCTTCATAGCTGATCGCTTCTCCATCTACAAATTGTACAGCAGGACGCTCTGCGTAGGTGCTGATGCTATAGTCAAATAGTGATTTGAGTGTAAGTGTCGGCAGTGTAATAAATGGTTTACTCATAAGTTGCTCTCCTTTTTATTGGGAGTTATTATAGCTTTATATTTTCTGAATTATGCTTGAAAGATTTGTTTAAAAATTGAAGTGGTGACCCCACGGAGACTCGAACTCCGGTAACATGGATGAAAACCATGGATCCTAACCGCTAGACGATGGGGCCAAC
>JAYEOH010000068.1:0-3861 GCA_034722775.1 Campylobacterota bacterium | reverse complement strand
GATCCTTTGGAATTAATGAGTACTTGCTATTATTATAGCTAAGTTAATAATATATCTATTGTATAATTCGGACAGAAAGTCTCCCGGGATGAGACTGTTGAGCATACATCATAGGAGATAATAGTATAAATGTTAAAGCAGGGATTCATAATTTGAAATATCTAATAGACTTTATAGAAAAAAGCAATGTCACAAAAACGATGATCTTTCCCCACTTGAAGTGCAGCAGGGAGGAGGCGGAGCTGGTCCAGTATGTCTGTAGGCGCTATGTTAAAGGACTGGAGGAAGTACCTGTTCTGGAAGTGCTGCAAGAGAATTTTGAGGAGGATAACTTTTCTTATCTGGAGAAGCTTCCGCTGATGAAGCACCTTATGGATTTGGGCTGGCTAACGCAGATGAGTTTCGGTCAGGTCAAAGCTCATGAAGTCTCAAGACTGGAGATTGTCACGACAGCAGTAACGCCGAGTATCGCACTGCTGCGCCTCCTTGAGGAGGGCTCATTGGAAATTACTCTGCCGGAGATCAAGCCCTATACTGATCATCTTGAATATCTGCAAGATCAATTTGATGTGGTCGAACTCCTGCACAAGATGGCGACCTATAAGCAGGGCTTTACAGACAATTCACTCAGTATCGGCAGGCTCAAAAACAAGCTGGGACTCCTGACTAAACGCATCGAAGAGCGTCTCAAAGTCACAGACGAACCGATTATAGTGGAAGAGTTCTTTAAAGAAAAAGAGCTTGATGAGCGTGAAAAGCGTATTTTCCTGGCACTTCTCAAGGAGGAGTATAGCGGAGGAGAGGGACAGTTTCGGGACATGAATACACTGATCGAGCTGATCTCTTTTGACGAGTATGAAAAGATCAAAAATAGAGCCCTGCTCGAAGAGGGCGCCAAGCTCATCACAGATGAGATCATCGATTATGAGGAGATTCTCAATATGTTTGGCGGGATCAGCCGCTCTTTTTATCTGCGCGAAGATATCATGCAGCGCATCATACATCCGAAAAAAACCAAAAAAGTCACCAAGCTAAAGCTTGATATGATGGTCAAGGAACAGGATATCTTTGAGTATCTCAAGCCTGTCACATCACTTGATGATGTGGTGCTGCATCCTAAGACGAGAGAGACTTTGCAGACAGTGATCAAGCAGGTAGACAAGAGTGTTTACAAAAAGCTTAAAGCATGGGGACTCAAAGGGAAGCGCAAAGGCATCGATGCCCGTATCATTTTCTATGGTCCTCCCGGAACCGGAAAGACGATGACAGCAGTGAGTCTGGCGAAAACATTGAAGCGCCCGATCCTGGGATTTGACTGTTCGCGGATCCTCTCCATGTATGTTGGCGAGAGTGAAAAGAATGTTCGGAAGATCTTTGATGATTTCAAGAGTTTGAGCAAGAAAGCAAAGGTGGAGCCAATCCTCCTGCTCAATGAAGCAGATCAGTTTCTCAGTTCGCGTAGTGAAGGTCATGGCAGTTCGGCAGACAAGATGCACAATCAGATGCAAAATATCTTTTTGGAGCAGATCGAAAAATTCGAGGGTATTCTTATCGCTACGACAAATCTGCTTGGCAACATAGACAAAGCTTTTTCTCGGCGATTTAATTATAAGATCGAATTTAAAAAACCCGGTAAAAAACAGAGAGTAAGACTCTGGCAGTATATGCTCCCGGAAAAGGCAGACTATGAAGAGGGCTTTGAGATAGAAACACTTGCTAAATATGAGCTCACAGGGGGACAGATCAATCTTATTATCAAAAACACTGCCCATAAGGTAGCGATAAGAGAAGAGAGTATCTTTGCACTGTCTGATTTTGCCGAAGAGATCTCCAGGGAGATGGGGAGCAGCTTTGACGGCGGTAAAAGTATGGGGTTCAAAGTATAACCGATGTGGAGTGAAAAAATGTTTTGGTTTTTTTCCGGACTTTTTTTGGCTTCAGTCGCAGGGATACTTTATTCTGACCTGATGCCGTGGCTGGTGATCGCCTCTTTTGCCGCAGGAGGAGTTATATGGTGGAAAAAGCGTAGCAGCCACCACTATATTCCCAAGAGTGAAGCATTCAAAGAGCTGCAGAAGATTCAAAAAAAACGCGATAAAATCGCTACAGACAAGCATCACCATATCAATGATCAGATCGACTATATCGAGAGACACTGGGGGTACACCAAAGAGCAGCAGCGTACGATCGACCGCTTTCTTCAGCAGCGCGCCTATACTCAAATGTACAACAGACTCAGTGCATCGCTTTTCCCGCAACTGATCACGCTCGTTGATCAGTGCAACCAGAAGGAACAAAAGGGCTGCAAGAGAGAAGTTTCGCGGCGCATTAAAGAGTTGACGCTCATTATGAAGGCAGAGCTCAAGCACAAAAAAACAGAAAGCCGGGAAAGTTTTGAAACGACACTGGAAGTTTATGACCATCTGCTAAAAGGGTGAAGGGCACCTCAAACTTGTTTGAGGCAAAGGTGATGCTTAGGCTTTTAACTTATAATTACACGAGGAATTAAAATGAATAATAACATATCTGGAACAGGCTCCTGTGAATGTATGGCAGATGAAACAAAGCAGAAAATAAGCTCTATGAAAGTTTCAGGAAAAGATGGAGAAGTAAATCTGGATCTTAGCGGTGATGCCGCAAAAGAAGAGATAGAAACGGCAGTTGTACGATCCAAGGTGATTAACCAATGTTTTTAGCTTCCAGCCTCTTCCTTGTTACTCTGCTCTTCGTTATTTGGCAGCCAAAAGGTTTACAGATAGGGACAACAGCAGTTATCGGTGCTGCTCTTGCATTGATCATTGGTGTGGTGACGCTTAATGATGCAGTAACGGTAATAGACATTGTTTGGGATGCCACTCTGGCATTCATCGGTATCATCATCCTCTCTATGGTGCTTGACGAGATCGGTTTTTTTGAATGGGCAGCCATAAAGATGGCAAAACTGTCTGGCGGAAGCGGAAACAAGATGTTTGTTTACATCCTTCTTCTGGGAGCCGTGGTTGCAGCATTTTTCGCCAATGACGGTGCAGCACTCATACTCACCCCTATTTTACTTGCCAAAATGAAATACCTCAAAATGAAACCATTGGCGATCTTTGCTTTTTTGATGGCAGGAGGGTTCATCGGAGACTCTGCATCAAACCCTTTGGTCATCTCAAACCTGACCAACATTGTGACAGCAGGTTATTTTGATATAGGTTTTGTTGAATATGCTAAAAATATGTTTCTGCCAAACCTCTTAAGTATCATCGCTTCTATAGCTATTTTATGGTTTTATTTCCGTAAAGATATTCCTCTCAATGTTGATGTCTCAGAACTTCCTGAGCCCGCTTCAGTCATCAAAAATATGACCATGTTCAAGATCAGCTGGTTCTTTTTGGCATTTTTAATGCTCGGATACTTCATAGGTGATTACTATGATCTTCCTATTTCTGTTTTTGCCCTTGGCGGCGCATTGATTTTCTTGGCCATTGCAAACTATTATAAATCTGTTAAACCTATGGAGATCATCAAATCCGCACCCTGGCAGGTAGTTTGGTTCAGTATTGGGCTGTATGTGGTGGTTTATGGCCTTAAAAATGCCGGACTCACAGATGTGATCGCTTCATGGATCGAAGCACTTTCTCATCAGGGCGAAGCAGTTGCCATCATAGGAACAGGTTTTCTCTCAGGGATTATCTCTGCAGTTATGAACAATATGCCAACGATCATGATCATGGACATTGCTATTGATAAAGTCGGATACACAGGAAATGAAGCCCTTGTCTATGCAAATATACTGGGATCTAACCTTGGACCCAAGATGACCCCTATCGGCTCACTGGCTACCTTGCTGTGGCTGCATGTGCTCGCACAAAAAGG
>JAYEOH010000067.1:0-3917 GCA_034722775.1 Campylobacterota bacterium | reverse complement strand
GAAAAATGCCTTATGCTTTTACAGAGGAGGGTGTCTATATGTTGTCATCTGTACTTAGGAGTCCTGTATAGCATAGCCATAGTAAGAACCTTTACAAAACTGCGTGAGTTTTCTCTACACTATAATGCTTTGGCAAAGAAGATCATGGAACTTGAAAGAAAAAATGATAAACAGTTTAAAGAGGTGTTTGAGATATTGAATAGTTTGGTGGAGGAGACTAAAAATGTTGATGAGGTTGTGATGGGGTTTCTTAAAGAGTAGTAAGGTTGATATAGGGTACATTCCCTCAAAGTTCACTATGGTAAAATATCTATAACATACTTTATTGTAAATAGGGAAAAATAGTGAGTTCAAAATTTTTTACCAATCGGGACAGCAATACTTTAGAGAATCGTCTTAAGGATATATTGACTCATCACAAAGGCATTGCGCATCTTGAATTTCTTATAGGTTATTTTCGTATCAGTGGGTTTGCCAAGATTGCTTCACTGCTGAAAGAGATTAAGAGTGGTCGTATCTTGGTTGGGATCAATATTGATCAATTAACACTTGAAGCTAAAGAAGCAGGGGTCAAGCTCAATCTTATGGATTTTGAAAAGATGAGTGGGCGTTTTGTCGAGGAGCAGCTTAAAACTCTAAACAAAGAGTCTTACTCTCAAGAGGTAGATGAGAGTGTCGCTGTCTTTGCTCGGATGTTAGCAGAAAAAAAAGTTGAGATGCGCATTTCACCAGACAAAAATATCCATTCTAAAATCTATATTCTTCGTGAAGATGAGATTAGAAAACATGATGACAGTATTGATTATAGAGGTTCAGTGATTACAGGTTCATCTAATCTGTCAGAAAATGGACTCTCCAAAAACTTTGAGTTCAACGTAGAACTTAGAGACAGTGATGATATAGGTTTTGCTCTGGAGGAGTTTAGCAACTTATGGGCGAGTGCCATCGAAATCACAGATAAAGATGTTGATGCAATCAAGACAAAGTCTCATCTCAAAGAAGTAACGCCTTATGAACTGTATTTAAAATTCCTTGTCGAACATTTTGATGACCGTATAGAGTATGACCCCAATGTGGTATGGAATCTCCCCAAAGGCTATATGAAATTAGCGTATCAGCTGGATGCAGTGACAGAAGGACTCTCAAAAATAAAAAAGCATAATGGCTTTTTTCTGGCAGATGTAGTAGGTCTGGGTAAAACAGTGACTGCAGCCATGGTTGTTAAAAAGCTGCTATTTGATATCCAGGGAGAAGTGCTTGTCATAACCCCTCCTTCTATACAAAAAGAGTGGAAAGAGACCTTTGAAAAATTTGAGATTGGTACGCTTCGTCATTATGATATTATGTCACTGGGTAAACTGGAAAGCATTCGAGATACAGCGAAATACTCTTTGGTCATCATAGATGAATCTCATAAGTTTAAGAACTATGCTACCAGTAGATATGCAGAGCTTGAGCGTATTTGCAAAGAGCAGGTGAAGTATAAGAAAAAAGTGATTCTTATCTCTGCTACACCGCTCAACAATAAACCGATGGATATTGCAAACCAGCTTTATCTGTTTCAAGACAAAAGAAATTCGACGATCTCTTCATATCCCAACCTTGAAACTTTTTTTGCCAAAATAGACAAAGAGTACAAAGAGATCATTAAACCCAGCAAAGACAACAAGCCTATAGATATCGCGAAACTAAAAGAACTATCATTGAGGGTTCGTGAATCTATACTGCGCGAAGTGATGGTGAGGCGCACGAGAACAGATATTCAAACGCATTCTATGTATGCGGTAGATATTGAAGAGCAAGGGTTAACCATCCCGGATGTTGAGCCCGTAGAAGAGATAGCTTACAGTATGAGTGATTCTCTCTTGGGAACTTTTGCAGATACCATCGAGATACTGACCAATGAATTGCAATATGAGCGTTATAAAATTTTAGGGTATATCAAGTTAAGGTCTCGTGTGAAATATGGGAAAGTGAGTGAGAATATTTTCGAGAGGGGTTCTTTGGAGCTGGCAAATCTAATGAGAAATATGCTTATCAAGCGTTTTGAGAGTTCGTTTCATGCCTTTAAGACTACTCTAAACCGTCAAGAGTTCCACTTGAGAGGACTCATAAAGATGTTTGAGGATGACAAGATTCTTTTGGGTTCCAAGATCAATATTTTTGATATTCTTGAAGATGAGGATAGTGCCGAAGAGAAGATAGAGGTGATGCTGGAAAAAGGCAATGTGAAGGAGTTTAATGCCTCTGATTTTGAAGAAGGATACAAGGAGAAACTTGAAAAAGAATTGCTAATATTTGAACGACTCAATCAAATGTGGGCTAATGTCAAAGAAGACCCGAAACTTGATACCTTCAAAGATGTGTTGAATAAAAACAGAGGCAAAAAAATAGTAGTTTTTACAGAATCCAAGCAAACAGCCCGTTATTTGGATGCAGCCCTCAAGGAGTTCAAAGTACTTTGTGTCCATGGCGGCAATCGTGACAAGCTCAAAAATGCCATTCGCGAAAATTTTGATGCCAATTATGATGAAAAAAAGCGAAAAAACGATTATGATGTCATCATCACAACAGATACGCTGAGTGAGGGTGTCAACATGCATCGCAGTAATATTATCTACAACTATGACATCCCCTGGAATGCAACACGACTGATGCAGCGCATAGGGCGTATCAATCGTATCGGTACGACCCACAATAAAATATATGTAAACAATTTCATCCCCTCGGCTCAGAGCGATGCCCTCATAGAGCTCTCCAAAAAAGCTTTTGTGAAGCTTCAGACCTTTCACTCGACTTTGGGTGAAGACAATCAAATCTATAGCAAAGATGAAGAGGTGGGCACGGTGACACTTTTTGAGGAGACTGCGGAAGATATAGATGAAGAGCTTGCTTTCCTTGAGGAGATCAGAGAGTTCAAGAAAGCCAAACCAAACCAATTCAAGATACTGGAAAAGCTTCCGATGAAGATAAGAGTGCAGCGAAAAGACAATATTATTGTAGATGCCTCTTTTGTATTTATCAAAAATGATCAGGCAAAGAGTTACTACTTTGTAAAAGATGATCGATGCGAGCCTGTGAGTTTTGTCAAGATGGGAAAACATTTGAAAGTCACCCCGCGTACACAAGGGGTTCTGCCACTCAAATCATTTCATTATGAACAGGTAAAAAAGGCGGTAGATCATTATGACAATGAACTATCAAAGATCATACAGGTAGCCATCACAACAAAGGTAGATAACCCTACAGATAAAAAAGCACTTCGATTGCTCAAAGGTTGGTTCAATAAAGGTGTCATTGGGAGCGAGACTTATAAGATTTTCAAAAAAATATTTGAAGAGGGCAAGCTGCTGAATTTGGGTAAAAAAATAAAAGTTTTGGAAAAGAGTCCGGCTCATGAAGTAGTGATCGCACTGGAGAAGCTTCAGGCAGAGTATAGTTTGCAGGTAGATGATAGCAGTAAAAAACGGATAAAGCGTGATATAGAAGTGATACTCTCTGAGACATTTATAGGATGATAGCTAACAGAATTATGTTAAAATAGGTAGATTAGGAGATGGATGATGATTGAGATTGAGCAGCTAAAAAATATAATAGTAGAACGGCTTAAGCCTTTTGAGCCTGAAAAAATCATTTTATTTGGCAGCTATGCATACGGTACTCCAAACAAAGAGAGTGATATTGATTTGTATGTTGTGACAAATGATGATTTCCTACCGAAAGACTACGAAGAGAACAATAAGGTCTATATGAATATCTCTCGAACGATTCGAGATATCAAAGAGGAGTTTTCTATTGATTTGATTGTGCATACCAAAAAAATGTATGAGAAGTTTGTCAGGCTCAACAGCAGCTTTTCGAGAGAGATTCTCAATAAAGGGATAGCACTTTATGAATCGTGATATGGCAAGAGAGTG
>JAYEOH010000066.1:0-3923 GCA_034722775.1 Campylobacterota bacterium | reverse complement strand
GGCTACGCTTCGATGCTCTCTTTGATCGTCTCTTTGAGTCTCTTGGCAGCACTGGCTATAAAGAGAACCACAATCCCCTGCATGATAAGTTCTATAGAAACAAACATACCGATCACCCACAATCCTGATCCTGGCCAACTGCTGTATACCATCACTCCAAGAATAAGTCCCAGGAGACCATTGATCAAGATAGCAATCCAAGCCGGAGACTCTTTGCGTACCATGAAAGCTGATATGATTTTGACAACCCCAATCACGATGAAGAATATCGCCATAAAGAGCGTAATCCAAACTGCACTGCTCGTAGGGTGGATTGTCATCACGGCTCCGCCCATAATATACACTGTACCTACAAAAATCATCAAAATCTTAGAACCCAAACCCTCTTGGGAAAATCCCTCTATAAAAAAGAGTACTCCAACCATAACCATAAAGATGCCAAACACTACTGTGCTGACAAGCGTAACCGCAACACTCATAAAGAGTCCTACGATACCAAGCACTAGAGATAAAATCCCCAATGCCATAAAACTTTTTCTGCGTTTCTCTGAAGCTTCTTTCATCGCTTTCATATACTCTTGTTCAACCGTGATCATTCTTGATCTCCTTTTTTAGATGTGATTTCTCATTACTTTCGGTGCAATTATATCATAAACACTTTGCCTTTTCTGTCCAAAAAACAGAAAGTAATAAAATTTATAATAAATTTATGAAAGAGAGAGTGATGATAGAATATTTACAGATTCTTCAGCTATAATTCTTCATAAATATTTATGATACGAAGGAAGTCAATGTTAAGTGCTAACGAGAGAAAAGAAAAGGTAAGTGTTGCGATAGAGATTGCGATCAAAGTGGGGCTATTGGGCATTGTCCTCTATGTCTCATTTATGATCTTCAAGCCCTTTCTGGCTATGCTGCTTTGGGGTATTATTCTTGCGGTGGCACTCTCCCCGCTGGTAAATATCCTGGAGAAGCGTTTTGGGCATCGAAAAAAAGTTATTATACTGATAGCTGCGACTTTCATCATCGCTCTTATGGTGCCGACCTTTATGCTTTCTGGACAGATGATTGAAACCGGGCAGACTTTGGCACATACAATGCAGGATGGAAATATAACTATCCCACCGCCAACAGAAAAGGTCAAAGAGTGGCCTCTGATCGGTGAAAAAGCTTATAATTTCTGGAATTCGGCATCACACGATCTACAGAAGACACTCGCACCCTTTGCCAGGCAGATCACAGGGGCTGCGGGTTCTGTCTTTTCTGCGATAGGAAGCGGACTTGGTACGATCTTTATCTTTGTCGGTTCGTTGATCATCGCTGCTGCTTTCTTGATGAGCAGTGATGCCTCCGTCAAGCTCTATAGGAGTATTCTGCATAGACTTATAGGAGACAATAGCGGTGAGTGGGCACAGCTCTCTGGATTGACAATACGCAGTGTGGTGACGGGGGTCATCGGTGTTGCGGTAATCCAGGCAGTATTTGCTTTCATAGGTATGGCTATGATGGATGTGCCGTTTGCTGCTGTGCTTGCACTCGTCATTATGTTTTTAACCATTATTCAGGCGCCTGCTCTGTTGGTTACCGCCCCAGTTATCGCGTATGTCTTCTCTCAGGGAACCGGAACTACCGAGATCATCTTCGCTATTTACATGTTAATCGTAAGTGTGTCAGATGGTGTCTTGAAGCCGATGTTGATGGGCAGGGGCGTAGATATCCCTATGCTGGTTATCTTGATCGGTGCGATCGGCGGCATGATACTGATGGGAATGATAGGACTCTTTATCGGAGCAGTGATCTTTGCTTTGGCTTACAAACTTTTTGGATTGTGGATGAGTGAAGCTGATGAAGAGGCAGCAGCGAAAGACGCTTAATCATTATGATGAAAGAAAAGTTTTTAGAGCTTTTCTTTTGCAAACACAATGAAATATAATGCATGGAAAACATATGACCCAACTCAACAATAAAAATAATTTTACTTATCTCTTTCTCTCTTTGATCACTTTACTCTTCTCTGCAACCGTTGTGACAGAAGTTCCTGATGGGATAGGTGAAGATATTTTTTCTCTTGTGATATTGATCATGCTTGTTGTAAGTCTTAAAAGCTTGAATGCAGATCGTACATGGAAGTGGGTAGCTTACATTATTATCGCTGCTTTTATACTCTTAACCATTTCAGATAAATTTTTCTCTCATCAGAGTTCTGTTTATTTTATCTTGCTGACCTTGCTTATTTTCTTTATACGCTCTTTTATTACAGCAGGAAAACAGGTACTTTTTGTCGGAGGCATTGATGAGAATAAGATCATTGGCTCTTTGGTACTCTATATCTTGCTTGGATTGATCTGGACGGTGATCTATCTGCTTTTATTAACGATAGATCCACAAGCTTTCTCAGGAATTGAACCAGGAACCTGGCAGCAGATATTCTCCCGTGCTGCATACTATAGTTTTGTGACACTCACAACATTGGGATACGGGGATATTCTTCCTACTAATCATGTTGCAGAATTTTTTGTTTATATGGAAGCGATCATTGGTGTCTTTTATATGGCGATTATCGTCTCTAGCCTGATCTCCTTGCATATTGAAGCGATACAAGATGCAAAACGAGGAAAATAGTTGAAAGAGGCTACCCAAGAAAATAAAATATCTATTTTGGATCTCCTGAGTAGCTTACTCTCTTTTGATCTCTCGGATAGACTCAAATTTGCTATCAAAGTCTCTCTCGCTATGGCACTTGCATATCTCATACCCTTCTCTCAGGGCTGGGCACAGGCACAAACAGCTGCGATAACGGTGATGCTGATCGCAGTGGCCGGTCCTGTGGGCGAATCTATCAGTAAAGGTTTGAGGCGCGTTGCAGGAACGGTGATCGGTGCTACTATAGGTATGTTGCTTATAGGGTTTTTTCCTCAGGACAGAGAGTGGTATTTGCTGTTTTTATCTATATTTGTAACATTTTTTCTCTATCTTACGAGGGCCTACAGAGGTGACACGACAGTCTTTATGCTCACATCTGTTACGATGATGATGGTATTTAAAAACGGTGAAATTGATGATGTCTTTATCTATGGTATTGACCGTACATTTATGACGATTTTTGGTATCGCGATTTTTACACTTATCGGTATATTTATATGGCCGGTAAAGAGCAAAGATGACACACTGAATATTGCTGAAAGAGTTCTCTCTATACAGTCAGACCTCTATCAGCACAGAGATGATACCGAAGAGAAACGCAAAGCTCTCTATCAAAAACTGCAAGAAGAGGAAAAATTACTTGAGACCTCTGTCATCAATTCAGGTACTAATGAGTTAAGTCTTAGCATGGAACAGAGAAACTCTATTATGCAGAATGCAAAACAGATCAATGAGCTGCTCATGCTTTTATCCTATAACGATGAAGTTCATTTCGCAGATGAATACTCTAAATATATAAACAACTTTGATAGTGCCAACGAAGAGATAAGTGAACTATTCAGCGAATTGCAGCACTCTATCAAAGAGGGTAAAGAGATCGATATACCTTCTGCCTGGAAAGCAAACTATCTTGTAGAGGAGATAAAAGAACTTTCCCATTTGGATCGTGCAGTATTGGCTGCCACAATGTCAGATATAGAAAAAATCCACAAGGAATTGAGAGATTTTGCAGAGAAATTCAATGCTATCTTAAGCCCGTATCCTACGCATTTCAAACTTACAAATATGCCTAACCCCTCAAGCTTTAATTGGTTTGATGTTGAAGATATGAAAGGTGCACTCGTAAGTTTTATCATCTTTTGGGTCACAACGGTATTTTGGATCACCGTGAATCCACCGGCTGGTTTTCTTATCGTCACACTGGCGACTGCCTTGAGTGTATTGACAACATTCTCTCCGCTTAAACCCTCATTGCTGATCATCATTTTTACCTTTTCATT
>JAYEOH010000065.1:0-18175 GCA_034722775.1 Campylobacterota bacterium | reverse complement strand
TTGAAAAAGAGGACCGTCAGATCTATTGATGATGAGAAGTCGAAAAGTGAGTCAGATTGTTGAAAATATTAGAAAAAAATATGTACTTGAGAAAACCTTATAAAGTTATATATTTTATAAGGTTTTCAAGTAATACATTTTCGATATACTCTAAATACCAATTTAGATGAATAATATTTACCTATTGATACATCAATAGAGAAAGGAAAAATATGAATATTTACACTCTTATCCTGTTTGGTGTATTACTTATTTGGCCTGTAATTGTAAGTATTTGTTGTCTAATAATTAAACACCAAGAGATAACTTCTAAAGTTAAATACTTTTTAATTAGTGTATTGGTTGGATACTGGCTTATTCTTGCAGTATATATACTAGCTGACATGATATCAGGTGTAATACCTCAAAACATACTAATACTACTATTCTTTCTTCCTACTCTTATATACAGTTACAAGTTAGCCTCAGAATCTAAGAGCCCTGTAAAGTTAGAGAAAAAGAATAATAAAGAATCTATTGATCTGAAATCACTTCCACTTATTCAGGAGGAAGAAATACCTACAGGAGCAAAGTTTCATGCACTTTCACATGTAGATGAGAATGGAGTTCAACTTGAATATAAAGCATATTTAGATGAAATTGGAAATGAATTAATTATAACAATAGTTATCAATCATAATGGTACATATAAACTTTATGACAAGAAAAAATTTAATAATGCTAGAGAATTAGGAGAATATCTCAAACATTCGACAAAATTCCTTTTGACTGACTTTGCCTAATTTTCTAAAACCTTATAATCTAACATATTTTATAACGTTTATCGCTGTAGCGACGTTTAGGGACCCTTTTTGTGCAACAAAGCATAGAAAACCTTATAAAATGTGCTATGCAGAAGACTTTATAAGGTTTCCAATTTAATTACCAGAAGCCATTATAAGACTCTATCATTGTTATTCGATAAGAAGATATTCTAAAGATGTTGATGCTGTTTATTTAACCAGTTTTGATATATCTACAGTAACTATAGAATAGGATAATCAATACAAGAGTTCAGTTATACTAATCTTGATACAGTACATTATCATTGTTCATGTTTTAGTGGCAGCAAGAGGAGAACTTGAATTCCCGACCTCCGCCTTATGAGGTTGAAGTCCAAAGCTTTCTGATGGCGTTGTCCCCATCAATCCCTGTACGATTTTACTGAGGGTCTGACAACTGAATGATATTTCTGATTTTCATCGGCTCAGAAGAGGGTGTCTCTGGCTTTGCTTGCACAGCATTGGATTCTGCAACGGGTTCTGCCTGAGTCACATTATCTTCACTGGTTTTGGTCACATTAAGATCTTCTGAAAAATAGCCTCTGCCATACATCCACTTGTAGATATCAGCAACAACCGGGCCGTTGGTTCCTCCTCCATGCCCTCCGTGCTCCACCAGAGTCGTAATAATATATTTTGGCTTCTCAAAAGGCGCATAAGTTGTCAGAAGCGCATGGGAGCGCTGCCAATACTCCATATCATGCTCCTTGGCACGATTGACTACATTTTGCGGGATAGAGACGACCTGGGAGGTTCCCGTCTTGCCTGCAACCACTATCGGTAAATTCCTCAAATGAGCATAGGCTGTACCTCTTGGTGTATTACAGACATCATACATCCCTTCATGAATGACTTTCATCACACCTGGATCAAGTGCCACCTGTTTCATCTCAGGCAGGATGTGTTTGCCGTTGACGACTTTTGCAAAGTGAGGCGTGACCAGATTGCCGGTAGCCAAAAGGTTTGTATAGCGTGCAAGCTGCATCGGAGTGACAGCATCATACCCCTGGCCGATCGCTGCTATCACTGTTTCACCTTTATACCACTGCTGCTTGAAGCGTTTCATTTTCCAATTTTTATCAGGAATAATACCATTGTACTCTCGCGGCAAGTCTACACCGGTTTTGATACCTAGCCCGAGAGACTTGAGTGTTTTTGCCATCGAGTCAATACCTATCTCAAGACTTTTATTATAGAAGAATACGTCACAGCTTTCCCGTATGGCTTTTCGAAGGCCTACCGTACCATGTCCATGCTTCTTCCAGCATCTAAATTTATGACTGCTTCTTCCAATCGTGATCCACCCCTTGCAGTACTCAGTATTTTCAATATGACCTTTTGGCGAAAGGGAATCAGCTATTGCAATCCCCATCTTGATTGTGGATCCTGGAGGATAGGTTCCGTGGATGAGCCTGTTGGTAAAGGGGTGCTCCGGATCGTTCTGCAGTGCTTTCCAGTCCTTTGTACTTATGCCTCCTACAAACATATTGGGGTCATAGGTAGGTGTGCTCACTGCTGCGAGTATCTCCCCATTGGTTCGCATGACGATCACTACACCCGCCATCTCTTTCATCCGCTTGGAGATCATCATCTGCAGATCCATATCCAGATTGAGTACCAGGCTTTGATTTTCTACAGGTTTTTGATACTCCAGGATTTCAACCTCCTGATTGGTAGCCGTAACCTTGCTGATAGTATGGCCCAGTTCTCCCTGCAGTGTTTTGTTATACTGTCTCTCCAGGCCGGACTTTCCTGTGACGCCCACATGATCGACGATAAAGTCTTTATCATTCTCCTTCTTGTTGGATCGTCCTGTGTAGCCCACGATATGCGCTGCATATTTACCATAAGGATAGTAGCGTTTGGTCTCCGCCTCGATCTTGATATCTTCATCCAGACTCAGTATGGGATAGAAACGCATCATATCTCGATAACGGACAAAATCAACAACCTTGATATATTTATGATTGTACGCCGAGCTGGACTTTTTATAAACCTTCATCATAATGGTCTTATTGAGATCAGGAAAAGTCTGCACCAGATTGTCAACGACACGATTTAGTCTTTCTCCATCTTGTTTGAGATGCGGCTTGATCGATACTGAAAACCCGATACGGTTCATCGCCAGCAGTTTGCCGCTGATATCGATGATCTCGCCTCTGATAGGCTTGATATAGAGTTTGCGTTCTATATTCTCCTTGGCAAGCTCCTGATAATAGTAGGTCGACTTGATACTGATCTGATAGAGTCTGACAATCATCACTCCCCAAATGAGAAAGAAAAATAGAAAAATGATTTTGTATTTCATAATAAAAACACCATAAGCATATCAACAACCAGAGAATAGAGAATAAGCTGATCAATCACAATGCTGGACTCGTCAAAGATAAAATCATATCCGAGAAGCATAATAAAATAGAGCAGATCAATAAAAACAACCGAAAGCAGCGGGATGCATACTTCGCACTTTTTGAGCACTTGAAGATGAGGGTAGATCGTAATATAGAAGAGTATGATCGTCAAAACAGCAAGAAAGAGCGGCAGGGACAGATTGGCTTCCAGATTGATCAAATAGATCAGACTTATAAAGAGATAAGAGACCCTTGGTCTGTTGATTCCCAGTATCATAACATACCCCATAAATCCAATCATCAACGGTAAAAATACATAGATAGAGATCAGCATCGGATAAAAAATGACAAAGGAGACGACAATAGACCAGACAAGAGTAGACCGGACCGGATTCATATTCTCCATGCTTATATGACCTTCACTCATAGGCTGCCTTTGCTGAGTTTATAGACCAGAGAGACCTCATTGCAGACAGGAAAGTGGATACACTTGATACAATCTGTCCATATCTTATGTTCTGGAATACTCTCTTTGTCAATTTCAAAAAAACCCATTTTCTCAAAAAACCGAGGAAGATAGGTCAAGACTAATACCTCCTCTACCGCCCCCAGTTCTCTCGCTTCGTCCAGTGTGAACTCCACGAGCTTTTGACCGATATGTTTTCCGCGGCTAGACTGAGAAACGATCAGGCTTCTGATCTCGGCAAGGCGCGGAGAGTGGATATGCAACGCTGTATATCCGACCAATCTCCCATCATCTTTCGCCAGGACATACGATCGAATATTTGTCGCAACCTCATCATCGCTTCGCTTGAGGATTACACCCTCTTTGACCTCGCCTGCAACAAGAGACTGCATCACAGAGATATCCCTGAGCGTTGCCTTGACCAACTCTACCACTCACGCTCTCCAAATACTGTCTCGAATATCTCCCGATGCACACTCTCACTGCCGCTCTTTTTGAAATTGGAAATTGTAATGGATCCCGGGAAGTCTCTCTTGAGTTTTGCCCGCTCTTTTTGATTGAGCTTATCAATCTTGGTAAAAACAGTCAAATATTTCTGGTCAGGCCTGATAAACTCCGAGATATATTTCTCTACATCTTCATCGATCTGAGCATGCGGGTGCCTGGCATCGCGCAGATGAATATAGAGTCTGATAGAGATTCGGTTCTGTATGAACTCTACCAGATTTTTCTGCCAAACCTCTTTGAGCGTCTTTGACACTTTGGCATAACCAAAACCCGGAAGATCAACAAATCTAAGCGTATAATCCTCATTATCCCATCGGTACTTAACTTCAAAAAAGTTAATAAGCTGCGTCTTTCCCGGCGTCGATGAGCTTTTTGCCAAACTCTTTCGCTCAGTCAAAGTGTTGATACTCGAACTCTTTCCTACATTGGAGCGCCCCAAAAAAACCACTTCACTCATCGTATCATCGAGAGAGTCATGAATACTCTGTGCAGACTTGATGAACTGCGCATCAATTATACGCAAAGGTGTCATTTTTTCGAGCCGGTATCAAAGATGAACTTGATAGGTTTTTTGGAGTCCCCCTTAACGATCGAATCACCGGTGAGACTATTGACCATTATTGTATTGCCTTTGACATGTCGGTCTTTGGCTATATCATGAACGACAGCATTGCCCGCCATCAAATATTTAGATGTATTTGGATAGTAAGTTACCTTATGCGCACTGCCTTTGAAATGATTCTCTTCCTTGATGATTTCATAGGTAGCATTACCGACCGCATCATACTGTATCGTCTCATTGTTGTCATTGAAATAGACGATCAACTCATCACTGTGTATCCAGGATTTACCCTGTTTGACCAGGACATCATCGATAAAATGTGCCTGCTTTTCTGAATCTTTAGCATAGAAATTTTTGGAAGTAACTTCCACTTTTTCCGCATAGAGAAAAAATGGCAGAACCAAAAGAAGAATTAATTTTTTCATAGTTATGTACCTAATTTTTAGAGTATTATAGCATCTCAAGCATAAGGCCACGCTCAATCATCGGTATAAAAAACGGCATCGACATTTTCTGCTGTAGTGATCTTCTCTTTGATATTGTATTTCAAATTGATACCATGGATAATATTTCCGCTATGAACATACGCGACAAATGGGCTTGTCGCATAAAAAATATCACTCTTCTTGTCATAAATTGCATGATCAGCCTCATAGTAGTAGCCATTTTCCTGGAGCATTGTGACATTTATATCAAGATAAAACTTGTCACCGACACTTCTACCAAATTTTGACTTGAGTTCTTTGGCTGTTTTTCCGGAGTAAGTAAGCCATATCATCTCCATACTGCCGCTTTTTTGTACGGCATAGTCTGAGTAGAGTCTACTCTTCACGGCAGACGAATTAACCTCGACAGTAACGGAGTCAAAAATCTCAAGTTCTTTAGCGGAGGCATTCTTGTTTGCTTTATCGTTTTCAACCTTAATAAGATAGGAGACACCCAGCATCACCAAAATCATAATGATGGCTAACAACTCTATCTTAAGGTATCTACCCATTTTCTATCTCCACAAGTTGAGAAATTTATCTTCAAGTCTCTCTTTTTTCACCAAATACTCTATCATCTCACGCACCGCTCCACTGCCGCCCTTTCGAGTCAATACGAC
The DNA here is from genome assembly GCA_034722775.1 of Campylobacterota bacterium. Taxonomy (GTDB): domain Bacteria; phylum Campylobacterota; class Campylobacteria; order Campylobacterales; family Sulfurovaceae; genus SZUA-451. The sequence goes on along the minus strand of JAYEOH010000065.1, from coordinate 12,363 downwards.
AGAAGCGATCTTGTCTACATAGCTGCTGGCATCACGCGGCACGAATGAGATCCCTGCTGCTTCAAGCATACGATAATCATTGAGGTCATCACCGATAGCTGCGACATTTTCCATCGTGAGATCCAACTTTTCAACCAACTCTTTCAATTGTGTCAGTTTGTCGTCACACCCCTGATAGAAGTGCTCGATACGCAGCTCTCTGGCGCGCCTCTCTACTATTTTTGAACTTCTCCCTGTGATAATCGCCACATTTTTTCCCAGTTTCATCCAGGAGACGATCGCCAAGCCGTCTTTTACATTGAATGCTTTGATCTCATCGCCGCTTTCACTGTAGGTGATCCGACTGTCCGTCATCGTCCCGTCAACATCCAAAACAATCAGTTCTATACTCATAGCACCCCCTTGGTACTCGGTACTCCTGCATTTTTATTGGGAGTCACTGCACGACGCAGAGAGACTGCCAATGCCTTGAAGGCTGCTTCGATGATATGGTGCTTATTCTTTCCCCGATTATAGATCAGGTGCATTGTCATAGGCATATTGAAAGCCAACGCCCTGAAAAACTCTTCGGTCAATTCGACATCAAACTCCCCAACCTTTCCTCCGATGGGCAGTTCAAAAACCAAAAATCCTCGATTGGAGAGATCTATGTCACAACTCACACTTGCTTCATCCATCACGACTGCAGCATTGCCGAAGCGCTCGATTTCACGGACAGGATAGACTGCCTGCTTCAATGCCTGCCCTATCACGATGCCGACATCTTCTACACTGTGGTGATCATCGATATGCGTATCGCCTCTGCACTCTACCTCCAGGTCGATATGGGCGTGTTTGGTAAAGGCTTCAAGCATATGGTCGAAAAATCCCACACCCGTATCGATCTTCGCTTTACCCTTACCGTAAAGATTCAACTTGACACTGATCTGTGTCTCTTTTGTCTCTCTGCTTATTTCAACCATGACTCTCTCTCCTCATAAAATGATACTTCTAGTTCCTGACAATAAATGCTCCCGGAAGCCCATGCTGACTCCTAAAGTCTCTCGCTTCCTCTTCGGATGCAAATCCCATCAGCCAAACACGATAGAGCGGTGTCCCTTCCTCATCGTGCATATGCTTGATCACAGGCTTATATCTCTCATCAAGCTGAGCATGGCTGCGCTTGTATATCTCTGCCCCTTCCAGTCGCCTGAAAGCACCCACCTGGATACCAAAATTGGTCAACCTGACCACTTGTTCAGACTTAGGCAGTTTTTTTGCTGCGGCAGGAGTTTGGACCTTTCCTGCAAAACCAAGTACTTTGATCTGAACCTTGGCAATCCCCATACGATCCAGACCGATCTCTTTTCCTGCCCTGTAGCTGCAGTCGATGATCCGTCCCCTCACAAAAGGACCCCTATCGTTGATGCGCACCACTGTACTCTTGCCATTTTGCAGGTTGGATACCTTTACCATCGTATTCATGGGCCATGTTTTATGTGCCGCCGTTCGTGCATGCATATTATATTTTTCACCATTACTGGTCATTTTACCATGAAAATTCGGACCATACCAACTGGAGATCCCATTCATCTTCTGACCAAGCCTCACATAGGTCGGGTGATATCGCTTTCCTCTGACATTATAGCTTCGTTGTGTTGCCGGCGTACCTTTTTTGTACGATTTTTTAGGTTTTTTGGAAGCACATCCGCTAAAATTCAAGAGCAAAACAGAGGTAAGCAGAAAGCTGATCACTCCAGTAGTTTTTATGCGCATTATGTTGACTCCTGACTGACACCATTTTCTAGAAACAAATTATCTCCATTTTTCTCTTTCATCAAGGTTATCATTAAGCTAAGAACTTTTGGGAACCTCGCACCCCAAGGGCATTTCCGATGGGCAATTTGTTCGAGGAAAAATAGACTTCCAGCTATGACCAATTGGAAAATTTGTCAAATACTTTCTTTGTCACGGGGATTACAAGAACCTGACCGCGACGAATTTTACCTTTGAGAGCAGGATTTACCACTGCTATCTCACCTACAGAGGTGCTATATTTATCTGCGATCTGCTTCAATCCCTCTTTTGCTTTGACGACATGCGAAAGATAGTGTGATTTTGAATATCTCTGAAGCTCCTTCTGGAGTGTATAGATCGCATAAAAATCAACCACTTTCATATTGGGGATATTCATCTTATAGGATGGTAACTTGACCGGCACTACACCATTTTTAAAATGATGGTTGATCTTGAGAAGATCTTTCGGTTCCATGTTGATCATCCTGGCAACCTGCTCCAGACTTTCACCCGGATCGATCTCCACCTGAACAACATCTTTGCCATAGAGCTGCACCACAGCATTATCCATCTTCTCCAGGCCCAACGATACATTCTCCCCGATCATTGCGACCATTAGTATCTTTTTGATGTAGTTGCGTGTCTCTTTTGGGATATAGCCTGCATCTTCACGCATCAAAACAGAGATATCATCTGTCCCTGCTTTATTGATGCCCTTTTGCAGCCTCCCCTCACCGCAGTTGTATGCCATGGCTACAAGATACCACTTGCCAAAATCTTTGTATAGCTTATGCATATAGTTCATCGCTGCGCTGGTCGCCAGGATCGGATCAAGCCTCTCGTCAAAGTCAGAATTGACACTGAGATTGTATTGCCTGGCAGTCGCCTCCATAAATTGCCAAATCCCCACAGCGCTTTTGCACGAAACACAGTCTGTACTGAATCCCGATTCGATCATAGACATATAAACGAATAGATCAGAAAGTCCGTCCTGTATCAGCATACTTTTAAAGGTAGGGATCAGATGCCCTCCACGCTTGAGTGAGTTTTTATAAAAAGTATGGTAGCGTTTTTCATTTTTTTGGATAAATTTGACAAAAGTATCATCATGGATATAATCACTGTCAACATCAAATTCACCAAAGACATAACTATAACTGGGATACTTATCTACTACCGGCATAGCCCAGGATGAGACAGCAAACAATAAGACAATAAAAATACGCAACACTTCCATACCCCTCATCTTCTTTCAACTATTATAACAAAATATTCCCAATTTCGAGATTTTGGAAAGCATTTTAGTTAATTATGATAGAATATTATATAGAAAAAATATATAAAAGGTAAAAAGTTATTATGGGATATAGTACTGATAGTGATCCATTTCATCAGAACGAATCGCCTTCCAAAAAAATAAGGCGCAAAAAAAAGGATAAAAATGAGGATACAAGTTTCATGAACAAAAATGTAGATCTGGTTGATTCAATCCTGTTTCCGGAAGGATACGAAAACATTATGCTTGCCGTTTACTTTCTTACTGTGCCCTATATCGTCGGGCTGCTTTTTATTTTTTTCTATATTGGCAAGGGTGACACTGACATATTCCTCTCGCTCAATGATCAGCACTCATTCTTTATTACCTGGGCGATAGGGTACGAAATAGTTGCCGCTATCATACTGCTCTGGATTGTCAAGTTGGGATTCTCTTCCATGTCGAGTGCACAAAACAAGAATAATGGATTCAGGATTCCTTGATCTCATACATCTTAATAGGAACCTCAAACTTGTTTGAGGTTTACAATATCAGCTCAAATAACTACAGGGCACTTTCATACTCTGCCATCTCTTTCAACTCCCTTTCCAGATAATAGCCCGTATAACTTCCGCTCTTTGTGTGATTCGATGCCAATGATTCTGGAGTGCCGGTATCGATGATCAAGCCTCCTTTGTTCCCGCCTTCGGGACCCATATCGATGATATAGTCGGCATTTTTGATCATATCCAGGTTATGTTCGATCACAATGACAGAGTTGCCCAGGTCTACCAGGTGATGCAGTACACCTGTCAGACGATCCACATCAGCAAAGTGCAAACCGGTGGTCGGCTCATCAAGTATATAAAGCGTGTTTCCCGTATCTCGGCGGCTCAGCTCTTTGGAGAGCTTGATACGCTGCGCCTCTCCTCCACTCAGTGTCGTGGCATTTTGCCCCAGAGTAATATAGTCCAGACCTACATCCGTAAGTGTCTTGAGTCTTGTTGCGATCGCAGGAATAGCCTTGAAAAATTCCAGTGCCTCCCCGACGCTCATCGCCAGAACTTCGGCTATGTTTTTTCCTTTATAGTATACCTCCAGCGTCTGGGCATTGTAGCGTGCACCAAGGCAGGTATCACAGCTCACCATGACATCAGGAAGGAAGTGCATCTCTATCTTGATCTGTCCGTCACCCTGGCACTTCTCGCATCGTCCGCCTTTGACATTAAAAGAGAACCGTCCAATTTTATAACCGCGAAGTTCCGCCTCTTTTGTTTGAGAAAAGAGTTTTCTGATCTCATCCATCACACCGGTATAGGTGGCAGGATTGGAACGCGGTGTTCGTCCGATAGGACTCTGATCGAGGGAGATCACTTTATCGAGATGCTCCAGACCAACGATCTCCACACCATCGACTTTGTGGACTTTTCTGGCATTGTTGAGTATCTCTCTGGCAGCAGGCAGCAGCGTCTGGAGGATCAGTGAGCTCTTGCCGCTTCCGCTGACCCCGGCGATGCAGACAAAATTACGCAGCGGTATTTGAGCATCAAGATCCACAATATTGTTAAGAGTAACATTTTTAATCTCCAGCCAATCACCCTGGGGTCTCTCATGAGCATAAGAGATGACTTTTTTTCCATAGAGGTAGTCGGCCGTCAAAGTTTTAGCTTTCGCCAGCTTCTTGCTGTCTCCGGCAAAAACAATTTCTCCGCCAAAGTCACCCGCACCAGGTCCGATATCGACGATATAATCTGCCGAAACGATCGTCTCTTTGTCATGCTCTACTACGATCACAGAGTTGCCTTTATCTCTCAATGAATTCAGCGTGCGAATCAATTTCATTGTATCTCGTTCGTGCAGACCAATACTGGGTTCGTCCAGAACATACATCACCCCTGTCAACCCCGAACCTATTTGCGAAGCAATACGGATACGCTGCGCTTCGCCACCCGATATCGTCCGGGCATCACGACCCAGGGTAATATATCCCAACCCGACATCATAGAGAAAAAAGAGCCGCTCCCTGATCTCCTTGAGAATCGACTCGGCAATCGTCTGCTGCTGCTCACTCAAGTGAGAAAAGTTTTTTCCTTCAGCAAAATAAGTATAGCTCTCTTCTATCGGCAGGTCAATAAGATCTGCAATATTTTTCCCCTCGATCTTCACTGCCAGAGATCTTGGACGAAGACGATGTCCATGACAGACATCACAGACCTTTTCCGTCATATATTCGCTGAGATCCTTCTCGTCGCTGAACATATCATACGCAAATTTAACCATCCCCGGCCACTCTCGCTCGAGGGCATGGCGCTTCCAGGTGAACTTCACCTCTCCCGGTATTCCGTAGAGGATGGCTTTTTTCTGGTGCTCCTCCAATTGGGCATAAGGCACTTTAATATCAATATCGTTTTGCAGACAAAAAGCATTAAGAAATTTGGTGTAGTAGCTTTTATTGAAGCCGTACATAATCTTAATCGCGCCCTTCTCTATTGTCAACTCCTGATCGATCACCTTTTTGAGGTCGATTGCATAGCGAATCCCCAATCCATCACAAGTTGGGCAGGCACCTTTGGGCGAATTGAAAGAGAAGGATACCGGCTCCAACGGTTCAAAGCTCAGCTTGCAATCAAAACATGCCAAATGCTCAGAGTAGTGGATATGGGATTGGTCGATCCCCACCTCTTCGCCATTGAGCACTTCAAGCTCCACTTCACCATAACTCTCTTTGAGCGCTTTTTCCACATCCTGACCTATCCTGTCTCGACTCTCCTCTTTGATAACGACACGGTCTATGACCACTTTGATCGTATGTTTTTTGGTCTTGGAGAGTTCGATCTCTTCATCCAGGCGCACCATCACACCATCGATCATGGCACGCACATATCCCTTGTGCCGCAACGACTCGAGCATGTCAGCGAAAGTTCCTTTCTTCTCCTTGACCAGAGGTGCGAGAATCACCAGCTTAGTATCATTGGGTAGTTTTAAAACCTGTTCGATGACATCACTTGCGCTCATCGAAGAGATAGGCTTGCCGCACTGGTGACAATGCTGTCTTCCTACACGCGCAAAAAGCAGCCTGAGATAGTCATAGATCTCTGTAATCGTCCCTACGGTTGAACGGGGGTTTTTGGAAGTTGTCTTCTGGTCGATTGCGATCGCCGGTGTCAAGCCCTCTATCTTATCTACATCGGGTTTACCAACTTTTCCCAAAAACTGCCTGGCATAGCTGGAGAGAGACTCAATATAGCGTCGCTGCCCCTCTGCATAAAGTGTCGAAAATGCCAGCGTACTCTTGCCGCTGCCGCTGATACCGGTGAAAACAACCAGCTTGTTCTTGGGGATTTCAAGATTGACATTTTTGAGATTATTCTCTCTTGCCCCAAAAACTTGAATCTTATCTTTTTTGATACTCACTATTATCCTCTCATTAACTAGTTCAAAAACATTTTATACGCCATAATACCAAGGATAAAAAGATACATCCCGACAATAAAATTCTTATGACTTTTTGCATGCACTTTATCTTTGAGCCAAATTCCAATATAAACACCAAAAAGTGAAGCGACACCGATAATCATACCATTTACTAAATCTATTTCACCATGAATAAACCTACCTAGAAAGCCTGCCACCGAGGAGAATACAACAAAGAAAAGTCCGGCACTTACTGCCTTTTTGATAGGATAGTGTAAAAATCCGGACAGGAGGGGTATAAGGATGATCGCACCCCCTACCCCAATACTGATCGCAATAATACCAATCCCTACCCCTACCACAAACAAGAGCCATTTTGGCAAACTTTTGGACTCTGCATCCGGATGTGGTTCGGGTGCCGCCAGCAATCTATAGAGCGCAAAAACAACAAAGAAAACAAAGGTATATTGCAAGACACTATCAGGTACCTGCGCCGTAAGATACCCACTCAGATATCCACCGACAAAACCTCCCAGGCCGACATAGATCCCCTCACCTATTTCCAACAAACCTTTGCGATGATTGAGATAGGAACCGAAGATCGAGCTAAACGCCATCTGCATGACAGAGATACCCACAGCCGCCTTCATCTCCATTCCCATCAACAATAAAATCGGTACCAGTACCGTCCCGCCGCCGATACCGAAAAATCCGGAGAGTGCTCCGATACCGACACCGATAAGTGATAATATGATCTGCTCCATCGTCACTCTTCTCCCATGCTATACTTCTCTGCTGTCAGCAAGGCAGGGTTGTGAAAAAAAGTTTGCAACCACCTCTCGCATCTCTGCCACACTGTCGATATGGTTTACCTGATCGCGAAAAGCCGAAGCCCCTTGATACCCTGCCTTTGAGTAGGTATGAAGATGCTTTCGGAATAAAATTGCGCCATAATCACCATAGTGAGAAATCATCTGGTCAAAATGCTCCAGAACAACTCTCTGAACCAACTTGCTGTCGACCTTGCTGCTCTCCTCTTTCATCTGATGAAAAATCCATGGTTTTCCGATGGATGCGCGACCTACCATGATCCCGTCCGCACCTGTATACTCCAAAACCCATTTCGCTTTTTCCGGAGAATCTATATCCCCGTTGGCAATGATCGGAATAGAGAGATGCTCTTTGATCTCCCTGATAGCATCATAATCCACTTCAGACTTAAATTTTCCTGCTCTCGTGCGTCCATGCACTGCGATAAAATCTACACCGCTCTCCTGACACACCCGTGCAATTTCCAAATGATTTTTTGTTTCAAAACCCAGACGAATTTTGACCGAGGTGTACTCTTTGTTGGAGTACTTTTTGATCGTTTCGATCGTTTTGCCCATCCTGGGCAGATCTGTCAGCAGCGCACTGCCTGCAAGATTGTTCACTACCTTGGGAACCGGGCATCCGCAGTTGAGATCGATGGCACTGATCCCCTCCTGCTCATTGAGTAGCGCCACTGCTCTGCGAACCACTTCCTGATCTGAACCTGCTATCTGTACCGAATAGGGGTCTTCAAGCGGGCTTTTTTCAACCATTTTGAGGGTTTTTTTACTTTGGTATGCGAGGGCATTTGAACTCAGCATTTCACTCACAGTGAGATCAACTCCGAACTTCTTGACAACAGAACGAAAAGGAAGATCTGTAAAGCCCGCCAAAGGGGCTAATACATAGAGAGGAGTCGAAAAATCAATTTTCATCGCATACTGCGTAAGAGCTCACCATGCCTTCTACATTATATTTATTGTTCATTTTTTTCAGTGTATGAAGTGCTCTAAAGCGGACAAACTCTTTCTGTCCATGCTCACTCAAGAACTCTTCTACCGCATCAAGCATCTCATATTCAAATAGCAGATAGAGATAGGATTGACTGGCTTTTTCGTCATGCTTTTGGAACGCTTTGAACATTGAAAGATTCGTATCGGGGGAGAACTTTTTCACGCAAATTCTGGCAAGGTGCATATACTCTTTGCATCCAAATGGCAGTTCGGCGATAAAGGACTCGATCATATCTTCATTCATACCCATATCATCTTTGCTTTCTGCAGCTCTCTCCAGCAGCACAAAGAAATTATCTACATCAAATATCTTCACATATTTTTTTGCTTTATAAAAGGTTTCATTTTCAGCAAAGAGCCTCAATCCCCTGGCGACCGTCTCTTTGCTATACACTGCTGTAGACTGAAGCACATCTTCCACAAATTTTGGATCAACATCCAGTCTATTGAGTGTGTTTTTGATATAGATGGGATTCTCTTTGGAGAGCTTCTTCGCAAGACCCTTCTCTTTGAGATCTACATATTCACCTCTCTCGATATCCTTGATCAATGCAATGATATTGGTAAACTTCTCAGAAACACCCTCAACTGATCCCGTCACCTCAACCGTTGATTTGGCAAGAAGTTTGGCACTGTCTCTGATATCTTTGGTCAAATACTTATGCTCTTTGGGCTCTTTAAGGAGTGACCAGTAGAGTGCATCCTGCAATGTCCCGGCATCTTTTATCCATTTCTTTTTTCCAAAGTAGCCGATAGTTGCATAATACATCATATGTATTAATGAAAAAAAGAAAAGCAGCAGCATTGGGATGATGACCCAGGCCGCAATAGGCAGATTTACATCTACACCCAATATTTTATGGATATGATTTCCCAGATGAAGTGAGTGGACATATGCCCCGGTCAATCCTGCCAGGATCAGACCGAAGATGAAGTAGAGACCTATGCGCATAGATTATCCTTTGTTAATTGTGCTCTTTCTCAGTTATCTCTCGACAAGTGATACAAAAACGCGCGAATGTTTTGACCTTCAGCCTGGCAAGCCCTATCGGCTCTTCACACATTTCACAGATACCGTAAGTTCCTCTTGTAATTTTATCCAAAGCAAGTTCAATTTCTGCTAATTCTTTTCGCTGCTGCTCCAAAATCGCACTATCCGCAATCGTACTTGCAGAGACAGCTGCATGATCCCCATCATCTTTAAGATCAAGATTTCTCATACCGCTGAGTTCAAGACTGGTACCGCTGAGGTTCTTTTCAATCTTGGTTTTTCTCTCCTTTAGCTGTTTTTCAAAACTCTCTAATTCCAATTTGCTAAGCATCGTATACATCCCTATTTTATTTATGATAAGGGTGGTTATGGTTGATCGCCAGGCCCCTGAAAATCTGTTCCATTAACACCACCTTCACCAATTTATGTGAAAGCGTAATTTTACCCAATGATATTGAGGTATTACATTGTGTCAAAAAATGCTCTTCAAGCCCGTATGCACCGCCTATAAAAAAATTCACCACTCCCCTATCCTTAAGCAGTTTGGCAAATTCAAAGCTATCAACCTCTCTGGATGAGGGATCAAGTGCAATAGTATAACCGCCGGCCGACTGCTTTTCAAAAGCTTTTGTATAACTCGACTTTGCTGCAGCGGGAGAGATATCATGTGCTTTTGCGATCTCTTTATCAAAGAGTTCTATCACTTGAACCTGAGCAAATGGCTTTGCTATTTTTTGAAAGTGCTCGATCAATGGTGCATAGAGCTGATCTTTTCCTCTCTTGTCTATGATAATGACATTAATCTTCATCTTGAGCCTTCATACATAAATATCAAAATTTTAGCATAAAAGGTACCTGGGAGAACTATTTTCAGTCCAATATACTATACTGTCACCAAAAAGGCAACCTTATGACACGTACCATCAAAACGGCACTTTTGGCACTTCTGTACAGCTCTATCCTTTATGCTGCCGCACCTGCACCTGAACACACTATCACGATCGCCGGAACAGCCGATCTTCAGGGGATGATGGAACCGGCTACGCAAAAGTTTGATCTCAACTTTGATGGACAAAAAGAGGAATTGACGATGGGCGGCATTGCTCGTATTGCAACCGTATTCAGGAAACTCAAAAATGATAACCCGGCTACGCTTACCGTCTCTACGGGTGATGACCTGATGAACCGTTTTTTTCACACCTATAGAGGCAAAGCGATTTTCTCGCTGATGTCAGATGCAGGATATGATCTCTATGTTTTTGGCAACCACGAGTTTGATAAAGGGAGCGGAGTACTCTCGAAGGCACTTGATAATACAGAGTTTGAAGTAGTCTGCAGCGACCTCGATGTCAGCCGCTCAGCACTCAAAGACAAATGCCATCCCTATCTCATCAAGGAGCTTGACGGTGTAAAAGTCGGTCTCTTTTCACTGATGACAGAAAATTTTCCTGTCGTCACAGCAGAGAGAAATGTCACGATGCCCTCAGACAATGTTGCAACCGCCAAAAAGATGGTCGAAACCCTCAGAGACAAAGGTGCCGATCTCATCATAGCACTGTCGCACATCGGATACAAAGAGGATCGCAAGCTCGCCAAGCAGATCAAAGGTATCGACCTGATCTTCGGAGGGCACTCGCACCACTATGTCAAAAAAATGGGGCATATCAACAATACCGCCATCGTCAACGGCGGAGAGATGGGAAGCCAGGTGGTCAAGGTCGATATCCCCATGACTAAAGATCTCAAAGTACTTCACAAAGAGATCACGATGCAGAAAATCCCAGTGACCGACAAGATAGAGGCCAACAAGAAAATCGAAGCGAAAGTAGCAGCCTTTGTGGCAAAATTCCCTGCCGAAGTAATCCTGGGGCAAACCAAAGGAGAGTGGGATATGCACTCCCGTGTCACACGCAAAGGAGAATCTCCTGTCGCAGAGATGATCAACGATATGATGAGAAAAAAGTTCAAGGTAGACATTGTCCTCAACAACGGAGGAGCATTTCGCGGCAACAAGACTTACAAACCCGGACCTGTCACCGACACAATGCTCAAGGAGATCGATGAGTTCAGACAGTATGCCATCACACTCAGGCTGCAAGGCAGGCATCTCAAGGATATTCTGGAGTGGAGTGCCGCCAGCTATGGTGAGGGCGGATTTCTGCAGCCATCCGGGATCAGATACCGCATCACACTGCCCAAACAACCTATGATCAAAGAGGGAGAGAGGATTATCAAAAAAGGAGAGAGGATAGACAACATAAAAGTGCTCATCGATGGAAAATGGCAGGCTGTCGATCCGGAACGCGAGTATAAGATTTTAAGCAACTCATTTATGGTCGAAAAAGGAGGGGATGGCTACTTCTGGTTCCAAAAATACGGTACCGGCATGCAGAATACTTTCGCCTCATTCTACTCCATCATGGCGGATTTTCTCTACAAAGAGAAGATACTCACTCCCGGAAAGAAGGATGGGAGGATCGAGATTGTTTACTGATTGGCTTGAAAAGAAATCAACACTTTTTATCCTCATCAATATCACAATACTGCCTTTTCAAAAATATCTTTAAAATCAAGTCTTTGGTTAGCATGGCAAATGATATGACCCAGGTAACATCCATGAGGGTATTGGGTGGATAGTCAAAGATATAGTAAAGAGCCGGGATACCCAGAAAGAGTATGATTTTTGTAAATAGAAGAATGTATTCCTTGATTGAATATGTCACGGTTTTCCTTAAATAAAATTGATATAGGGCACAAAACAGATCACTGCACAGAAAAGTTCTGCAATGCTTTTGCCCTCTTCTCGTACTTCTCGCTCTCTTTGGTATCTTTGAGCATCTTGTAATAATAGGCTAGCCCGGAGACAATCTGAATATCGCCTGTATGCTTATGATATGCCTCTTTGAGGATTTTTATTGCTTTTTTTGGATTTTGGGCTCCTATAGATATGGCATAGACATAACTCATGCGTGCATTGTCTCTATCGAGTTGGGCTGCTTTTTTCAGCTCTTCGACAGCTTTTTCGCTCTCTTTGTTTCTGACATACCATAGGCCGAGGGCATGGTGGAGCATCGCTGCATTCGGTACTTCCTTCAAGCCTTGTT
>JAYEOH010000064.1:0-18302 GCA_034722775.1 Campylobacterota bacterium | reverse complement strand
CCGCCAAAAGAAGAGCGATCATCAAAAACCTAGAAGCAGCTCCAAAAACGGGTCTTTAGCTCAGCTGGTTAGAGCACTCGGCTCATAACCGAGTGGTCCGGGGTTCGAGTCCCCGAGGACCCACCACTACAATCCCCTATTTATCGAAATTGCAGAAAGCTTGGTGGCTGCATATGAAAGACACTGAAGGCAGAAAGTACTATGTCCTCCATAGTGATGCTTGTATTCTTTCCTACTCTTTTATCGGGAAACTGTTTATATTTGCTTCGGAAGTAATGGATAAAATCGGTGGATATCTTTTCCATAACTGTATTGTATATTTTAAAATATTAGGATTTGATTAGTTGGGTTTGTAAAATTAGAATTGCTGCAAAATAGCAGTTATATTGCAGATATACAGAGTACTATAATAATCAGTAATCTCCTTTTGTGCGGAAAATAGCTGTTATTTGGACAAAATTGTCGAATAATCCACAAAAAGGACATTTTGTCCTTGTAACCATATTATCTATTCCAGATTTTCATCATAAATTGGATATAATCGCGTCAAATTTATCGTTTAGGAAGAGGCGTGAGAACAGACTATTGTGCAGAAATCAATGAAGAACATATCGGGCAGGAAGTTACTGTCAGTGGATGGGTTGCCAGCAGGAGAGACCATGGAGGCGTTATTTTTATCGACCTTCGTGACAAAGACCAGGTTGTTCAGCTTGTCTGTGACCCGGCAGACAATGTCGAGGCACATAAGCAGGCGGAAGAGATCAGGGATCAGTTTGTTTTAATCGCAACGGGGAAAGTAAGAGCCAGAGGCGAAGGACTCGAAAACCCCAACCTAAAAACTGGAAAAGTTGAAATCGTCGTAGACAAACTCATTATTGAGAATCGCTCGCTGCCAATGCCGTTTGACCTGGGCGATGACAAAGTCAATGAAGAGATCAAGCTCAAGTATCGTTATCTTGAGATGCGCACCCAAAAGTCGTACGATATCTTCAAACTCCGGTCCAAGGTCACGATGGCTGCACGAAATGCGCTCGATGAGATGGATTTTCTCGAAGTCGAAACACCCATCATCACCAAGTCTACGCCGGAAGGCGCCAGAGACTATCTCGTGCCAAGCCGTGTACACGGGGGTGAATTTTATGCACTCCCTCAATCGCCGCAGCTCTTCAAGCAGCTTTTGATGGTCGGTGGGTTTGACCGCTATTTCCAAATCGCCAAATGCTTCAGAGATGAAGACCTGCGTGCAGACAGACAGCCGGAGTTTACGCAGATAGATGTCGAGATGAGCTTCTGCGACCAGGAAGATGTCATTGCAGTGGCAGAAAAACTTATACATGAGATCTTTACGAAAAATGGTCATGATATTCCAACCAAATTTAATCGGATAACCCATACAGAGGCGATGGAAAAGTATGGCTCAGACAAACCTGATATGCGTTATGACCTGGCGATGGTCGATGTCATCGATATCTTTGGGCGATGCGACAATGAGATCTTCTCCGGTATCGCAAAATCACCCAAAAAGAATCGTATCAAAGCCCTCAAGGTTCCCAATGGAGATAATATCTTCTCCAAGCGCCAGATGAAAGGTTTTGAAGAGTATGTACGAAAATTTGGGGCAGCAGGTTTGGGTTACTTCCAGATGAAAGAGGAGGGGCTCAAGGGTCCGTTGACCAAATTCTTTGGCGATGAAGACATCCAGGCGATCATCGATAGATGTGAACTAGAAGTCGGCGATGTCGTCTTCTTCGGTGCCGGCGAGAAAAAAATCGTATTGGACTATATGGGAAGATTCCGTATCTACCTGGCTGAACTGATGGATATTATCCCGAAAGATCTGTTCGAATTTCTATGGGTGGTTGACTTCCCTATGTTTGAGGTCGAAGCAGGCAAGATCAAAGCCCTTCATCATCCTTTCACAATGCCGAAAATACCAGAGGATGGCGCACTCGACTATGACGATATCGAAGAGATAGAATCGATCGCTTATGATATCGTCCTCAACGGAACCGAGCTTGGTGGCGGATCGATCCGTATCCACAAAGAGGATATCCAGTCGGAGATCTTCAAGCTTCTCGGGATCGGCGAAGAGGAGGCACAGGAGAAATTTGGCTTCTTGCTGGATGCGCTCAAATTTGGTGCGCCGCCGCACGGAGGATTTGCGATGGGGCTTGATCGGATGATCATGCTGATGGCTGGAACGGATAGCATCCGTGATGTTATCGCTTTTCCTAAGACGCAAAAAGCACAATGTCTTCTGACTCAGGCACCCAGTCCTGTAGACAGTGAGCAACTCAAAGATCTGAGTCTCAGGATCAGACAGACACCAACATCATAAAAAATATTAAAAGGATCACACAATGAAAAAACTATTTCTTATCATCGGAGCCCCAGGCTCAGGTAAAACAACAGATGCCGACCTCATCGCTAAGCGGCACAGCGATACAATCGTACATTACTCTACAGGAGATATGCTCAGATCAGAGGTTGCCAGCGGCAGTGAACTTGGAACGACGATCGAGAGTTACATCTCAAAGGGTGCACTTGTCCCCCTCAATATCATCATAGATACCATCATCTCAGCGATTAAACACTCACCCAAAGATGTCGTACTTATAGATGGATATCCCAGAAGCACGGAGCAGATGACCGCATTGGATGAAATCCTCCAAAAAGAGGATGAGATCGACCTGGTATCGGTCATCGAAGTACGCGTCAGTGAAGCCGTCGCCAAGGAGCGTATCCTTGGCCGTGCCGCTGAAGCGGAAGTAGTCAGAAGTGACGATAGTATAGAGGTATTTTATGATCGAATGAAGATTTATACCGATCCATTGGCGGAGATCCAAAAATTTTATACTGACAACAAACTACTCAAGGTGATTGATGGAGAGAGGACACTCGAAGTGATTGTCGATGATATGGATGCGTTTGTTCAGGATACCGTTGCAAAGCAATAGAGGGAAACAAAATTTAAAACCGGAAGACCTTTCAGTCTCTTAGCTCTTTGACTTATTTTTACTGGCAAGCAATCTTCCGGAAATCACTTCAAACTCATAGTGATGCCTGGGGAACTTTTCAAGCCCCATAGAGATAAAGTGCTGCTGAGTTATCTGCTTATCCCAAACTTTGTATGTAATGTCTGTAAACCAACTCTTGAGTTCAGGTGTCGTGAGATCCAACTTTTGATAATTCATATCCTGCTTAATATCTGTTCCTACATTACGCATCGCATTTTTATATGCTGTATGCTTCATCTCTTCAGACATAACAGGCTCAGGTTTTTTTTGTTTTGGTTCTGGTGTGCAAGCTGTAAAACTCAAGCCTGCGACAAGAATTAAAGAGACAAGCGATAATGCTCTCGATGCCATTTCTATCCTTATTTAGATATAATAATTTTTTAAATTATACCTAAAATTGAATCAGAAAGTAATAGTATTTGGTATAAGTTATCAATTAGCCTGATATTAGTCCATCAGAGATTGTTTCAAGTTCATAGTGACGATCAGGGAATTTCTCAAGTCCTGCAGCTATGAACTCTCCTCTGCTGATCTGGCCATCCCACAACTTGTAAGTGATATCTGTAAACCAATTTTTAAGCTCAGGCGTACTCAGATCAAGTCTCTTGTAGTTTGCATCTCTCTTGATATCTTTTCCGACTATTTTCATAGTGCTCTTATATTCAGCATGCTTCTGCGCATCACTCTTTACCGGTGCAGCAGGCACCTGCTTGACTTGTGGCTTGGGGGCTGCAGGCTGTGTTGTCGTACACGCCGTAAAACTTAAGCCTGTGGCAGTGATCGCGGAAGTAATCAACAGTGTTTTAAATGTCATTTTCATCTTCGTCCTTATGTATGTGATAATAATTGCAAAATTATACCTAAATATTTGTCAAAAGATATAGTTTCCGGACCAAATCACAAAAATAGTAAAACCAGGACTTTCAGGAGTCTCTATTATAGCATTCGATAAAATCCAATTATTATTATAATCAGGAGCAAGAATGAATAGAGCATATAATTTTGGTGCAGGACCGTCTGCGATACCGACAGAGGTACTTGAAGAGGCACAGAGAGAACTGTTGGATTACAATGGTTCAGGGATTTCAATCATGGAGGCTTCTCATAGATCAGCCATGTATGATGAAGTACATAATGGGGCTATTGCTCTGATGAGAGAACTCTATGAGATACCTGAGGATTATGAAATATTGTTCCTTCAGGGCGGTGCTTCACTGCAGTTTGCCATGGTACCAATGAACCTGAGTATGGGTGGAAAAGTCCAATATGCCAACACAGGCAGCTGGTCGAAAAAAGCGATCAAAGAGGCAAAGGTGCAAGAGCTGGATATTGAGATCGTCGCAAGCTCGGAAGATACTGCGTTCGACAGGATCCCTGCAAGCATTCATTTTTCCAAAGATGCAGACTATGCCTATATCACATCGAACAACACGATTTATGGAACACAATACCCTACATACCCTCATTCAAAAGCACCACTGGTCGTCGATGCATCAAGTGATATCTTCTCCCGTCCGGTGGATTGGTCAAAAGTCAGCCTGATGTTTGCCGGGGCACAAAAAAATGCCGGACCATCCGGTGTCACTATCGTGATCATCAAAAAAGATCTGCTTGGCCGGGTGAAAGAGAGTGTTCCTACTATACTGCGCTACAGCACCCATGCAGAGAACAACTCTCTCTACAATACTCCCCCTACTTTTGGCATATATCTTCTCAATCTCACGATGCAATATATCAAAAAACAGGGTGGAATCAAAGCGGTACAGAAGATGAACGAGGAAAAAGCAGCACTTCTTTATGATACGATCGACCATAGTATGGGCTTCTATACAGGCCATGCAGAGTTTGATTCCCGCTCACTGATGAATGTCTCTTTCAATATTAGAGACAAGGATGCCAAACTTGAGGCAGAACTTCTCAAGCGTGCAGCAGATCAAGGAATGATCGGACTCAAGGGGCACCGATCTATCGGCGGACTGCGGGCTTCGATCTACAATGCCGTGAGTCTGGATGCGGTCAAAGCATTGACTGACCTGATGGTTGAGTTCGCAGCAGAACACCAGTAAAAGGAGATTATAATGTTTAAAATTCAGACACTCAACAAGATTTCTCCAAAAGGCTTGGATCTTTTTTCGCACGATAATTATGAAGTCGCCAGCGAGATCGGAAGCCCTGATGCCGTCGTTTTGCGTAGTTTCAAAATGCATGATATGGAGCTGCCTGAAACGCTCTGTGCCATTGCCAGAGCCGGTGCAGGAACGAACAACATCCCTATAGATCGCTGTTCCGAGAAGGGAATTGTAGTCTTCAATACACCGGGTGCCAATGCAAACGCAGTTAAGGAGATGGTGCTGACATCACTACTCCTGGCTTCTCGTGATATAGTCAATGGTATTATCTGGACGCAAAGCATCAAAGATGAGGGCGACAATGTCCCGGCACTTGTCGAAAAAGCAAAGTCGCAATTTGGAGGACAGGAGATCAAGGGCAAAAAGCTAGGTATCGTTGGTCTGGGAGCTATCGGAGCAATGGTCGCCAATGATGCGATTGCTCTAGGCATGGAGGTGGTTGGATATGACCCTTATCTCTCCGTAGATGCCGCCTGGGAACTCTCCAGTGATGTCAAAAAAGCGACAGGACTTGAGACTCTCCTCTCTGAAGTCGACTTTCTGAGCATCCATGTTCCTCTTTTGGATAGCACAAAAAGGATGTTCAACAGCGAAAAATTCGCAATGATGAAAGATGGTATCAATATCCTCAACTTTGCACGAGGCGGATTGGTTGACAATGAAGACCTCAAGGCAGCACTGGAATCCGGCAAGGTTTCAACCTATATCACAGACTTCCCAAGTGCTGACCTGCTCGAAGTCAAAGGTGTGATCCCTATACCGCACCTGGGTGCTTCCACCGAAGAGTCTGAAGATAATTGCGCCATAATGGCAAGCCAGCAAGTCAAGAATTTTCTGGAGACGGGCAACATCAGAAATTCTGTCAATTTCCCCACTTGCGAACTGCCGGTAAAGCCGGGTTACAAGAGACTGATTATCGCGAATAAAAATATCCCAAATATGATCAGCGAAATCACTTCGATGTTGGCAGACAACAATATCAATATCGGTGATATGCTCAACAAGAGTAAAGGCGACCTCGCCTATAACATTATTGATGTCGATGGAGAGGTGAGTCAGGATGCGCTTGATAAACTGCAGGCAGTTGATGGCATTATTTTTGCCAAGGTAACAGCCTAAGCATTAGCTGGGCTCGGTAAAAACATACCTCTTTTTCTCCACCTCTACATTAGGTGGAGTACCCTTATCTTCAAAATAATCATACCCCTCTTTGAGATTCATCCAAAAATCATACCATTCGTTTGCCTGGTACTGTTCCATTTTTGCCTCTGTCATTCTAAAAGGAAATATATGAACCCGCACAACCCTCTGCCTGTTTCCAAGTGCTTTTTCCACCAACTCATAGATCTCTTCGATCTTCTCATCAGTCATAGCAAAACAGCCTATCGAAACACAGTTTCCATGCACCATTAGAGCACTGCCTGTCCGCTTGTGTACCCTATCGTAGGTATTGGGATAACCCAGATTGAATGAGAGATGAAACTTGCTATTGGGATTGAGTCGATTTTTGGTCACATAGTAAAAACCCTCCGGACCCTGCTTGTCACCCTCTTTGAGTTTGGGCCCCAGGTAGCCTGACTGCCTGCATATTTCATAGGTTTGCAAGAGTTCATACTGCTTGCCAACTTTGATCCAAATCTCAAGCTCTGCTGTGTATTTAAAAATACGGATAAAAATTGGATCACCGATCTGCGCGCCAAGCTCCGAGAGTCGTTCTGTTATGCTCAATTGTGGCGGAGTGACTTCAATCTCTTCAACTTCTTCGACAAAAGTCTTTTTTGTAAAATCATCTTTTTCTGTGAAAACTATATTCTCTTTTTGAGGTATTGAGTGTCGAGGGGTGAGCATACTGCTTTTTTCTTCCTGCTCCTTCTCTCTACTCATTTTTACTCCCTTGATCCACAACTGATCGACAGCGATAGCAACCAAAAAAATCAGAACAATAAGTAATACTCGCCTCCTCAAAGCTATCCCTGCAAAGCTTTTGCACAAACAGCAGCAGAGCTAAATGCCCACTGGAAGTTATAACCACCCAGCCTCCCCGTAACATCCAGAACCTCTCCCGCAAAATAGAGCCCCTCACACTTTTTACTCATCATGGTTTTAGAGTCAATCTCATCGGTATCGACACCACCCTTGGTCACTTCAGCCTTGCTGTAGCCAAAAGTTCCGGCTGGAGCAAAGATATAGTGCTTCATCTTCAAAAGTGATTCTCTCTCTGCTGCTCCCAACTGACTTATAGGCCGATCTGATATCTCCAAATGTTCAAGAAATGCCTTACTGACTCGCTTGGGCATAGGCAACAGTGAAGAGAGTAGCTTCCTGGAGTCTTCATGTTCCTGTGGATACCATCCCGGCAGAAAATCGATTTCAATCTTACCTTTTTCCCAATAGAGGGAGGCGTCAAGTACTGCCGGTCCACTGATTCCCCTGTGTGCAAAAAGCAGTGATCCCAGACAAGAGTGGTCACCAACCATGATCTCGACCTCCGTAGAGATACCGCTCAACGATTTGAAGAAGAACTGCTCCCTTTGAACTGTGAAGCCCACCAGTGCCGGCGCCGTACGAGCTACAGTGTGCCCGACAGATTCTGCCACTCTGTAGCCGATATCATCCGCACCCAGCAGTGAAAAACTCAGCCCGCCGGAAGCAACAACCACTCTCTTTGCTTTATAGTTTTTCTTTAGACCCCGCAGATAGAACCAATCTCCTTTCTTGACAACATCTTCTACTTTTTGATCTACAAGAAGAGATTGCTTCCGACTCTCTCTTTTGAAAATATCCAGCAGTTGACTGGCACTCTGCGGACAAAAAAACTGACGATTCTTGCGTAGAACAGGATCAAGTCCCCGCTCTCTCAGCCACTCCAGCAAATCATGCTGGTCAAATACCTTCAGCACTTCACTGACAAAATAAGGGTTACCCAGATAGTGTATCGGTTCCACCCACTCATTGGTAATATTGCATTTACCGCCGCCGGAAATCAATATCTTTGCGCCTGCCTTGTTATTCCCCTCGAAGATAACCGCTCTCCCTGCTTCCAATAGTGACCCCACCATCAACCCGCTCGCACCTGCACCGATAATTGCTATATCAATCTCTTCATTCATCAAATAGAACTGTCCATATATTTTTCCCGGTTTCATTAATTTTTCAACTCATTGAGCCATTTCAAAGTGACTTTACAGCAAAACTCCTTAAAGCTTTTATGAAGCTTATCTTTTTGAGTCTTGACTTTTGGAGCAGAATAGAGGATAATACTCTAAGATAATATAGATTGGAATTGAAATTTTGCATACAATTGCCCCTCACAAGAGAGTTATTAAACTTATCAATAGCAGAACCACATAAAGATAAAAATATAATAAAAAATAATTTTTTAGAACTTTTTCCAAAAGGAACCTATGGTGTATCTTGAAATTCTCAATGATGACGGCAGCTGCAACAGACACTTTATTGCTCAGGAAGATTACACTGCTGAAACTTTGAAAAAGAATACAGCCTATATTCATTCACAGTCAAAAGAATCAAATGCTTTGGAGATTTACAAAGCATACTATGGAGAGAGCAGAGCGATTTTATTTGATGCGAGCAACCAAAAGCTTTATGCAAAACTTAGGGATTTGCAAAGCAAAGACCCATTTGGCGAGGAAGATTATCTGATGATGTTTTTCACCAGTGGAAGCACGGGCAATCCCGTCGGGGCGCTGAAGACAAAAGAGAATCTCGATAGAGAGGTCAAGGCTTTGACAAAACTTCTTGAGAAATACAAGATCAAAAAAGTGATCGTGACTGTCCCCTTCATTCATATCTACGGCACACTTCTGGGACTTCTATATCCCCTGCTGAACAATATAGACATCGTCCTCAAAGAGCATTTCCTGCCACACGATCTACTGGAGTTGATAGATGACAACACTCTGGTAGTGACCACCCCACTCTATATCAAAGCACTAACTAAACTTGATCAAAGCAAAGCATTAAACCGTTCTATTTTCATTAGCTCCACCGCCCCACTCGACAGTAAAAGCGCTCAGCTTTTTATCTCCAAATACGACACCGATCTCATCCAGATTTTCGGCTCAACAGAGACAGGCGGTATCGCCTACAAAACAAATCTGGAAACACTCTGGACACCGCTGGACAGTGTCACGATCATGACCAACACAGAAAGCGAACTCATCGTCAAATCACCTTTTGTCTCAACGGTACTCTACGAAAACGGCTTGCACTGCACCGAGGGCAGGATAGAGACTTTTGACTATGTAGAACTCGAAGGATCACAGTTTAGACTCTTGGGCAGAAGCTCCAAGATATTCAAAATCGCAGGGAAAAGATATTCTACAATCCAGATTGAAAGCAGCCTGGAAGAGATCGAAGCCATCTCAAAAGCACTGGTTTTTGTAGAAGCAGACCAAAATTCACTGCGAGGAGAACGCTTGAATATCACCCTGGAGAGTAACCATAAATTCTCTGCCAAAGAGATCAAAAAAATCATACAGAACTCTTTTTCAAATTTGAAATTTTCTATCAGGCTCACGATTGTAGACTCTATACCTACTACAGAGGCAGGAAAGAAACTTCTTATAAAATAACATATCCATGTTACATTGCAACCCGTTTTCTTTTATAGCGCCTTTAACCATTCATTTGCTATAATCTTATTAATTATACCAAATCAAAAGAAGACATGTCTTCTTTTGATTTGGTATTAGTGCAACAAATTTAAATGGCATCTTCCCAAAAGGTATTCTCGGATGAAAATAGATCATGTTCCTCAGGATGATATTGTAACCTATGACGGTATGGAGAAGGTGATCTATGCGACGGATGAGGATGGGCATTATGGTGTCGTGGCTTCGACAGGATGGAGCATCGAAGAGGAAGTTACGCGGCAGGCACTGCTTGAGTTGACACGCCTGGCAGATGAAGCATATCAAGAGGTCATATCGGGAAAGGCTTCTCCACTCTACTATTATATGTACGCAAAACGCATGGATCTACAACTGCTATCACAGGCGACAGGCTTGTTTCAATGGCGCATCAAGCGTCATTTCAAACCAGGGATATTCAGTAGGCTCGATGATGCTTTTTTGGAACGCTACAGTGATGTACTTGGGCTTACTGTCGAAGCGTTAAAAAGTCTGCCCGAAAGAGATACCAATGTCTGATTTCCAACATACGCACGCGGCACATTGCGAAAGCGGCGTAATGTCCTCCCTACTCTCTCATCACGGACTCAAACTCTCCGAAGCGATGGTTTTTGGACTCTCTGGAGCGATGGTTTTTGCCTATCTTCCCTTTATCAAGATGGGAGGAATGCCGCTGATCGCCTATCGGATGATGCCAAAAGCGATCATCAAAGGGTTGCAGAAAAATATTGGCGTCAAGATGACTATGCAGACATTTTCAAAACCCGAAGAGGGAACAGCGGCACTGGATGTTTTGCTGACAGAAGGGAAAATCGTCGGTGCCCAGGCTGCAATTTTCTGGCTCCCCTATTTCCCCGAGGAGATGCGTTTTCATTTCAATGCACACAACCTGATCGTGTATGGCAGAGAGGATCAGACTTATGCGATTAGTGATCCGGTCTTTCAGCATGCTGTAACAGCAGATGTCAAAGATTTGGAAAAAGCCCGCTTCAACAAAGGGGTTATGGCACCCAAAGGACTGCTTTATTATCCAAAATTTGTACCCAAAGAGGTTGATTTCGAGACGATCATCCCCAAGACGATTAAAAAAACAGCAAAAATGATGCTGAAAACCCCGGTACCGGTTGTCGGTATCAGAGGGATGCGCTATCTGGCAAGAACTATTCGCAAGCTCGACAAGAGAGATCGCCGTGAAGCCAAACTCTTTTTGGGACACATAGTCCGTATGCAGGAGGAGGTTGGGACAGGCGGT
Source organism: Campylobacterota bacterium (assembly GCA_034722775.1). GTDB lineage: Bacteria > Campylobacterota > Campylobacteria > Campylobacterales > Sulfurovaceae > SZUA-451. Next base: position 7,252 of record JAYEOH010000064.1, on the reverse strand, counting down.
GCAGGATTCCGCTTTGTTTATGCCTCTTACCTGGATGAAGCCTCTACACTTTTAGGCAATACCAAACTCTTTGAAGCCTCCAGAATGATGACTGAGACAGGAGATCTATGGCGGGAATTTGCGCTGATGATCGTCAAATCTATTCGCTCAAAAAAGGATGAATCCATTACATACAGCATGATTGCAGATCAACTCGAAACCATCGCCTCTGCCGAAGGAGAAGTCTATCAAAAACTTCTGAAGGCGTTTTAATTCCGTTATGATTCGTGTTGATAATCTTCTCAAAAAGTATGGTGATATTACTGCTCTGGACCATCTCTCTCTGGAGGTGAATGAAGGTATAATTTTTGGTCTGCTGGGACCCAATGGCGCGGGAAAAACAACTCTGGTTTCCATACTAAATGGATTGAGCGACTTCCAAGGGGGAAGCGTAGACATCTTTGGTCTCCCTCTGCGGGAAAACTTGAGATCCATTCGTCAGCGCTGCTCTCTCGTTCCCCAAACTTTGGCACTTTATGAAAACCTCACTGTCATAGAAAATCTCCGTTTTTTTGCAGGAGTACAAAACATTCGTGGAGATAGCCTGAAAGAGAATATAGCCTACGCGATCGAAGTCAACCACCTTGAGCCTCTGCTCGATCAAAAAGCATCAACAATCTCAGGAGGTCAGAAGCGCCGTCTGAATATCGCAGCGGGACTGCTGAATGATCCGGATATTCTCTTTTTTGACGAACCAACTGTAGGTATCGATCCGGAAGCACGCAATGAAATCCTTGAAACCATTGTCTCCTTCAAAGAGAGAGGAAAAACGATAATCTACACTTCGCACTATATGCCGGAGATTGAAAAAATATGTGATGAGGTTGCCATTATCGATCGGGGAAAGATCGTGGCACAGGGTACTTTGGAAAAAATGCTTAGCCAGGAAGAATCCTCGAGTGCGATCATAGAAATCTACGAAACCCCTATCCATAAGCTTGAGAAGATTGTCTCCAGCCATAAAGGGTTGAGTATCATCGATGGTGCATCACTGAAAGTAGAAAATCAAAACAGTGACAAAATGGCACTTACCCTAAAGATTCTTGAGTCGGAATCAATCAAGATTCGGCAGATCAGGTATGGTACGACCAATCTGGAGTCGCTCTTCATCCGATTGACATCACATCGCGGTGAGGTATAGATATGCTCAAAGCGATGCTGACAAAAGAGTTTTTGCTTGTACTGCGCGACAGGCATGCGCTGATGGCACTCTTTGTGATGCCTGCTGTCTTTATTTTAATTATGTCATTGGCGCTCAAGGATGCATTCAATGAAGAGCGGGCACTGATCAGCTACAGCATTGAAAATCTGGATCAGTCATCAGAGAGTAATAAGCTGCTTGCCATACTCACTGAGAGTCGGCTTCTGAATGAACAGAATGCAACATCGGATGAATCGGTACAGTTCGAAATGGTCATCCCTCAAGGCTTTCACCGGCAGTTTTCTGATACAGATGATCAAAAAGTACCAATAGAGATCAAAGCAGCCTCTGATGTCAAGCAGCACCTATTGGTACTCTTCAAGATGCAGATTACAACTGCCTTCCTGCAGATACAGATGGGTGCCATTAAGGCAAAACTTGAAACAAACTCCTCTGCTGGGGCACAGGATCGTAACACTACCCATTTTGACGAAAAAAATATTTTGAAAGTCAGCTACAATGCGCTGGAGGCTGACGAAATGCCAAACTCCACACAACAGAGTGTTCCCTCCTGGATTGTGTTCGGTATGTTTTTTGTGATCATTCCCATGTCAACCATCTTTATCAGTGAACAAAAGCAAAATACACTCTTTCGTCTTTTGGCGATGAATGTCTCGATTCCACTGCTCTTTGCCGGAAAAATCGTCCCCTATCTCCTGATCAACCAACTGCAGATGTGGGTCATGGTACTGGTGGGGATGTTTGTGGTACCGCTCTTTGGTGCAGAAGCACTCACACTCGAAGGCTCCGCAGGTGCGCTTATACTGCTCTCCTTTGCGCTGAGCCTCTCGGCTATCGGGCTTTCGATGCTGATCGCCGTAGTCATCGATAGTGTCGAACAGGCAACAACCATAGGCGGAATCATCAGTATTCTTCTCGGGGCTATCGGCGGCGTCATGGTTCCGAAGTTTATTATGCCGGATTTTATGCAGACTTTTAGCAATGTCTCTCCGATGTCTTGGGGCTTGGAAGGATTTTTGGATATATTGCTGCGTCGGGAAGGTTTTGAAGCAGTCTTTCCGGAGGTCATTGCGCTGACGCTTTTTGGAGTGTCGCTTATGACAATAGCAATGTTGATATTTAACATCAAAGTAAGGAGAGGATTATGATTGGATCTCGGGATGATGCACTGAAGCTGCGTTTGAAAAATATGATCATCGAAGAGTGCGAAAAAGAGGATATCGACCCCGAAGAGCTCAGAGATGATGTCGAGCTTTTTTCAGATGAGAGCGGACTGGAGCTCGATTCACTCGATGCACTTCAGATCTCGATGGGACTGCAGACGCAATTTGATCTTCGTCTCCCCGACAGCAAAGATTTTCGTCGTATCGTCACGACGATCAATGCACTTGCTGACCATATCCAGCCGGAATAGCGAAGCCCTTTGATTACAATCCTTGGAGGAGAGCTTCTATGCAGTCTTGGTGAAAAGAGTGAGCGCCTGAAACATCTTAAAAATGGAACATACACTATAGCTTCAAAAACGATGACACTCAATGGTGAAAAACTGACCTTTCCTTATTATGCCATGGATGAAAAAGAGTATTCGGAAGATTTGAATAAAGTCTTATCCACTTTGCAAAGGGTCATTGCGGCGGCATTGGAAAATGTCGGCTTGCATCAAAACGACCTCTCTCGATGCGGACTCTTTCTGGGCTGCTCCTCCAATGATCTTTCATTGACAACACCTCTGGGCCGTAATTTTGATCACTCGATGGAAAGGGAACAAGCGTGCAAGCGCATCGGAAATGGAGTCTACGCAGACTTTTTGCAGAAAACATTTGGGCTGAGTACTCTAAACTTTACTTATAATACCGCCTGCACCTCCAGTGCCAATGCCGTAATGGATGCTGCCTCTATGCTGGAGGGAGGCCTGATCGATTATGCATTGGTAGTGGGCATTGAACTCTTTGCCCCTGTCACCTTCGAGGGATTTGTCTCGATGCAGCTGCTTTCATCGGATGCCCTTCGTTCTTTTGACCGTGATCGCAGCGGCATTGTTCAAGGCGAAACAGTCAGTGCCGCAGTCTTGAGCCGCAGTGATGTGCAAGAGTCACAATGGCATTACCTGGGAGGGTTCAGCAGTTGCGAAATACATAGTGTGACCGGTGCCAACCCTGATGGTATCGGGATTAGCAAGAGTATGACTCGTGCGTTGGAAAATGCCAATATAGAAGAGGGGGAGATAGCGGCGATCAAAGCACATGGAACCGCAAGTGAATTAAATGATACGGCAGAGATCAACGGAATGAAACATGCTTTCGGGAAAGTGCCTCCATTTTTCTCCCTCAAGCCCTATATCGGTCATACACTGGGTGGCTGCGGAAGTGCTGAGCTGCTTTTGATGATGGAGAGTATCGATGCAGGCTTCATACCCTCCTCTGCAAATTTTAGCAAGATAGATGAAGCATTGGGCTTAGCACCCTTGTGTCATCCTCTCCCGGCCAGAGAGGGGAAATTCCTCTTGAACTATTTTGGTTTTGGCGGCAATAATACCTCTTTTGTTATCGAAAAGAGTCTTCATTGATTTATATACATCACATCAGTGGCTACAATGCTCTACCGGGTGGGGAATCGCAAGATATCAAAGCCGCACTCAAAACAGCAGCAGGTAAAGTATTTAGACGCACAGATCGCTATATACAACTTGCTCTGCTGGGAGCCTGCAAGCACAAAGAGAATATTCAGCCCGACTCTGCCCTCTTTATCGTATCAGGAGAGGGCAATCTATCCGTCTTTAACCGTCTGCGCGATCAGAGGTTTATCGACCATCAGCCGCCACGCCCGGTTGACTTTATCAATTTACTGAGCAATACTGCCGGATTTTATGTGGCGCAATACCTGGATCTTGATGGCAAAAACCTATTTTTGTCCCATCACGGATTCCCTGCACAAATGGCACTGCTGCTGGCAGAAAATGATCTCACATTAAAAAAACAGAATCAAATTCTGTTGGGTGGCGTGGATGAGCTGCTTGAGCCTGTTGCCTACACCAAAAAATTTCTGGGAGTCTGTGATGGCACAATGCTGGGAGAGGGAAGTAATTGGCTGACAGTCAATACGCAAAAGGATAACGCACTGGCAAGTATCGAAACAGTGACAGAGGAGTTAGATCGCAAGAGGGTGCTTTATTTTTTAAATAGTCTCGATACAGAATCACAGGTGGCATTCGGAATGCGTACCAATCCGGAAGATATTGCACTCTTTATGGAGTCAACAGAATGCAGCAGATTTGACTATGAATCGACATGCGGCTACTATGAAACGGTGCCATTTTATATAATAAGACACTTCATCGAGCGAGAGAGAGGTCAGTTGACCTTCATCGACTGCTTTGAAGAGCGCTACCGTGTGACTATTCTAAGGGTTTTTGGTTAAAATTTAAGGGTTGCATCAAATGCCATTAAGTTAATAGTAAATATCTTTATGGAGCAGAGACTTCAGTCTCGTTATTACGGGACTAAAGTCCCTACTCCTTGTAAAGAAAAATCCTTAGCTTAATGGCATTGCAGGTGCCCCTAAAAAATTTTATACAAGGAAGAAATATGAAACCTATACTGGTAGTTACTTTACTGATTTTTGCAGCCGCATCTTTGCAGGCTCGCGACACAACACTGATGATGCCCATCAACAGCGCACTCAAAAAAGGAAGGGCACAGGGTATTATCGACCCAAGGATCAGCCTGCAGTTTGGAAAAAGATCGCGTCGCGGCAATCAGGGCACATATACGGCAAATCGGAAAACAAATTCCTTCAATAAAACTGACAGAGAAGCATGCGAGTGGGCTTTCTTTTCAGCCGTAAAATCACTTCAGGATAGAGCGCGGCAAAGAGGAGTTCGAAGAGTAACGGGAATCATAAGTTATTATGACAAAAGACCCAGATCAAGCAGCTCAACCTATGAATGCCATGCCGGCGGCGTTGTTGCCGGTGTAGTTCTCAGGGGGAATATCTAAAGAATACGGGATAAAGTCCCTTCTCCTTATATTTTGGTCATAGCCCTGTATGTAGCATTGACCGCCTCAGTCGGCGAATGAACAAACATATTATTCCTGTCCCAGACATATCCGCTCAATACAGAAACTATCTTGCGATCTATCTTTTCATCGGTTGCTGCCTTTGAAAAGAGGATCTTTTGCAGTCGTCCATCATACCAGGCTTCGACATACTCTCTGAAAACATCCACGCCGATCATCATATAGTCTTGATAATCAATCTGCCAATCAACCTTTTCACCCTTTAACTCCCGGATGATAAGGTCTGCTGCTTTTGCGCCCGACTCCAGAGCCAGAGTGACACCTGATGAGAAGACAGGGTCTAGAAACTCTGTGGCATTGCCCACCATCACAAAGTTTTTGCCAAACATTTTTGTAACATTAGACGAATAGCCCCCTATGAAGCCAACCTCATTGATTTTTTGGGCATTGGCATAGCGTTTTTTGGCATGGAAATTTGTTGTAGTGATATGATCCCAAAATTCCTCCTGACTCATATCAAATGAGTTGTAATACTCATCCGAGCAGACAATACCCACAGAAGTCACAGTCGGACTCAGGGGGATATTCCAAATCCAGGCATCATTGTCGCCAACAATATAAACATAGATATAGCCATCTGTGCCATCTGTGGGGCGCATATCATTCTCTACACGGCAGAAAATAGCATCACGCAGTGTCAAAGCGGAGCTGGAGTCAAGATCCAGAAGACGGGGAAGAACTCGCCCATAACCGGATGCATCGATCACTTTTTTCGCTTGATACTTCTCCTCGTTACCGTCTTTATCAAGAACAGTAACGATATTCTCCACTTCATCATAAGCAATCACTTCTGATTCCATCGTAATATGAGCACCCATCCCTTGAGCCTCATCCAGCAGAAGTTTATCAAAAGCTTCACGGCGTACTTGGAATGAACTGTTATGCTTTTGTCCCATATTCTGCTCAAAATGGACGATCTTGATATCGTTTTGCTCATTCTCAAAAGCAACACCGCCTTTGAATTGAAAACCGGCACCCTCTACCGCTTCGAGCATGCCGGCATCTTCGAGCAGCTCATTGCAGCGCGGAAGCAGGGATTCACCAATAACAAAACGCGGAAATTTAACTTTTTCAACAAGCTCAACCTGATAGCCTGCCCTAGCCAACTTAGCTGCCGCTATAGAGCCGGCAGGACCACCGCCGATGATAAACACATCACACATTTCCATTTTATGCCTTTTTATTAGAGGTGCCCTTCAATACCATTAAGTTAAGGACTCTCAGGAACCTCAAACTTGTTTGAGGCAATGGTTAAGTCGCCAAGGTATGGCATTGACTCGAACAAGTTGCCCATCGGAAATGCCCTTGGGGTGCGAGTGTCCTAAAAGCTTAGCTTAATGTCACTGGAGGTGCCCTTAAGTATTTCTTCGTAATTATAACAATACTTTTAAAAATAAAGTGTATAATTTTTGTATGAAATTAAAAACACTCTCCCTTACCCTTGTTATGGCTTGCAATATTTTTGCGACAGAATACAATGATCCCAACAATATGCCTAGTCTTGAAGAGACCGGCAATTGGGCCATAATCCCCTTTGCATTTGTTACAGATGCTGCCGGTACTGCCGGTGGTGTAGCCACCATATCACAGGGACTTCTGCAGCCCCAGACAACTTTTGTGGCAGCACTTTCTTATGGTTTGGATCAGCATATTATAACCAATGGCAATCCTGAAGTTGTCAACTTCGCCGGAGGATTGCTTTCGTACAGTAATATCAAAGTTCCCTATACTACCCAGTTTTTCTTATCGGCCTGGGGCTTTGCCAGCTTCTATCCGAGGGATACTATTTATCTGTACGGTTCAAATGATTCCGACAAAGAGGATGTTTTTACTACTGCAGGTGAAAGCGACTTCTTTACTGTGGCATTAGACTATGTGCTTCCCATAGGAGAGGGTATCGACAACCCCGGTGCCGTCTATAAAATGCGTGATGGTTTTGCTATGGATCGCGAAGCATTTGGCAATGGTGCTCCTT
>JAYEOH010000063.1:14771-18377 GCA_034722775.1 Campylobacterota bacterium | reverse complement strand
TAGAGACACTGATGGTTGTTTTTAAAATAGCACTTGATGACTATACTCAGATGTTATCAGCTTTTTATCTTATGATAGGTACAACTTTGATGTTTGTTGGTTTGGGTTATTATTATAAAATACTTAGCGATACGGAGAATAGTGATAAAATGAGATAAATTCTCTAAAGCTCATCCCCAATCATCCAAACCCCTTTTTCTATTCTGTTCCAATTCTAACAAAAAAACTCCTTAATTGCTTGGATGTCAATCGAATTGGAATTTTCTCTATAGGGTATGTTTTTTACTAAATTACTGTATAATCACGCATTATTCAGTGAAGCAGAGAAGAGGTATTGTTAAATGAAAAGTATTCTGATTGTCCTTGTCATGTTGTTTGTAAGTGGTTGCGAAGATCTCAATACTACTTGTCCAAAGGACACAAATAACAGCAATCCTTCGGATATAAATTGCTCAGACATTAATTGTACATCTTACTGCGACAATATAGATTGGTCAGACTTGAATAATTCAGACACCGCTTGTTTGTCCGACTGCGACTGCGAGCCTGGACCTGTAATCGATTGTAAAAAAGATGACTATAGATACTGCAAAATAATAATAGATGATCAAAATAATTCAGATTATTTTTGTTCTGATGATTTAGGCTTGAATCCTACTTGCAATTTTTCAGAGTGTGAGTGTATAGATGTTGACTATAGTCATTCGTTGGGTATAATAGGTTTTAATTGTGCATGTGGCAACAATGATCCAGACCCGGGACCTGGTCCTAATCCTGACCCGGAACCCGATCCTGACCCGGAACCTGATCCAGACCCTGACCCGGAACCTGATCCAGACCCTGACCCGGAACCCGATCCAGATCCAGAACCCGATCCAGACCCCGATGATAATAAAACCTATATTCTGCATACAGATATTAATGCCAGCCTTTTTCAGATAAACAACAAAAGTGCCTGGGACGACAGCTGGGTCGAAAATGATGAAAATACATACTATGTCTCGCTTCCATATAATGATGTTGATGGCAGCGGTGAAAGAAAGCTCGGTTCTGACTCTTATATACCTTGGGCTACAGAAGATGATGATCCATATTTGTCGATCTGCAAAAATAGGTGGGTAAAAATCGATGCTAACAAAAAAACTGCATACGCCCAATGGGAAGATGTAGGACCTTATGGAGATAATGATATGAATTATGTATTTGGCAGCAGTAAACCTTTAAACAGTAATGATAAAAACGGATCTGCAATTACCATATCACCTGCGGTCAGAGACTATTTATTTGGAAAAGATATCAACAACTCAAATGTGGATTGGGTTTTTGTAGAGGTATACAATGTCGATCAAGACGGTCCTTGGTATAAAAAAATATCTAAAAAACCATCCAAATAGTTAAAGAGAGTCAAATCAATGCAAATTTATGACAGTGTACAAAAAACAAAAGTTCCCTTTGAGCCGACAAGAGAGGGTGAGGCGACCATCTATGTCTGCGGTCCTACAGTTTATGATGATGCGCACCTGGGACACGCGAGAAGCTCTCTGAGTTTTGATCTGCTTGCTCGTGCACTTCGCGCTTTGGGATACAGGGTTACTCTGGCAAAAAACTTTACCGATATCGATGACAAGATCATCAAAAAAGTTAATGAAACAGGCAAGAGTCTCAAGGAGATCACAGATTATTATATCGATCGATATTTGACGGAGATGGATTTACTGCATGTGCTCAGGAATGATATAGAGCCAAAGGCGACCGAGTCTCTCGAAGCGATCGAAAGCATGATACAGATACTCATCGACAAGGGATTTGCCTATCGTGTATCCAGTGGAGATGTCTACTTCGATACGACAAAAGATGCCCATTATGGAGATATTTCCCATCGTGTCAGCGATGATGGTGAAACACAGAGCCGTGTTGAACATACCGACGAGAAGAAAAACCCTAAAGATTTTGCGCTTTGGAAGGCTTGCAAGGTGGATGATGAGATCTGCTTCGATACAGCATTCAGCTCTGGACGGCCCGGCTGGCATATCGAATGTTCCGCTATGATTGAGAAGCATTTTCCCAACACCGATGGTACCGATAAGTACTCCATCGACATTCATGGCGGCGGCGCTGATCTGCTTTTCCCTCATCATGAAAATGAAGCAGCACAGAGCCGTTGTGCTACGGGGCATGAGTTGGCAAAATACTGGATGCATAACGGCTTTGTGCAGATCGACGGAGAGAAGATGAGCAAATCTCTGGGGAACAGTTTTTTCCTCAAAGATGCACTCAAAGTGTATGATGGAGAGATACTCAGATATTATCTCATCTCGGCACACTATCGCAATAATTTTAACTTCAACGAAGAGGATCTGCTCACCGCCAAAAAACGTCTGGACAAACTCTATCGTCTCAAAAAACGCATCATTCCCGGTAAGGCTTCTGCTCCTTCCAGAGAGTTCAAGGCAGCACTTTTGGATGCTATGGCTGATGACCTCAATATCTCTATCGCACTCTCAGTCATCGATGAGATGGTCGCCCAAACAAATGAAAATCTTGATGCAAATCCCAAGGATAAGGCACTCAAGAGGGAAACTCTCGCCAATATCATATTGATCGATGAGCTCCTGGGGTTTGGTGCCAAAGATCCTTTTGCCTATTTTCAGATTGGAATTGAACCGGAATTGAAATCTGAAATAGAAGTACTCATAGCAGCACGACTGGAAGCGAAAAAAGCTAAAGATTTTGCTGCTTCCGATAGCATCAGGGATCAATTGACTGCAATGAATATTGCCATAATGGATAGTGCCGATGGCACTGTCTGGGAAAAAATATGATACAATCATTCTACTTTTTAGGAGCATCTTTATGAAAAAATATCTTTTAATACTCGTCTCTGTGTATACTCTTCTCTCTATACAACTCTCTGCCGAATCTCCCGCCGTGCAAATGCATGCCAATGAAATTGTAATTGATGACGCAAATCAGTACGCCTTTGCCGGTATCACAGGGAGTTATCTCAATTTGGTTCAGGTATATGGCACTGAGGATATCTATCTTGACTCATACGATTGGCAAGGTCTCCTTGGCGTGCGTGCAGGGATGCAAACCAATGTCTGGAGAACAATGTTTACCTATGAAAACAATTTTGATACTTATCAGGCTTTTATGATCGAGGCGGACAGAACGATTCTTGCAGGAATGATGGATGGCAAAGGGCGCATCTATCTGGGCGTATCCGGCGGATGGATCGGATATTACGGTGACAAACTCCAAGATGATATTGTGGTTGAATTCAAGGATTATGGATATGCTTATGGGGGCAATATCGGTTTCATGCTTTACCTCTCTGATCGCATAGACCTAAGCATAGACTATCGCTATCTCTTTACCTCAAGCAGCTGTACTCTCGATGACATACATGGGCCAAGTGTCTCTCTGCATTACTTTTTTTAATCAGTCATAGAATCTTTTTGAGGCTTGGAAACCTATGCCCCTAAACTTTTTTGGCTATAATACTCTACTTTATTTTTGGAGCACTTCTTGTCACTATTATCCTATGAAAATATTAAAAAAATCCTCTTCAAATTTGATCCTGAAACAGCACATACTTTAGCAGGT
>JAYEOH010000063.1:6580-14671 GCA_034722775.1 Campylobacterota bacterium | reverse complement strand
CCCTAAACTTTTTTGGCTATAATACTCTACTTTATTTTTGGAGCACTTCTTGTCACTATTATCCTATGAAAATATTAAAAAAATCCTCTTCAAATTTGATCCTGAAACAGCACATACTTTAGCAGGTATCGGACTAAGAAGCCTTCCGCATTGTACGCCCCTGATGAGGCACTATAAGGATGAAAATTTTATCTCACATCAGATGTTGACTCAGAAGTTCTGGGGGACAACCTTTCATAACCCGGTAGGTTTGGGTGCAGGATTTGATAAAAATGGGCAGTATATTGTCTCTACACCCTCTTTGGGTTTTGGATATACCGAGATTGGTACTATTACGCCCAAACCGCAGGATGGAAATGAAAAACCGAGACTCTTCCGTCTTGTTGAAGAGCAATCCATTCAAAACGCGATGGGTTTCAACAACAAAGGAAGCGACTACATGCTTTCTCAGCTGAAAAAGCTCTACTTCTTTGACTATCCCATCGGTATCAATATTGGTAAAAATAAAGTCACTCCGGAGAGCGAAGCCCTGGATGATTATGAGATACTGATCAAAGCATTCAAAGATTACGGCAGCTACATTGTCATCAATATCTCTTCTCCCAATACACCGGGACTTAGAGATCTGCAGAATGAATCTTTCATCACTGCTCTTTTCGAAATGGCGGGAAAGATCACGGATAAACCGATTCTTCTCAAGATCGCCCCGGATATGAGCCCGGAAGATGCTATCGCTATTTGCGAAGTAGCGATAGATGCAGGTGCCAGTGGGATCATCGCCACCAATACAACGATCGACTACTCGCTGACTCCGAATGCCAAAGATTTTGGCGGTATCAGCGGTGCTCTGCTCACAGAGAAGAGTTATGAGCTTTTCAGAGCTCTGGGTAAAGCACTTTATGGCAAAACACTGCTGATTAGTGTAGGCGGGATCGATTCAGCCGAAGAGGCGTATCGCCGCATCAAGGCCGGTGCTTCACTTATTCAGGTTTACAGTATGCTGATCTATAGGGGGCCTGCACTTATCAAAGAGATCAATGAAGGCCTGGTGAAGCTCTTGAGGGAAGATGGATATAGTCATATTTCAGAAGCTATTGGAGCGGACTTTAAATAATGAGTAATGAGGAGTGAGTAATGAGTAGCTTTAGTGTGTATTACGGTGACAATCTTTATAAATATAGGAAAAATGCAAAACAATGATGATAAAAAATAGTAGTTTTTCAAAGAAAAACAGACCGACACTCTTCACTCTTCACTCTTCACTCTTCACTAAAACAGTGCTCGCACTGGCAATCACAACAGGAGTAACAATGGCCAATTCTTTGCCAAAATATTTTACAAAAACACTGGACAATAAGATGGAGATAGTCGTCATCCCTATGGATAATGATTCAGGTGTTATCACGACAGATATCTACTACAAAGTAGGCAGCCGCAACGAGATCATGGGCAAGAGCGGAATCGCCCACATGCTTGAGCATATGAGTTTCAAAGAGACCAAAAAGTATAAGTCCGGCGAATTTGACAAAATCGTCAAGAGTCACGGTGGAGTCAATAACGCCAGTACCGGTTTTGATATGACACACTATTATATTAAAACTGCCAGCAAAAACCTGAGTATGACACTGGAGCTCTTCAGTGAGTTGATGCACAACCTGTCACTCAAAGATGAGGAGTTCCAAAAAGAACGAGATGTTGTCGCGGAAGAGAGACGATGGAGAACCGATAATAATCCCCTGGGCTATCTCTATTTCAGAATTTTCAATATGCAGTTCGTTTATCACCCTTATCACTGGCTTCCGATTGGTTTTATGCAGGATATCCAATCCTGGAGTATTGATGATATTAGAGACTTTTATCAGCGTTTCTATCAGCCGGAAAATGCGATACTGATCGTCTCGGGTGATATCAATACTGAAACAGTCTATGCCGAAGCAGAGAGATATTTTGGTTCTATCAAAAATATGCACAAAATTCCGAAAGTCATCGCAGTTGAGCCTAAAAATGATGGAGTCAAACGCGCTATTCTCCAGAAAGATAATAACAAAGTAGATACGCTGGCGATCACCTATGCCATTCCCAACTTTGAGGATGATGACCAGGTGGCACTTTCGGCGATAAGCGAGCTGCTCAGCGCGGGCAAAAGCAGTCGTTTGGAAAAAAACCTTGTCAATGACAAACACCTTGTAAATATGGTCACAGCCTACAATATGCAGCTCAAAGATCCGGGTGTCTTTTTGATCATGGCACTCTGTAATCCCGGTGTCAAAGCAGAAGCTGCAGAAAAGGAGATCCTTGTCGAGCTTGATAGACTCAAAAATGGTGATGTAACACAGCAAGAGTTGGATAAACTAAAGATCAGTGCCAGGGCAGATTTTATCTACTCTCTCGAGAGTTCCAGCAGTGTCGCCTCACTGTTTGGGGAATATCTCTCCAAAGGAAATATCAAACCTTTACTTAACTATGAAGAGAAATTGGATAAACTTACAGTCAAAGAGATCAGCCGGGTTGCCAAAAAATATTTTGACAATGGTCACTCCACGACAGTAATCCTCAAAAAAGCTGAAGATAAAAATGATAACAAAACCAACACTGAAAAAATAGGAACAAGAGATGAATAATAGAATTACAGGTGCAACAACTGCGCTGATTACGCCATTTAAAAATGGTATACTTGATGAGGCAACCTTTGCCAGACTCATCCAGCGCCAGATTGACAATGGTATCGATGCTGTCTGTCCAGTCGGTACGACAGGAGAGAGTGCAACACTCAGTCACGATGAGCACAAGAGATGCGTTGAGATTGCGGTAGAGGTATGCAAAAATACCCCGACCAGGGTACTTGCCGGAGCAGGAAGCAATGCTACCCATGAAGCGATTGATATTGCCAGACATGCAGAGTCTTGCGGTGTTGATGCGATCTTCTCTGTCAGTCCCTACTATAACAAGCCCAGCCAGGAGGGACTCTATCAGCACTATAAGGCAATCGCATCAGCCATTGAGATACCTTTCATGCTCTACAATGTTCCGGGAAGAACAGGTGTTGATATTCTTCCTGATACTGTTTGCAGGCTTTTTGATGATGTCTCCAATATCTTTGGGATCAAAGAGGCTACCGGATCGATCGAGCGTACGGTTGAATTGCTCTCCAGGCGACCTGATCTTCATGTCTTCAGCGGTGATGATGCCATCGATTATCCTATCCTCGCCAATGGAGGGAAAGGTATTACCTCTGTCACAGCCAATCTGTTGCCGGATATGAAGAGTGAATTGGTTCGCGCCGCACTCAAGGGAGATTTCGCTGCTTCCAAATCAATCAACGACGAACTCTATCCTATTAACAAAGTGATGTTCTGTGAAAGCAATCCTATCCCTATCAAAGCTGCAATGTATATTGCTGGACTGACTGAAACACTGGAGTACAGACTCCCGTTGGTTCCGCCAAGCAGTGAAAATATGAAGAAGATCGAAGAGAGTATGAAAAATTATAAAATTGTAGGAGTATAATGTGTCAGAGATGAAAGGAAAAACCGTTGTCGTCACTGGAGCAACCAAAGGAATTGGAAAAGCAATAGCAGAGAAGTTCGCCAGTGAAGGCGTAGATGTTGCGTTCACTTACAACTCCAACAAAGAGGCTGCCCACGAGATTGCAGCCAATCTCACTGAAAAGTATGGTGTCAAAGCCAAAGCTTACGCTCTTAATATCTTGGAACTTGATGAGTTCAAGCCACTCTTTTTAGAGATAGATAAAGATTTCGACAGAGTAGATTTTTTCATCTCCAATGCAATGATATACGGACGACCGGTCATTGGAGGGTATGGTAAATTTATGAAGCTTAGGCCGGCTAAAGGCTTGCAAAATATTTATACAGCTACAGTAGGAGCTTTTGTGCGTGGATCACAAGAGGCAGCAACCAGGATGCAAAAAGTAGGCGGCGGGGCAATCGTCACGATGTCAAGTACCGGCAATCTAATCTATATCGATAACTATGCCGGCCATGGTACCAACAAGGCAGCAGTCGAAGCGATGAGCCGATATGCTGCTGTCGAATTGGGTGAAATGGGTATCCGCGTCAATGCTGTTTCAGGCGGTCCTATCGACACTGATGCACTTAAAGCCTTTACCAATTATGAGGAAGTCAAAGCTGAAACAATCAAGCGTTCAGCGGTCAATCGTATGGGTACTCCGGAGGATATCGCCGGATCAGTCTATTTTCTCTGCACGGATGAAGCGAGTTGGATTACAGGGCAGACGCTTGTTGTAGATGGTGGTACAACTTTTAGATAAAGACGCTTTAATTTATTCAAGCCATTGTCATATCTAGACCTGAAATTTGCCTCAAACAAGTTTGAGGTTCCAGAAAACTCCGGAGCAAAGGAAAAATCTTGTTAAAATCCCAAATGTTCAATACTCCCAATATTCTCGCTTTTATTCGCCTCATGCTTGCTCCTGTGATGTTCTTTCTTCTTGTTGACCGTGAAAATTCTCTCCTTCAGGGGATTCACTACTCCTGGCTGGATTATTTTGCCGCTTTTATCTTCGTGCTTGCCTCTGCGACAGATTTTTTTGATGGTTATATCGCCAGGACTTTCGATCAGATCACGACCCTGGGAAAGATCCTCGATCCCCTGGCTGACAAGATGCTGACACTTGCCGGATTTCTAGGCTTGATGATGCTTGATCGCGCTTCCCCTTGGGCAATATTTCTTATTTTGACGCGCGAACTCTTTGTTACAGGTTTGAGAGTTTCTGCTGTCGACAATGGTATCGATATCGCTGCATCGTGGATGGGAAAAGTCAAAACCGTTGTTCAGATGATTGCTATTGGGTTTTTATTGATGGAGTGGCAGGGAGGAGAGCTGCTGCTGTGGATTGCAGTCGCTTTGACACTCTACTCCGGATATGAGTATGTAAGAGATTTTTTTCTCAAAGTGGGCAATAACTAAAAAATTTAATGCAAAAAAGACCAAAGTGCTATTAAAAAATTGGGGATTATATTCGTATAAAGGGATGGGACTTTAGTCCCATAAAGCGGGACTAAAGTCCCGCCTCCAATAAGAGAGTGAATCTCTTAAGCTTAGCAGCATTGAAGTGATTTTGGCACTTATTGATAGAGTTTTTCTCTATAGTGTTCCAGTGTTCTATTTGATCGCTCCAAAATCTTGCTGCTCTCTTTTGAAAGCGACCCATTTTCTCCAGCCATCGGGGTCGAGATCAGTTCATTGAGGCTGTTGACTAGAATAGTGGCACCCTTCATCTCCTCTTTTGATTTTAAATGGTACTCATTGAAAGGAATTTTGCCTTCCAGGTAGATGATTCTTTCCATTGTGGCATTGAGTTCATTGAAATATATATCATAGGTATGAAGTGATGTGATCACCTTATGAATGTGTTCACTGACCTTCTCCATCTCTTTTTTGCACTCCTCTTTTTGGGTGCAGTAAAATTTAGCTTCTTCATTGACTTTTTGAGCAAGTTTTTGATTGTGT
Organism: Campylobacterota bacterium; assembly: GCA_034722775.1. Classification (GTDB taxonomy): domain Bacteria; phylum Campylobacterota; class Campylobacteria; order Campylobacterales; family Sulfurovaceae; genus SZUA-451. Next base: position 9,181 of record JAYEOH010000063.1, on the reverse strand, counting down.
GCCTCTCTCAGATATACTCGCAAGGAGTAAACCGCCCACATCGCTATCAAGGCAGAGAGCCCCAAAATTACCATACCAACCATAGGGTTTCCTTCTCCACCGGTCATCCCTCCGCCGATCCAGGACAAAAGTTTGTTTTGAGCCTCTTGCGAAGGCACCCTGTCAAGATAGAGTGTCGTTCCCAGTTTTTCTGTAGCGACAAAGACCCAGCCGGCTATTACTGCAATACCTGCTATAAGGGCCAGTATAAAAGCACTGAACTTTCCGGAAGATAGACTCTTGACCTGCATCGGCTTAATGGGCTCTTCTGAGCCAAATTTCACAGCATCTTCAGCAGTACTGTCAATCTCTTCAGGTTCAAAGCCAACCTCTGAGAGCAGTGTCTCATTTTTGCGCATACTTCCTTCAGTCAATGATGATTTTGCCTCCTCGTATGCAGTGATATCCTCATCGAGAATCTCCATACAATCTTTCACTTCAAGATCAGACTGATTGACCATATCACGCGCCTCATTGATCAATTGATCTGCATTTTTCGCAGAACTTTCAGCAGTATGACCTTCGGGCTCAACATTTCTTTCCTCTTCACTGTCTACCTGCACAACACTCTCCTGCTCTACAGCAGTATCCTGTTCGGTGACACTATTATTCTCCTTGACACTCTTCTGCTCTGCAGTACTTATCTTGCCAAGATCCTCTTTGTTCTCATTGGACTTTTCCATTTCCCCTCCTTCATATTAGATTTAGTGGTACCAATAGACTATAATACCATAATTAAAGTCAATAAATTTTGAGTCAGGTCAAGTGTGGCAAACTACGCTATAATTCGATCATTATCTAAACACAATAAGAGGAAACATGGGCATACTTATTTCACTTTTAGTCTTATCATTTCTTATCTTTTTCCATGAGTTGGGGCACTTTGCTGCCGCACGTTTTTTTGGTGTTCAGGTGGATGTCTTCAGCATCGGATTTGGCAAAAAACTCTTCACAAAAATGATCGGGAAGACTGAATGGAGCCTTTCTGCCATCCCATTGGGAGGCTATGTCAAAATGAAAGGTCAGGATGACAGCGACCCAACTAAAGTCAGTTATGATGACGACTCCTACACTACCAAAAAGCCCTGGCAGAGGATCATCATTCTTTTGGCAGGTCCCTTTGCTAATTTCTTGCTTGCTTTTTTCCTCTATTTTGCCATTGCAGCTATTGGAGTGCCAAAGATGCTCCCGTCTGTTGGAGTTGTGGGAGAGAACACTCCCGCGCTTCAGGCAGGATTGCAAAAGGGAGACAAGATCCTTGCGATCAATCTAACTCCTGTAGCATATTGGGAAGATATTGGAAAACTGATCAACAGCAGCAGTGCAACCACACTGCATGTATTGATTCAACGCAAGAACGAACGAATTGACCTGGAGATTACCCCCAGGATAATTGAAGACAAAAATATCTTTGAGGAGACCATACAACGCAAAATCATCGGAATCTCGCCTCTGGGAGAGCAGACAACTGTCACTTTTGGTTTGACAGGCGGAGTAGAGTATGCTTGGGATGAGACGAAAAAAGCCAGTGTTTTGATCTTCAAAAGCGTACAAAAGCTCATCACCGGAGCTATCAGCAGTGACAAACTCGGCGGTATTATTACCATTGTCGATGTCACAGCACAGGCTAGTTCGGCAGGTATCGTAGCCTTACTCTTTTTTACTGCACTGATCTCTGTCAACCTCGGCGTTTTAAACCTTTTGCCGATTCCTGCACTTGATGGCGGGCATATTATGTTCAATCTCTATGAGATGATCCGAGGAAAAGCACCCAGTGAAGCAGTACTCTATCGCCTGACTATCGGGGGATGGGCACTACTTCTTGGGTTGATGTTCCTGGGGCTCTACAATGACATCAACAGACTGATAGGAGGATAGTGATGATAGATAAAGAACAACTCAGAGGAAACCTGGATGAAGTGATCTGGAAGATCGAGCAGGCGCGTATAGCCGTAAGCGAACATCATATTGTCAAGTTGGTTACTGTGGGAAAATATACCGATATCGAGAATATTGAAACACTTTATGAACTTGGACAGCGTGCCTTTGGTGAAAATCAGGTTCAGCAGCTGGAAGAGCGCTCCAGACTTCTCGAAGAGCTGCCTCTGGAGTGGCACTTTATAGGAACTCTGCAAAAGAACAAGATCAACAAACTAATCGATACTCGTCCATACTTGATGCAGTCGATAGACTCTCTTGAACTGGCATTGACGATCAATGAGCACTTGGAGCGAAAAGAGAGCCAAATGAACTCTCTTCTGCAGATCAACAGCGCAAAAGAGGATAGCAAGTCCGGTGTCACTCCTGAAGAGGCGGTAGACACTTATCAGGAGATTCTGGAGCGATGCCCGAATATCACCTTGAAAGGCGTAATGAGTATCGGTGCTCATACGGAGGATCAAGCTGTCATCAAGCAAAGTTTTGAAGAGACACACAAGATTTTTGAATCGCTGCAAAAAGATGGAGCGACGATTTGTTCGATGGGAATGAGCAGTGATTATGAGCTGGCGATACGCTGCGGCTCCACTCTCGTCCGTATAGGATCGGCACTCTTTAAATAGA
>JAYEOH010000063.1:2047-6480 GCA_034722775.1 Campylobacterota bacterium | reverse complement strand
CTTACCCTTGTAGCGAGCCTTGACTGCTACCTGAGCACCATTTTTCCATCCATTTTTATGCATAAATCTAGCGATAATTCCGACACAATCTTCAATATCCCATGGATCTTTTTTCCCATCTTTGTTGTAGTCCAGACCATAGCGGCGGTAGACAGAGGGCATCTGCTGGGCACACCCCATCGCTCCGGCAAAAGAGCTTTTGACTCTACGCGGGTCATATCCCTGTTCCCGGCACATCAAAAAGAAGTGTTTCAGCTCAGAACGAAAAAACTTCTGCATCCGATTTTTGTTGAAAGCGAGGGTAGTGAGGGCATCCAGGGTGCGATAGTCTCCTGTATAGGTTCCCAGTTTGCTTTCCACAGTTAGAAAACCAATGATATATTCCGAAGGGACATTGTAGTCACGGGCTGCTTTGCGGAGTATATTTTTATGTGTGCGCTTGAATTTTTTGGCTTTTCTCAGTGTTTGGGGATCAAGGACATGGTCTTTGAAGCGCTCCCATGTTCCTACTGTTGAACCGGATTTGTATCTGCCCGTATAGCGATTGAGCGTATCACGATCGAGTCGGGCATCTTTCATCATTTTATTCATATAGCTTCGTTTGAAGTGATACTTGGCAACCATACTGTTGACAAATTGCCGAGTCTGCTTCTTGGAGAGAAAATCATATTGGATGGGCGGGCGGTCATCATTGGCTATCAGTAGCAGAGGGGTGATAGCTATCAGCAGAGAGAGTATGAATTTTGTCATAAGGTTCCTTGTCTGTTATTGTTTTGATTTGAGTACGATCAGCGCATCACGATAGATCGGTTCATCAATGAAGCCATACTTATCATCCATAAAACCATTCTCGCCGATCGCTGCATTGGTTTCAAAGGCTGCTTTAATATGTTTTGCGCGTTCTATCGCTTCTTCACTGACACCAAAGATCTCATTGGCGATCTCTACCTGTGTCGGTCCCATACAGGCTTTGGATGTAAACCCCATCATCTTTTCTCTTTTGCACCAGGCTTTGAAGGTTTTCGTATCGTTGTACTCTTGGAACATGAAAGAGACAGGCAGGATACCCACGCTTTTGGCATCTACAAGAAACTTGCTGAGGATATGATCGATGGTCGGATTGCCGAGCTGCACGAGTGACTGTGGCAGCCCCAGGGAGCTGAGCAGATCGAGTATCCCGATGTTGGCAGTGGTGAGTCTCTCGTCGATGCGAAGCTTGCGAAGATCATAAAATGCCTCTTTGGTCTCTATGGAGATATGCAGCTCTTTATCGGACGAAAGAATAGTGAGAGCCTGAGCAATCTGTGTAGGATTTTTGATCTTGGCGATGCGTATGGCATCAAATCCAAAATCATTGAGAAAAGCGATCTCCTCTTCGCCGCCATCACCCAGAGGATTGGTGCGTATGACAATGAAGCTTTTGGAATTTTCCAAATGTGATAGAAATAGTGCTATATTGTAGAGAGCCTCTTTTTTACGACTCGGAGCGATGGCATCTTCGAGGTTGAGAGTGACGACATCTGCATCCAGGCAGTCGATACGGTTGAGATGCTTGAGGTGCAAGGGGTTGAGCATCATATTGGAGCGATATTGTCTTGATATAGGATTTTTTCTCTGCCCACTGCCAAGATGATTGAGTCTTTCATCAATGGGGATCTGCTCTATTTCATTGAGGTTGTCAAATATCATTTTGGCTCCTTATTAAACAAATTGTATCATTGCTTTCTTCTATTCAGTGTTTAAGCGGTAATTTATTGGCTACTATATTTTGTTGGACATTTAATAAACCTCTTTTCTATGAGCAATTCTAATGAGAGTGATGACCAAAATTTCATTTTCCTTTAAATATACTATTCTATAGTTTCCAGCTCGTTTTCTAAACTTGCCTTTGTGCTTACCTTTTAAAGCTTTATCGGATGTAAAAATACCTTTTTCAAGATCTTTTATTTTTGAATAAACAAGTAGTTGATTTTCAGAATCAATTTTTTCTAATTCTTTAAGCGTAGCTTTTGGAATGATGATTTTGAACATTAACTAAGACCAAGCCTTTGAGCCACTTCTTCAAGTGAATAAACTTCAGTTTTTCCAGTCTTTAATTCATCAATTCTTTTATCAGAAATCATTTCATCCAAAGTATCAAAATATGTACTTACAGCTTTTTCAATAATGTAAGTACGAGAACGCTCAAGTTCGTGCGCATAAGAATCTAAATCTGTTAGAAGTGTTTCGTCCATACGAATATTAATTGCTTTTTTCATAATGTATCCTTTTGTATCCACATAATACCACAAAAGTTGATTTATTGCAATGATCTCTTATTATTTAAAATTGCAGCTTTAAACTCTCTCAAGTATAATACATAACTTACTCAAGGAGTCCTATGCGAACTTTACTGCTATTCACACTTTTTTTCTATACTTTTCTCCATGCCGATGAGCAGAGAAGAGCACTTCAATCGTGTGAAGTGTTTAATAATATGAAGCATACCAAAAACAGCGGTCAGCATAGACTGGAAGAGGGGGTCTCTTATCATATTCTTGAAGAGAAGAGAGGTCAGTATTATGTTACGATACCCTCTATCTCTATACCCAATCGCTGGGTAGACAAGAGCTGTTTTGATACAAGCACAATACCTCCTGCAAAGAGTAGTGAAACGAAAAAAACAGCAGCAGAGAAAAAAGAGACGATATCAACTGCAGGTCAGCCTAAAGCATTGCTGCTGGCACTCAGCTGGCATAATGCTTTTTGCGAAACACACCGTTATAGAAAAGAGTGCAGACAGAGTCGAAGCAGTCGTTATAGCGACAGTCGTTTTGTACTGCATGGATTGTGGCCGCAGCCCAGAGATAATCTCTACTGTAATGTGTCCCGTGAAGAGAAGCAGTATGACAAAAACCGTCAATGGAATCGCATAGGGAGGCTCGCTCTCAGCGATGAGACACGAAAAGAGCTGTATGGAGTCATGCCGGGAGTCTCATCCAATCTCCATCGCCATGAGTGGATCAAGCATGGAACCTGCTATGGCACGAACCCTGAGATATATTATTCTGAAGCAATCTCTCTGGCAAAGCAGGTCAACAACTCAAAACTGGGTCGTTTTTTTACTGCCAATCAAGGCAAAATAGTAACACTGCAGCAGGTGCGATTTCAAGTCAATGAGAGTTTCGGCAGGGGGAGCGGAAAACGGGTAGAGCTTCGCTGTAAAAACGGGATGATCACAGAGCTTTGGTTTCATCTGGGATATGGAGAGGATGGTCTCTCTCGCTTGCTCAAAGAGGGCAAACCAGTTAGGAGTCGCTGTCAAAGAGGCAGGATAGACAGGGCAGGGTTCCAATGAGTGATCTTGTAGAAGTTCAGGAAGCGCTGAAGCATAGCAATGTCTTTTTGACCGGCGGAGCAGGTGTAGGAAAGAGTTATATGACCAATGAGATTATCACCGCCTATCGCAAAGAGGGCAGGCAGGTGGTGGCGTTGGGTTCGACGGGTGTGAGTGCTGTCAATATCGGCGGATTTACAGTGCATAGTTTTTTTGTTTTTGGAATCGCCGGGAATTTTGATGAACTCAAGATGGGCGACAGGCGTGCCAAAAAACGGCTCTCTGATCTCAAGAAGATTTTAAAAGCGACAGACCTTATCGTGATTGACGAGATTTCGATGATCAGTACAGACTTGCTTGATATGATCGTCTATCGCCTCAATACTTTGGGGTATCTGGGCAAACTTCTTTTGGTTGGCGATTTTTTCCAACTGCCGCCGATACAAAAACAGCAGAATAAAAACCATCTTTTTGCAGAGAAGCTCTACGCTTTTGAGAGCAGTGCCTGGGAACAGCTTGATCTGATGGTGATTGAGTTGACCGAGATGAAGCGTACACAGGACAGAGAGTTCACCCAGATACTGCACAAGGTGCGTCGCGGGATCTGCGATGAAGAGGTGGTCAGTTATCTGATGCAGATTTGGAATCAAGATGGGGTGTATGAGAGTGATCCTACCTATCTCTATGGACGGAATCTGGAAGTGGAGCAGACCAACAGAGCCAAAATCGATGAGCTTGATACGGATGAAACGATACTCTTTGCCAATACTGAGATGTTCGGCAATGTCCATGAGAAAAAGCTGGCAGGATGGAAAAAGATGCTGCCTATCACCGAGCAACTCACACTCAAAGAGGGGGTACCGATACTCTTCACGGTCAATAAGTGGGGTAAATTTGTCAATGGCGAACGGGGTATTCTGCACAAGATAGAGGAGAACTATCTCATTGTCGAGAAAGAAGAGGAGTTTGTGAGAGTAGAGCGTCATGACTTTGATCTGCTCGATATGGTTGCCAAGCCTGATGGCACGATAGAGACGATCTCTCTGGCGACACTGTCTCAGTTTCCTCTGAAGCTGGCGTATGCGGTGACGATCCACAAATCACAGGGGATGAGTAT
>JAYEOH010000063.1:0-1947 GCA_034722775.1 Campylobacterota bacterium | reverse complement strand
CCAAGGATAAAAAATGAGATAAACTCATTGATAAAAAGACCATATTTGATCGCAGGAGCACCGGCTTTGGTGAGCTCAGCAAGTGTGGCATAGTGCTCTCCATTCAGAGGGATAAAATATTCCGAAAAATTTACTTCGCCCAGCAATAAGCTGACAGGTGGCATGATAATATCTGTCACCAATGATTTTATCAATGTTGAAAAGGCTGCCCCAAAAATAAAACCTACTGCCATATCGATCATATTCCCCTGTATGAGGAACTTTTTAAATCCGCTGAACATTTTCTCTCCTTGATATTTATTGCATTATAATTATAAGATATATTGCTTCCGAAACCACTGATAATATCCGGCAGTAGCGATAAATCCAATTCCTAAAATGATGGTGATTGTTTCCAGGCTCAATCCCCAGTCGGAACCATATCCGATGAAGAGCGCGACGATGACATTGGCGAGCATAAAAAACATATCATTATAAGAGATGATGCGACCCATAAATTTTGGATTTATCTCCTCCTGGATGAGGAGATAAGTATATGACCAGAGTGTTGTGGTGAAGAAGCCTGCCGCAAAGAGTCCTATCAAGCCAAGATAGAAATCAAACTGAAGCTGTGACCAGAGGATGATCCCTATCCCTTCGAGAACGAAAAAGTAGTGAAGCGTGTTTTTGTTGATGATCTTGCTCACAAAGAAAGGTCCTGCTGTCAACGCAAGTGCCCGTGTGGCGTTCATCCAGCCGATCGCGAGAGGGACGGCAATGATCTCCTTGTAGGTAAAATCTGCCAAAAGTGTGACCAGCGCATCAAAACTAGTGAGTCCCAATGCAGCATGCAGCAGCACCAGATGGATGATCTTGCGATGAGAAATAAAATAGTGAAAGCCCTCTTTGAGCATGACCCAATTGGAGTGATGATGGCATACTTCTTCCATGGAAAGTTTAAGCCCCAGCAGGATAAAGAGTGCGATAGAGTAGAGTAGTGCATCGATAAGAAATGCCATATCAAACCCCATATAGTAGGTTGCAAGCCCTCCAACTGCCATTCCCGAGGCATAACAGAGTGACCAGATGATAGAGTGGATCTCATTGGTATTTTTGAGCATCTCTCCCTGGACAATCTTGGGAAAGAGAGACATCTCTGCGGAGAAGAGCATAGATGCCGCCGATGATCGGATAAAGATCATGATCATCAATACCCAGACATACTCAAGAGAATTTATCATCATAAAAGAGAGTGTCATTGTGATCTCGATCAGCAGCAGTATTGTCATCAGTTTTTTGAACGGAATACGATCGATGATGATTCCGATCACCGGAGCCAGGATCACGGCCGGCAGCATTGCCATCGCAGCGACGAGGGCTATCGTCACGGCATCTGCATTATAGGCAACCAGCATAGAGAAGATGGCAACCTGCGAAAACCAGGTCCCGAAATAGGAGATCAGTTGGATCAGCGAGAGCCTGGCGATGACGGGATTCTTGAGTGTTTCCAGATAGCTCATTGTGTTTGACTGTTTAGTCGTTTGATTCGTCGATCATTGAGTAGGGGATACTCTTCTCTTCGAGCAGATCGATATAGAGTTGAAAAGCTTTTTTTGCTTCCTGGTCATCATGAGAAGCAACCGAAATAGAGACTCTCCAGCCATCGCTGTATAGCTTTGGAAGAGAGGAGAACTCAACGGTCTGAGGCATCTGCTTCATCGCATCGATCAGTAGATTCTCCTTGCATAGTGCTGTAAGGGTATAGCGATGATAACTATTTTTTTGAGGAAAGAGTTTTTGGAGTATCTGCTCCACCATCGGATGACTCATTTCAGGAAAACCAGGCATAAAAAAGTAGCGTTCATCGAGCGAGAAGGCAGGCATTTTGTTGATCGGATTGTCTATCAGGCTTGACCCTTTGGGAAGTTCTGCCATACCGATAGGGTGAGGGTAGGCATCTTTGCCCAG
>JAYEOH010000062.1:9069-18883 GCA_034722775.1 Campylobacterota bacterium | reverse complement strand
TGGTGCGGATGAGAGGACTCGAACCTCCACGCCGTAAAGCACTAGATCCTAAGTCTAGCGTGTATACCAATTTCACCACATCCGCATGTGGTACACCCATTAGGATTCGAACCTAAGACCCTCGCCTTAGAAGGGCGATGCTCTATCCAGCTGAGCTATGAGTGCACATATAGTTAAAAAATAGGATAAACTCTTCCAACTGTTGAAGCAAATGTGACTAGTCACATGGGCTGACTGCCGAAGTCGTTATCAATGGTACGCCAGAGAGGACTCGAACCCCTAACCCTCAGATCCGAAGTCTGATGCTCTATCCAGTTGAGCCACTAGCGCTCAATACTGTTTTTCATTATATGGGGTGGACGACGGGGCTCGAACCCGCGACAACCTGTGCCACAAACAGGTGCTCTACCAACTGAACTACGTCCACCATAAATATAAAACAGTATTTATATCGTATTGTTGAAATATTAAATGGTCGGAGTGAAAGGACTCGAACCTTCGACCCCCTGGTCCCAAACCAGGTGCGCTACCAGACTGCGCTACACTCCGCTACCCTAAAAAGGATTGCAATTATAGTAGAAAAGTAATCGTTTGTCAATAGAATTTTAAAATAAGTTAAAAAAACTTGGTTTGAGGGGCTTTTAGTATAATGTTAGGATATAAACTTTGGAGCTGTAGTGTAATGGATAGTATTTTTGAACAAATCAATGGTTTTCTTGCCTCGATATTCTTTTTTGATATCTTTTTTGGGCAGATTGAGGGGAGTTCTATGCCTTTCATCGTAGCCTGGCTGATCGTCGGAGGTGTTTTTCTGACTTTGCGTTTTGGATTTATCAATGTCAGAATGTTTTCTCATGCCTTCAAAATAATAACAGGCAAATATAAGACAGCAGATGATGTGGGGGAGATCACCCCCTTCCAATCGCTTACCACGGCGCTCTCTGCTACGGTGGGTCTGGGGAATATTGCCGGGGTAGCTATCGCCATCTCTATAGGCGGGCCGGGGGCAACTTTTTGGATGATTTTGGCAGGTTTTTTTGGAATGACACTAAAATTTACGGAGGTTACGCTGGCTCAACTATATCGTCAAAATAGACGAGACGGAAGCTTGATGGGAGGTGCCATGCAGTACCTCTCTATCGGATTGGCTGCCAAGGGGCATAAAAAACTTGGCAGGTATCTTGCTATCACTTTTGCACTGCTTGCCATAGGGGGATCGTTGGGCGCAGGCAATGCTTTCCAGGCTTCTCAGGCTCTGGGTGCACTGAGTGAGCGTATGCCTTTCTTTCAATCCTATCCTATTGTCTTTGGGATCATTATGGCAACGGCTGTTGGTTTTGTGATTATCGGCGGGATAAAGCGTATTGCCCGTACGGCAGAGAAAATCGTGCCACTGATGGTTGTTATATATCTGTTGGCTTCGATGTGGATTCTAGTGGTCAATGCCTCAGAGGTTCCCCATGCTATCGGTCTGATCTTTAGTGAAGCCTTTGCGCCGACAGCTGCAGCAGGTGGTTTGATCGGTGTGCTTGTTCAGGGCTTCAAGCGTGCAGCGTTTTCAAGTGAGGCTGGGATCGGATCGGCAGCTATCGTTCACTCCACTGCCTGCGTGAAGTATCCTGTAAGGCAAGGAATGGTGGCGCTCTATGAGCCCTTTATCGATACGATTGTGATCTGTTCCATGACGGCTCTTGTTATCGTGACGACGGGTGTGTATGCTCCAGATGGTGAATTTGCAAATCTTGTAGCCAGCAAGCAGGGTGCGGCATTGACTTCTGCCGCTTACGGTACTGTTATCTCCTGGTTTCCCGTCGTCTTATCTTTTTCTATTGTGCTTTTTGCCTTTTCTACAATGATTTCGTGGTCTTACTATGGAGAGCGCTCCTGGACTTATCTGTTCGGGGAGAAATATATGCTCACTTATAAGCTGATTTTTATCGCCTTTACTGTGATCGCATCGGTGACGAGTGCTTCAGCGCTCCTGGAGTTTTCAGATCTGTTGATACTGGCTATGGCATTGCCAAATATCATAGGACTCTACATATTGCAAGGCGATGTCAAAGCAAACCTGGATGCCTATATGCTTAAGTGGAAAGATGGGGAGTTGGACAGGGAGGCGATCCGGAAAAAAAAGCCTGATCCTAAATCGCTCTGATTTTGTAGCTGCTTAGCTCTTCGCCTTGTATATTCATGACATGGACTGCACATGCCAGGCAGGGATCAAAGGAGTGAATCACCCTGAGTACCTCTAAAGGTTTGGCAGTATCCTCTATCTTGAGGCCGATCAAAGCTTCCTCGTATGCTCCCCTGAGACCATCGAAATTTTTGGGTGTTGCATTCCAGGTGGTGGGAGCGATAACGGAGTAGTTTTCTATCTTTGACTCCCTGATCTTGACAAAGTGGGAGAGCGTCCCCCGCGGCACCTCGTAAAATGCTCTCCCTTTGGCATTTTTCTCTAAGCTCTCAAAATCAAATTTGACCCAGGTATCTGTGTCGTAATATTTGATATTTTGGATGAGTCTGGAGAGGAGTTTGAAAATATACTCGCAGATATACTCTGTCTCTATCGCTCTCGCAGCATTTCTCCCCACAGTCGTAGAGAGATCCATCAGTTCCAGATCTGTTGCTTCCAGAAACTCATCGACAAAAGATTTGATCAGCATATTGTTCCTGACATAACTGATAAGCACTCTTGCAAGTGGACCAGTCTCCATTGTTTTATTATCATATCTTGGGGCTTTGATCCAGGAGTATTTATCCTCGTTCTTTGCCGTCTTGAGAGAGCCGTCCGGATTGAGATCGGTATAACAGACTTCATCGCCTTGATACCATGCACGATCTACCTTTTCGGTGATCTTCTCTTCATTAAAAACCTCAACATGGTTAAAGTCGTGATCATAGATGATACCAGAACAAAATAGTCTTTGTTCTCCTTCAAACTCATAGCCCCCTACAGATAAAAAGTTGCCATTGGCACGGCCTGTACCAGCCTTGATCTCATCACGATAGGCAATCGCAAGCAGCTGGGCATCGGGGAGATAGGCACGGTCGATGAACTCTTTTGCCTCTTTGATGATGAAGAGATAGTCATTGAGCCTCTGAGGGTTGAGCATATCCGCTACACTGGTTATGCCCCCTACGACAATGCTTTGAGGATGCGGTGTCTTGCCGCCAAAGATAGCAACTGCTTTGGAGATATTGGTTTGAAACTTGAGGGCTTCCAGATAGTGAGAGATGATGATGAGGTTTTGCTCAGGCGTGAGCTTGTAGCTGCTATGCCCCCAGTAGCCATTTGCAAAAGGGCCGAGCCGTCCTGACTGGACAAACTTTCCCAGCTTTCCCAGTACCTCTTCATAGTGTGAGTGAGAATTTCTATATGGTTTTTGATGATATCGATGTGCCTCTTTTGAGGTAAGTTTGGGGTCAGCATTCAATGCACTTGTCACATCCGCAAAATCCAAAGCATGAAGATGATAGAAGTGCACTACATGGTCCTGGATGAAGAGAGCCATCGACATCAAGTCTCTGATAATTTCTGCATTTTTGGGCAGTTCCAGTGCATAGGCATCTTCTACGCTGGAGACAGCCGCACGAAAGTGAGAGTTGGTGCAGACGCCGCAAATCCTGCCGGCAAGCAGTCCTGCATCCCGCGGGTCACGGCCCTGGAGGATTATCTCTATCCCACGAAAAAGTTGTCCGCTGGCATAGGCCTCCCGGACGACACCCTCTTCATCGACTTCGACTTCGATCCTGAGGTGTCCCTCTATCCTCGTGATGGGGTCAATCACAATTTTTTTATGATTCATTTTTCTTCCTCAACATATTTTCTCTCATTGGCAAATTTATCGACGAAGCCTGCCTCTACGCATCCCATGCAGCCATGCCCTGCCTGTACAGGCCAGCTTGTTCCTGCATTGAACTTCATCGTAGGGCAGTTGACATTGGTATAGGGACCTTTGCATCCCATCTCAAAGAGACAGTACCCTTTTTTGGCTCCCTCGTCTCCCCACTCCTGTACAAATTCGCCCAGTTCATAGTGGCCTCGCCGTTCACAGTTATCATGGACTCTCCCCTCATAGGCCCAGAGAGGACGGTTGAAATTATCGAGGGCAGGCAGCTCTTCAAACATGACATAGGAGAGCAGTGTCCCTACGATATTGGTTGGATTGGTAGGGCACCCCGGGATATTGATGATATCCTCTCTGTCCAATGCCTCAGAGACTCCCACGGCTCCGGTCGGGTTGGGCGCAGCCGCTACTATGCCTCCATCCAGGGCACAGCTCCCTACTGCCAGGACAAGAGCGGCATCCTCTGCGCACTTTTGGAGAAGCTCCAGCCCTGTCTCGCCTTTGGGACCGATACGAAGGTATTTCCCCTCCATAGAGAGCGGTACGGCACCCTCGACGATGAGGACATACTCTCCCTTTTGTGTGGCTATGATATCTTCGAGTATCGTTTCGCTCTGGTCGCCGCTCGCACTCATCAGGAGCTCATGATAGTCCAGCGAGATATAGTCAAATATCAATGCCTCTATCGCCGGATTGGTTGATTTGATAAAGGCTTCGGAGTTCCCGCTGCAATCACTCAGCTCCAACCAGATAATCGGAACTTTATTCAGCGCACAGACAGCACCCTCTACAATCTGTTCAAAATTTGGATGGAGCTGCATATTTGCCGTGACCATCGATATCCAGCTATTGACTTCTGATTTTGCAATATCCAGAGACTCCATAGCAGCCTCCAGATTTTCTGTGGTGAGATTGTTTCGGGGATGGAGTCTGTTGAGTTTGTCGATCCGTTTTTGGATTTTGGCTATCTCTGCCTCTCTTTTGATCTCTTCGGCTGTTTTTCTCGGCATATTAGGATCGATGAGATGCTGTGACTCTTTGATGATATCCTCAACCATCATTTTGCATCTGCCGCAAACTCGACCTGCCTGGGAAAAGTCAGAGAGCTGTGCAAAGGAGGAGATGCCACTCTGTGTGACAATATCAACAAGGTCTTGATGATAAACATGCTCACAGCTGCAGATGAGCCTGCCTCTCTCTCCGATCACTCTATTTTCGTATAGGTAACTGACGTCCACCTCTTCACCGCTGTTGATAAGCGTCTCGATATACCCCACATCAACATTGGAGTTGATCCCTATAAATCTTGTCAGTCTATTGTCACTGATGAAGTACTCATCTATCCTCTTCTCCTCTCTGGAGCTGATGAGTATCTTTTCATAGTCGCTAGTGAACTTCGGCGAGTTGACATCGACCAGGTCAAATTCACCTACTTTGAGCATATCAATACTCACTCCGAGCTCAAATACTTTGGGTTCTGCCTGAAGCAGGTGAGAGATAGCTGCGTCAGCCTGCATCGTACACTCCTTGACATGTCCTGCAACGAAACCAAATCTCTCTACCTCGGCGCACTCTCCTACGGCATAGATATCTTCATCGTCCGTCTGCATAAAGAGATTGGTCAAAATCCCACTGTTGCACCTCAAGGTATCTCTAAAGGTTTCAATATTGGGTTTGATGCCTATGCCAAAGATGAGAAATGGGTTGTCGATACGGAGTTTTTGGGTTGTCAGCTCTGTTATTGTGCCCTTTTCGATACTTTTATCTACGATGTTGTCTTCATAAGAGATGCGGATTTTCCCCTCTTTGAGGTAGCAGGTTTCTATGGTTTTGACAGCATCCGTACTGAGATGTTTGCTGTAGAGATGTTGTCCGCGCAGAAGAAGGGTTATCTTCTCTACGCTTGGCATTTGATTGAGTGTTTCGAGGAGCTCCAATCCGATAGGACCGCTCCCTACGATGACAACCTCTCTGCCCTTGACGCCACTTTTGATCCGTTCACAATCCTCTGCACTTCTAAATACGGCTGCATTTTCAATCGTATTGACAGGAAAGAGAGAAACAGGAAGCGATCCTGTAGCGATTATGAGTTTGTCGTAGGCAAAGGAAGCATGTGTTGAGAATACTCTCTTGTTTGCTTTGTCTATCGTATTGATCTTTTGATTGAGTTCGAGCTTGACAGCAGGGTCGAGAGACAAAGAGATGCCAGCAGCATCATCACTGCCATCTACCAAACGACAGAGGTGTATCCTGTCATAGGGAGGATATTTTTCGTCACTGAGTATAGTAACTTCCAGTTGACCACCTTGTTTTTTAAGATGATTTGCCAAATAAGCCGCAGCAATACCGCCGCCCACTATTACAATTTTCATAGCCAATCCTTAGCAGATTAAATGATTTTTATCGATCCTCTTGTTTCTCTCTTTTAGGAATAAATTTCCCGCACCCTTTCTCCGGAGTACCTCCAAACTTCTTTACTTCTCTGGCGGTTCCATTGTGGAAAATGACCGCTCTTTGACACTCATCGTGCTGGATGCATACCGTATTTTCACACCCAACATCTTCTGGTACATTAGACAAATTCAACCCCTCTGGTTCCATTTTCAAGTTTTCCGATGACATAGCCATCGGTATTGGCAAGGATTGCTTTGACATCGGCTTCTTCTGCGACCCAGACCATCCCTATCCCCATATTGAAGGCTCTCCACATCTCCTCTTCGGCGACATGTTTGCCTATAAATTCAAAGATAGGAAGCACACGAATATCAGCTTTTGTCACAACTGCCTTGATCCCTTCGGGGAGGACTCTCGGGAGA
This sequence comes from Campylobacterota bacterium, assembly GCA_034722775.1. Taxonomy (GTDB): domain Bacteria; phylum Campylobacterota; class Campylobacteria; order Campylobacterales; family Sulfurovaceae; genus SZUA-451. The sequence continues at coordinate 12,219 of JAYEOH010000062.1, read as the reverse complement.
TTCTCAACGAGTCCACCGCCAGTTATGTGGGCAAGAGCTTGGATATGCTCTTTGTTGGCTTTGAACTCTTTGACATAGATGCGTGTAGGCTCCAGGAGTGTTTCAAGGAGCGGTTTGCCGTTGAAATCATCCTTCAGGTTCATTCCCAGCTTATCAAAAAAGATTTTTCTGACCAGTGAGTAGCCGTTGGAGTGGACACCGGAGCTGGGCATGGCGATTAGGACTTGCCCAGCCTTGACATTGGAGACGGTATCCATCTCGCTTCGTTCTGCAATGCCGACTGAGAATCCTGCGAGGTCAAAGTCCTCTTCGCTGTACATCCCCGGCATCTCTGCTGTCTCTCCGCCGACGAGTGAACACTCAGAGCGGCGACAGCCCTCGGCGATCCCTGCTACGACATCTTTGGCATTCTCCGGGATGAGCTTGCCTGTCGCATAGTAGTCGAGGAAAAACATCGGTGTGCCAAAGTTGCAGATGAGGTCGTTGACACACATCGCGACGAGATCGATGCCGACACTGTCCAGCTTGCCACTCTCGATGGCGATCTTGAGCTTGGTGCCGACGCCATCCGTGGCAGAGAGGATCACAGGTTCTTTGTATCCTGTGGGGAGTGCGTAGGCTCCCGCAAACGAACCAATGCCTCCGATGACATTTTTGTCAAAGGTCGATTTGACATCACTCTTGATCGCTTCGACGAAATCATTACCCGCGTCGATATCGACACCGGCATCTTTATAGGAAATATTGGACATAAAACTCTCTTTCTCTGTTAGTTGTTTTCTTTGTCAGAATAGCAAGATGGAAGGACTTTTTTTAGGGCATAAAGTGATGGGCAAAAATCAGTAAATGCCCAAATTAGCAGCATGATCATAATAAATAACTGCAACAAAAAAGCAAGTTTGATCATTTGCATACCGGTAAACATCATTACAAAACCCAGCATAATAGCTATCAGTATTCGATGCATTCTCTCTGCACACATTGGGTACTCCTTGAAAAGGTATTAGGAGAAATTATAGCAAAATCTAACTTCTAAGTTTGCGTCCAAGCTTCTCTTCGACGGAGCCAACCTTTTTATTCAGCCTTCCCGCAGGCCCTTTGCGATAATCGATCTTGATCACACTGTAGACGCGAGAGCAATCCTCTTGCAACTCTTCGTATGCCGCTTCAATAACACGGAAAACTTCTCCCACTGTTTCGGCTTCGATGATCGTCCCCATCGGTGTCAACTGGTATGTCAACCCGCTCTTGTCAACGATGTCAAGGACTCTGGCGACAAAGGCGCTCTTACTTTGGGTTTTTTCCGTGGGGAACATGGCGAATTCTACTAATGCTGACATTGTCATCCTTTTTATTGTTATAATACCTTATGAAAACTAAACCTGTGATAATTATCGGTGGAGGCGCGAGTGGATTGATGGCGGCAATACTGATTGCCAGAGAGGGTATCTCTGTGACACTGCTCGAACAAAACAGTAAAGTAGGCAAGAAGATTCTGGTGAGCGGGAATGGTAAGTGCAACATAGGAAACCGGCATATCGGCTCATCTCATTATCACTCTCGAGATCCTGACTTTATTGAAGAGGTTTTGACGGATTATGGATCACGAGAGATCATAGAAGTTTTTGAGGGTATGAGTCTGCCGTTGATCGAAGGAAAAGAGGGAAAACTCTTTCCGATGGGCTTGCAAGCAAGTACAGTTGTAGAACTTCTGGTTTATGAGGCGCAAAGTGCAGGAGTGGAGATACTTTGTGATTGTGCCGTGAAGAGTATCGGTCAAGCAGAGCAAGGCTTTGTGCTGCAAACAACACAAGGGAAGAAAGCCTGCGATACGATTCTCCTGGCTTCCGGTTCGCCTGCCGCCCCGCGGCTTGGGGGATCTTTTGGCGGCTTGGAGATGGCTGCTTCACTGGGGCATACGCTGATTTCCAGTTATCCCTCACTTGTTCAGCTCTGTTCAGAGGAGGAGTGGGTCAAAAAAGCGAGCGGTGTGAAAGTTGAAGCCATAGCCAAACTCTATGCAAACAGTAACTATGTCACAGAGAAAAAAGGGGATATTCTCTTTACCAATTATGGTATCAGCGGATTGGCTATTCTGGATATCAGCTATGAGGTAAGCCGGCAGCTTGCAGAGTTTGCTTACTGTGAACTGAGTCTCGATATTATGCCTGGCCATAGCAAAGAGCAGTTAGCCCACCTGCTGCTTCGTCAGATCAATCCTAAAAGCAATAAGCCTCTCATGCTTTGGCTTCAAGGATTTCTCAATAAAAAACTTATCTCTATTATCATCGAGCAATCCAAGTGCAGAGTTACAATAGAGCAAGATCTTAACCGCAAGGAGATAGGGAAATTGGTTTATGCCATCAAAAATCTCAAACTCTCTATCTCTGATACGAGGGGATTTGAAGGGGCTGAGGTAGCGACAGGCGGCGTAGATACAACAGAAGTCAACCCTCAAACGATGGAGTCAAGAAAGATCAAAAACCTCTATTTTGCCGGAGAGATTTTGGATGTAGATGGTGATCGAGGGGGATTCAATTTTCATTTCGCCTGGACGAGTGGAATACGAGCCGCCAGAGCCGTCAATGATCATTTATAATCTTCAATAGACAGCATCATGTGTCCCGATATCCACAGGAACTATCTTTTCATCTTCTATATAAAACTCCATCGTCATCCTATACTGCATATCCAAAGAGACAGAGTGAAGCGCTTCAAAATTTCCGGAGAGTTTATGTAGTCGCAGTGAGGGGTGAAAGGGGTTTGCTTCGAGAAGTCTCAAAGTCTTTTCATACTTGGAGAGCAGGTCGCGATGTCTTCTGAAAAACTTCTGTTCCCTCTTTTTGTATCTTTCTGAGTAGTTAATCTGAAAGGGCATCTTTGAGCTCTCGCATATGTTCATTCACGCTTTTTGTATCATAGTTTCCACTGGCTATATCCTCCTGTGTCTCTCTCAGGGCTTGCTCCAGTTCACACTCACGCAGATAGTTATAGCGCTCCATATCGACAACTACATATTTGTTTTTACCTCTTACAGAGATCATCACTTCGTCCAATCCTTCCAGCATCGAGTCGAAAATGGAGACACCTTTAGTTTTCAGATCGTTCGCGGCTATTACCATATCATATCCTTTATAGTACTATTAAGAG
>JAYEOH010000062.1:0-8969 GCA_034722775.1 Campylobacterota bacterium | reverse complement strand
TTTACCTCTTACAGAGATCATCACTTCGTCCAATCCTTCCAGCATCGAGTCGAAAATGGAGACACCTTTAGTTTTCAGATCGTTCGCGGCTATTACCATATCATATCCTTTATAGTACTATTAAGAGTATTATAATGGATATTTATATATTTGTCAAGAGGTTGTGGCAAGTTAGTATATCGTGAGTTCTTTTATCATCAAGCTCTAACTTGATTTTGGAGCAGGGACTTCAGTCCCGTTATTATGGGATTGAAGTCCCTGCTTCCTATAAAGGAAAACCCTTAGCTTAATGGCATTGAAGAAATACCCACAAGAGGCAACCCCTTGTGGTTGCCTCTTGAATTATGATACATAATGAGACACTTAGAATACCTCAACCACCATCTTTGTGACAACAAACCCACCCACAACAAGCCAGATGAACATCGCACCTGCTGTATAAACCGGCGCAAGACCCAATCCTTTAAATTTGGCAAAAATAGTTCCCATACCCAGAGCGGTCATTGCCATCGTGAGGAGAAAAGTATCGATTTCATTGATGATATCGACGATATTCTGTGGAACAAGGTGCAGTGAGTTGAAGCCTGCGACCATCACAAAGTAGACGGCAAACCAGGGAATGACCAGTTTCATTTTCCCGCCGCTTTCTCCTCCTGCTCTTTTTGATTCCCAGGCGAGATAGAGTCCCAGGACGATGAGCATCGGTGCGATCATGATGACGCGTGTCATTTTGACGATTACTGCCGCATCTGCCATCTCTTTGGGTGAGCCGGGCACGGAAGCCGGCACTGCAACAACCTGTGCAACCTCGTGGATGGTCCCTCCTGCATAGATGCCGAACTCTCTGGCTGTCATATGGAGGAAGCCTGTCGAATTTTCTATGATCGTCGTGTAGAGTATAGGGTAGAGAAACATAGAGATCGTACCGAAGAGCACCACCATTGAGACAGCTACAGCGGTTTTGTACTCTTCTGCTTTGAGTACCGGCTCAGTAGCGAGTACTGCCGCGGCACCACAGACTGCGGCACCGGATGCAGTCAGGATGGAAGTATCTTTGTCCATGCCAAATATTTTAGTACCGAGCCAGGCACCCATGATCAGTGTTGAGGCAAGCATAATGATTGAAACCAGGAATCCATCCATTCCTACCTCCAGAATCTCCTGAAAAGTGATGCGAAAACCATAAAATACGATAGCAAATCGCAAAATCTTTTTCCCGGAGAAAGTGATGCCGCTGTGCCACTCATCGGGTGTCTGATTGTGCAGGGTATTGGCATAGAAGATACCCATGACAATACCGATGACCAAAGGCGAAAGCCCCAATGCTTTTACGGGAACAAGCCCGGCAATATAGGTTGCAGCAGCAGCAAAAATAGCGACAAAAAGGATACCGCTTATGGTACCTTTTCGTGCTTCTCTGGATAAAGCCATAGAAATCCTTCAGTTTTTTTGATAACTATTAGGAAAGTATACTATAATTCTGATACAATCAGTAAATCAAAATAATCGAAGAGTATAATCAAAATTTATGTTCGTAATAGAGAGCCACTATGAAAATAACCCTGCGCCAAATGGAAATCTTTCTCAATGTTGTCGACTCCGGCCACTTGACCAATGTTGCCAAAGAGATGAAACTCAGCCAATCAGCTGTATCAATGTCTATCAAAGAGTTGGAAAATATCCTGGGTCGGCCTGTCTTTGACCGTATCAATAAAAAACTGATCCTCAATGAGGTTGGGCGTGCATTCTATAAGGAGATCAGTCCTCTCTACAAAAAGCTTTCAGATATCGAATATGAGTTCAGAAACTCTCTCAACAAAGGAATGATTCGTGTGGGAGCAAGTACGACGATCGTCGATTATCTGATGCCTCCGATCATTTGCAGCTACATGAATAACTATCCGGATGTGAAGATATCACTCAAGGAGGGAAACAGTAAAGTGATCATTGACTTGATCAAGGCAGGGAGTATTGATATTGGTTTTATAGAGGGGATCGTCTCTGACCATGAGATTATTGAAGAGAAGGTCGGGGTAGATGAGCTGATCGTTATCACAGCCAATGCGACAGCGTATCAGGATGTTCACTATATCGATTCACTTTCCGATCAGCAATGGGTGCTTAGAGAAGAGGGGAGTGGAACGAGAGAAGTCTTTCTGGATTATGTCAAAGATAAGATGGAGTCGCTGGATATCTTTCTGGAGCTTGGGCATACCGAATCGATCAAGAGTATCCTGGCTCACAATAGCTGCCTGACCTGTATCTCAAAAATAGCTGTGCAGGGCGAAATAAATGAGGGGCGACTGCACCAGGTAAAACTGCGAAACTTTGAGTGCAAGCGTGACTTTCTGATGATCTACCATAAAGACAAATATCATAGCGGGCTTTTTGAGAAATTTGTCTACTTTTCGAAGACAATGATGGCACAGATGCTCAATGAACGATAGAGGATAGGTTCTCTATTGACCTTGGATGCCTTTTAATGCTACCTCATACTCATGAAAATGGTTGAGGTTCTCAAATGGTGCTTCATCTTCAAACATGATAAAATGACTGTTTGCTGTTTGCAGGAGTGCACTGAGTTTGTGGTTCTCTTCTGCGATAAATGCCTTGGCATAGGGAGTGATTGATCGCTTGTAGATGCCGCAAAGAGGCTGTATTCCTCCCGGACTTTGTGCGATGACAGCATCATAGCCTTGACTCTCTTCGTAGAGTTTTGTGATGACCGCTTCATTCACAAAGGGGGCATCAACACTCAGTATGAAACAAGCATCCTCTGAAATCGTTTCAAAAACAGAGATGATCCCTACAAGCGGTGAACTCTGAGGATAGCGGTCAAAGATCAAAGGCGCTTCAAATCCAAATTTTTGTTCCTTTGTGCTGATATAAACTTTCTCAAACAGTATTTGCAGACGCTGAAACTGATATTCGCAGAGTGTGTCATATCCTCCAAAAGGCAGGAGGGACTTGTCTCGTCCCATGCGTGAGCTTTTGCCTCCGGCAAAAAGGACTGCTACAGAAGTTTCCGCTATTGAATCAAGAGGCATAGGATCGTACTTCCGCACTCTGTTGTGCTTTTCTTCTGGAGTGTCCAAAAAGTGCTGCAAAGGCAAAAAGGGTAATGATCGCTTCAATCAAAAACATACTCTCTCCATAGATTTGTCCGGCGAGCAGTGCCCCTGCGGAGCCGCCCAGGCCAAAGGCGATTCCCAGAAAAAACTGTTGCGCCAGTTTTTTCTGGGTATATAGGGTGAAGACATAAGAGATGGCAGCCGTATGATAGAGTGCAAAGCTGACAGCATGGAGGGACTGCGAAGCAAAAGTGAGTGGCAGTGAGTCCGGGTAGAGATAGAGTATCAGCCAGCGTAACGCAGTAATAAGCGTCGCTGCTTTCAAGAGGTTTAAAAGATTCCTTTGCAGCAGAGGTCCTTGAAAATAGAGCATCACGATTTCACAGATCACACCAAAACTCCATAGCCAGCTGGTGATCTCCAGAGAAACGCCATGTGCTGTTTCATAAATTGTAAAGAAGCTGTAGAAGCCTCCGAAACCGACCTGCATCAAAAAGACACTGAGCCAAAACCATGGATAGAGAAGAAGTGAGAAGGAGCGGTTATCTTCCAGAGTCTCCATTCTGGTATCTCGATCAATATAGGCTATCACTGCACCGGAGAGCAGAGTAAGAAATGCCATAGTCATCAAATAATAAAGCGCCTCATAGGGGATCGTCAGAACTTTCCCAAGCCATAGAGCAATAGCTGTAAAACCTATCGACCCATATAGGCGCACTTTCCCGTAGCGGCTTTTGGAGAGTGTATGCAGGGAGATCGTCTCGACATAAGGCAGAGAGATTCCCATTGCAGCACCAAAAAGCAGATTGGCTGCAAGGTAGAGCCAGAAATTTTCTATTGTTCCCAGAAAAATCAGTGACCCGAGAAGTGTCAAGACAAGTGAAACCAGAAAGACTCTATGGTCCAGGCTGATAAAGCGTCTGAAGAGAAAAGGTATCAGAAAGCGCATAAAGGGAGCGGCAGCATATATGATGCCTATTTCTGCCTTGCTGTACCCGAAAGAGAGCAGTACTTTGGGCATAAAGATGATATAAACTCCTACAAGAGAGAAGTAGAAAAAATAGAAAAGTGCCAGAGGAATTTCAAGTCCGGATGATAAGTATTTTTTCTTCACTTGTTCCAATGCCTATGAGTGCTCTGTGTCGATGAGTGCAGTGCCGGAGAGCAGATCATGCAGACACTTTCGGTCTTTTCTGAAAAACGCCATCAGCAATCCAAACACTGTAATGATTGAAATCAGCTCAAAATAGTATCGCAGAGCGATGGCAAGGGGATGGGCTTTTTCTCCTGTTTTGCTATCGACAAGTTTGATCGTGTAGGCTCTGCATCCCGGGGTCTGAGCACTCTTCCAGAAAAAGAGAAATACGATAATAAAGTTAGGGATAAGGATATAGATCCATCCTTCCAGCATGTGCTCAGAAAACCCCTGAAGCCCTCCCATAACAAGATATGCCACAACATACATAATGGGCATCAGGAGCATAAACAAGTCTGTGATAAAAGCTTTGGTCTTGCTGCCGATAGAGGCAAAAGGGAGTGCGCTTGTGTGGTCACTCTGCGATTGTTTTGGCTTAGGCTGCTCTGTCATAGTTTTTTTTGGGTTCTTTTGCTTGACATCGCGGAAGCGTCTTGTTTGTGCCATTATGGGCTCCTGAAAATAGGTAATTGTAGAGGATTTATCATCAGTGAATTTTTTCGCCTCATACTTGCGGCCCAAGACTCATGCTGAAGATCGGCAGAAGCATAGCGGCGACAATCACTCCAACGATGGCACCGATAAATAGCATCATAAAAGGTTCGAGAAGGCTGAGGAGCAGCTTGAGGCGATCTTCATTCTCCTCCTGGTAGAGTTGGGAGATGTTGCCCAGTATACTGGCCACTTCACTTGACTCTTCTCCCAGTGCCAAGGCTTGCATGAAGTTTCGTTTGAGAGGAGCACCCCTGGCAAGCTGCAAAGCATTGGAGAGCTTGTTGCCCTCGAGGACTTTCTGTGCAGCATTGTCAAAGCGCTCTTTGAGCGCTGTGTTGTTGAAGGTTGTCGCGGCGAGTTGAACCCCCTGGGCATAAGAGACTCCCGAGTCGAGCATCAGCGAAAGGATATAACTGAAACGCCCCAGTTCATAGTTTTGGATGAGGGAGCCAAGGATGGGCAGTTTGAGCATCATGGTGTCAACACCTTTTTTAAACAGATGACTTTTGGCGTAGGCGAGTTTAAATCCGATAACAAGCAGAACAAAGCTCACTAGAATAGCGATATAGTGTGCTATGAGAAAATCACTGGCCCCCAATACGAACTGGGTGATCGGAGGGAGTTCCTGCCCAGTGTCTTTAAAGATAGAGGTAATCTTGGGTACGACGAAAGTGATCAGAAATCCGCTCATCCCAATCGCTACAATAAAGATGAAAAGAGGGTAGGCGATCGCATTCCCTACCTGTTTTTTGACTTTGCTCTGGGCAGAGAAAAAGTTGCCCATGTTGATCAGTACTTCGACCATTTTGCCGCTTTGTCCCGCCACATTGATACTCTGGAGAAAAAACTCCGGCATAGCATAGACCTTCTGGTTGCCCAGGGCCTTGAAGAGTGATTGTCCCTCTTCGATCATAGTTTTTACGGAGTCGAGAAAGTCACTGTAGCGTTTTTCATCCCTGTGCTGGTTTTCCAGCAGTTTGATAGCGGTAAGAACCGTCATCCCAGAGTTGAGATACGAGGAGAGTTCTCTGGCAAAATTGCTAAGCATAGGGCCCGGCATTTGGCGTTTTGAAAATGCCTCCAATGAGAGTTTTTGGGTTGGTGTAAGAGTTTGATAATAGATTGATTGAGCACGGAGTTTCTGCTTGGCCTCTTCGATAGTGTTTGCAGTAACAGTGTCTTTGACGGTTTTACCGGATTTGTCTACGCCTTTATATTTAAAAAGCATCTTACTCCTCTGCCTACTCTTCTTGAATTGATTATGAACATTATAGCTTTTTTCTTTGAAAATCCTTACAAAGCCCTATGGCTCAACTATTGTGGTTGTTTTGATCATTCTTGAGAGGAAATTTAGCTGATACAATGAAGCCGACATTAACAAAAAAGATAGTACTATCCAAACTCTTTTTGGGGGGCAAAAATGATAAGAGTAGTAAAGCGAAGCGGAAGAGTGGAGACACTTGATGTGACCAAGATCCAGAAGTACACGGCTGCTTCGGTAGAAGGCCTTGATGGCGTCGGTCAGAGTGAATTGGAAGTGGACGCGAAGCTTCAGTTTCGAGATATGATTGATACCGAAGAGATACAGAAGGCATTGATCAGGACAGCGGTTGACAAGATCGATATTGACAGGCCCAACTGGACATTTGTCGCAGCAAGGCTTTTTCTTTATGATATTTACCATAAGGCAACAGGCTTTACAGGATATAACCATATGCACGAGTATATGGAGCGCGGTGAAAAAGAGGGGCGTATCGTTCTGGGATTGAAAGAGAAGTATGACCTCGATGACCTCGATGCCTATCTTAAGCCTGAACGGGACTTGCAATTTACCTATTTGGGGATCCGTACGCTTTACGACCGCTACTTGATCAAAGACAAGGAAGGCTGCCCGATTGAGCTTCCGCAGCAGCTTTTTATGGCAGTGGCAATGTTTCTTGCGCAAAATGAGTTTGACTGCCAGACATGGGCGAAGAAATTCTACGATATTTTGAGTAAATTTGAAGTGATGGCTGCTACACCGACACTCTCCAATGCCCGTACACCAAGACACCAGCTTAGCTCCTGCTATATCGGTTCTACGCCGGATAATATCGAAGGAATTTTTGACGGATACAAAGAGATGGCTCTGCTCTCTAAATTTGGCGGCGGTATCGGCTGGGATTGGTCTCTCGTGCGGGGAATGGGCTCATTTATTGATGGGCATAGACATGCTGCCGGAGGTATCGTTCCTTTCCTGAAGATCGCCAATGATGTTGCGATCGCAGTGGATCAGCTGGGGACGAGAAAGGGCGCCATTGCTGTCTATGTCGAGCCCTGGCATATTGATATTCGTGACTTTCTGGATCTCAAAAAGAACTCCGGAGAAGAGCGCCGGAGAGCGCACGACCTTTTTCCCGCACTCTGGCTCAATGATCTCTTTATGCAGCGGGTCAGAGAGGATGTGACATGGACGCTGTTTGATCCCTATGAAGTCAAGGGGTTGGCAGAGCTTTACGGTGAGGCGTTTAAGAGACGCTATGAGGAGTTGGAGCAGGATGAATCTCTAAATAGAGAGGTGGTCTCCGCCAAAGGACTCTGGAAAGAGATACTTCGCAGCTATTTTGAGACAGGCAATCCTTTCCTCTGTTTTAAAGATGCTGCAAACCGATCCAACCCCAATAAACATGCCGGCGTGATCCGAAGTTCGAATCTCTGTACAGAGATCTTCCAAAATACCGCTCCCAATACTTATAAGATCAAAGTGATTTATGATGATGACAGCTATGATCTTTTCGATGAACATGAAATGGTGACAGTGGATAACGGTACGACCAAACCGGGCAAAAAAGTGACAGCACTTGACTCGATCAACGGCAAGCAGGTCTGGATCGTTGAGAAAGAGGAAGAGGATGGTGATACGGCTGTTTGCAATCTGGCATCGATCAACCTCTCCCGGGTCAATACACTCGAAGAGATTGCCCGTGTTGTTCCTACGGCAGTGCGTATGCTTGACAATGTAATCGATCTCAACTTTTATCCGCTCTCCAAAGTCAAAAAGACCAACTCCAAGTCACGATCAATTGGTCTGGGCGTGATGGGTGAAGCTCAGATGCTCGCTGAACAGGCGATCGAGTGGGGAAGCTATGATCATCTCAACAAGATAGACGAAGTGATGGAAGCAGTCAGCTATCATACGATCAGAGCATCAAGTGATTTGTCACTGGAGAAGGGTGCCTATCCGACCTTTGAGGGCTCAGATTGGCAGAAGGGTATTTTCCCTATTGACAAGGCGAACAAAGAGGCGTGTAAACTGGTTGACAGAGGCGGACTCTTCGGCTACAACTATGACTGGCATGCACTCAAAGATAAGGTCAAAGCCGACGGGATGCGAAATGGCTATCTGATGGCGATCGCCCCGACAAGTTCTATTTCTATATTGACAGGAACCACACAAGCGATCGAGCCTGTCTATAAGCGCAAATGGTTCGAAGAGAACCTTTCGGGATTGATCCCTGTGGTGGTACCAAACCTCTCGCCTGATACCTGGGAATACTATACGCCAAGCTATGAATTGGATCAGAGATTGCTGATCAAAGCCGGCGCAATCCGGCAAAAATGGATCGATCAGGGACAGAGTCTCAATATCTTCATTACACTGGATAAAGCAAGCGGCAAGTATCTCAATGATATCTATATGGATGCCTGGAAATTTGGATTGAAGTCGACTTATTACCTAAGAAGCCAGTCACCTGAGGCTGCAAAAGAGACCGAAGGGATAGAGGACCGAAGCCAAGAGTGTATCGGTTGTCAATAGGGTCTATTGCCGGTCAGACAAAGGCTGCTTGCTCTGCAATTTCCGGACTACTTTAGCCTTATGATTTCAACAGGCATCTCTAGCTTTCTCTTATGCGTCGTTACTCACTTTCGCATCCCAAGGGTATTTCCTACGGGCAATTAGCTACGGCTAGTCCTTCAAGTGAGTGCCTAGCCTAAGAAAAAGCTAGAGATGTTGTGGGTATTATAGATCTTTGGAGGTTCCTAAGGTCAATCAACCAAAGTATCCAGCAAAGCAAAGCCTTCAAATCCCTTGAGTACATACTTCTCTTTTGCATCAAAACTATCAAAGAGTTTTTGCTGTTTTTCGTTGAGTTTAGAATTATATTTTGCTTCCAATAAAATGCCGTTTTGAGTGATGAAGTCTATCTCTATGCCATCAATATAAAGAT
>JAYEOH010000061.1:5446-19048 GCA_034722775.1 Campylobacterota bacterium | reverse complement strand
GTGTAGAGAGAATTGGAAAAGTACTGTAAAACTGTTTCATATTCCATAGGCTTTGAGTGGAAAAACCCTTTCCGAACTCACCAGTCAACTGCACAGAAAGCTCTTTAATAAGATACGAACCATACTTGGCTCTATCTTCTCCATTTTGCTCTTCCTCTACTATCTGCTTACCAATATTCCAGTAGGCTTCAACCATGATGAAGTTAACTTGTTTATAGGCACTGTCCCTAGCATTTTGAAGCGTTGTTCTGATATTTTCAAAAAATGTACTGTTCATTACTGTTAACTGTTTATTACTCATCTATAAATCTCCCTCTGCAACCCAAAATACCCCTCACGAGTATTCACACCATCCAAGGCAAATGCCTCTTTGAGTTCTCTCATATCCATGCCACTGAGTTTGATGAGTGATGAAAGCTTATCACTTCCCATCTCTTTCACTCCGTCTTTTTCATAGCGCTGTAAGATAAAGGTCAAGAACTCTTTCACCTTGTCGTTATGATACCTCTCAATGTACTTACGGTAGTGAACAGCAAAAGCCCTGTCACTTCGTGTCTTGATATCTAAGTTAAAAGACAAATGCGCCAATACATCATAAATATCACTATCTTCTGCTTCAAAGATGCTCTTTAGTTCATCTAACTGTACTTCATCTATCTGCATGGATCGGAGTTTTTCAAGCAGTTCTTCACGCTTAACAGGATCAGACCATATCTCTCTAAGTTGCGCTTCATCATGAAAGAATTTATCTAGTATGCCGACCAGGAATTCTAAAAATTCGTGTGTTTTAAGCGGAATGCCGTCTTCACCTACATAGGTTGTCTCTATGTTTATGACTTTGAGCTTTCTGCCTTTGATGTTTATGATGACTTTTTCTTTAGGTTTCCCTGTCTCTTCTCCCTCTTCACTCTCACCTTTTCCATTATAAAGATCTTTAGGTGTATATGTAGTATCTGCCGCCTCTTTAGATTCTACATCATACTCTGTCTCCTCAGGTAATCCATCCCACGCATCATCATAAAACAGATTGGTCGCACCTACAAAATCCATAATGGTAAAAAAGTCCTTCCCCTCAAAGACTCTCGTGCCACGCCCGATGATCTGTTTGAACTCTGTCATAGATCGTATAGGAGCAGTCAGTACAATGTTTCGCACATTTTTAGCATCTACTCCTGTGGTAAGCATCTTGGAAGAAGTCAAAATGGTCGGAATGTCTCTATCGTTATTTTGAAATGCCTCTAAAAAGTTCCTACCTATATCACCCTCATCTGAAGTCACCCGTACACAGTAGTGATTGTCTTTGACTCTCTTGTGCTTGTCTATGGCTATCTTCATATCTATCGCATGTTTTTGATTGACGCAAAAGATAATGGTTTTGTCCATCGGGTTGATCTGCTTCAAAATCGTCCTGGCTATCAACTCCGTCCGTTTGGGTATGACCACCTGCTTTTCAAACTGGTCAAGTTCAATGATCTGGCTTTCTAACTCTCCGGTGATGATATCATTGGGATTAAACCGATACTCATCGATATTGGTCTGTATACGTTTCACTTTATATGGAGTTAAGAACCCATCATTGATCCCCTCTTTGAGAGAGTACTCATAAACAGGGTCGCCAAAGTATTTGTAAGTATCTCCATTATCATCTCTTTTAGGTGTAGCTGTCAAACCCAAATGCACAGCAGAACCAAAATGGTCTAAGATGTCTCTCCAGGAGCTTTCATCGTTTGCACTGCCCCTATGGCACTCATCGATGATAACAAGGTCAAAGAAGTTAGAAGGGTACTGTTTGTAGTAAGCTAAAACATCATTCTCTTCATCAAACTCATCTGACTTCCGCTCTGCGATGGACTGATAGATAGCAAAAAAGACATTGGCATTGGTGGGGACTTTTCCGCCCCGTTTTCGTATCTCTTTGCCATTGACTCGGACGATATCTTTCTCTAATGGGTTAAAGGTGTTAAAGGCTTGATCTGCAAGGACATTTCTATCTGCCAAGAAAAGTACCTTGGGTCGTCTCTCCACACCCTCTCTGCTCCACTTCGCCTCAAACAATCGATAGACTATCTGAAATGCGATATAAGTTTTGCCCGTGCCTGTCGCCAAAGTCAAAAGCACCCTGTCTTTTCCATTGGCTATGGCTTCAAGGGTCTTATCGACTGCTATCTGCTGATAGTAGCGTGGTTTCATATTGCCTTCAAAGTGAAAAGGCTGTTTGATAATCTTTTCTTTGCTCTCTGTGATGGAGGGAAACTTTCTTTCAAAGAGTTCAGAAGGTGTAGGATAGGACTCTACCCAATTTCCTTTACCTGTCATAAGATTATGTTCATAGATCTTGTGTCCATTAGTCGCATAGACAAAATCTATTTTTAGTTTTTGCGCGTAGTTGATAGATTGCTGCAGTCCATCCAAAGGGTCTCTGTTTTCCGCTTTTGCTTCGATGACGGAAAGATTGGTATTTTCATACCTCAGGAGATAATCGACATAATACTGTTTCCCGCGCTTCCCGCCGATGAGCTTACGACCATCTGTGAAATAGTATTCACGAACGATGTTGGATTCCAACCAGCCGCTTGCTTTGATCTGCGGGTCGATGAGTTTGGCACGCGTATCTGCTTCAGTATACACCATGGCGTCCTCTTATTTCCCCTTCAACTTCATCTGCTCAAGCTCCCAATACTCCATCGCAAAACTATCCGCTTCGTTGATACTCCGGTAGCCGCCGAGTTTCTCTCCCTGGAGGATCGCCTTCATCGTGTGGGAAGTGATATCTTCGATGATCATTGCCTCTTTCTCATTTTTGCCGATACTGAGTGTACCCACACCTCTGATGATCGCCCAGTTAGGCGCGGGATTAAGCATGATTTCATCTGTAGTATGCCTGGCAAAATACTCTTCATAGTTTTTAATATAATCAGCGAGATCTTCCGCATAATCCTTATCAAAAACTGCCGGGAAACGCTTGGTACGGATGATATGTTCCGGTGTCAAAACTCCTTTTTGATAGAGAGTTTCATCCCCTTTTGAGGCAAACTGTTGTGCCAGGGGTGATCGGTTGAGTCGCAGGAGAACATCATAACCCTTCGCTTCGGAGAGCATCTCTTTGAGCCTCTCCAGATCATACAAGTCCTCCGATTTGGCATCAGTGATACTCAATGAGGCATTCTCCTCCAGATACTCTTCTGCCTTGGAAACGGTCGCTATCATCTTGTCATAACTATTTTTGGCATCATTATCAAAAGTAAAGACCCCATGGTTGTGCAGGATGATACCCTCCAAGCTCTCCCAATCCACTCCCTGCGTCATCTCATCGATCACCTTTGCCAAAATGAACCCTGGCATCACATAGGGAATGATGAGATAGTTCTCACCATAGATCTCTTCTATTAATTTCTCACCATTCACCGTATTGGAGATCGTTACAATTGCATCAGCATGGGTGTGGTCGACAAATTTATAGGGGATCAGTGCATGCAGGATTGCTTCGACCGAAGGGTTGGGGGCGCTTTTGTCTGTCAAAGCTTCCTTTTGATAGCGCACCATATCACTATCGCTGAGTGTCTCATTTTTGAGCAATGCCAGCAAATCATCCATCCGAGCAGGTGAAAACCCCTCCTTTTCGATAGATCCAAGATCCCAACCACTCCCCTTGACATAGAGAATATCATCGATTTTTACCGAAGTATTTCCGCCTCCGTGCAGGACAAGGTCTTGATCAGATCCTAGCAGTCGTGAAGTATAGACTCGCATCGCCAGATCATCAAGTTCCTGAGCACTCTTTGAATTGTATTGATTTTTCATTTTTTGCCTTTTTATGTTCAAAATAATTAAGGTACTATAGATATTTCTTGTAAAAATCCTTTGCTTTCCAAACAGGTATATTAGAGTCTTTAAAACCTCTTTTATCATCAGAAATAATAAAATCGGCTGATATACTTTCACTTGAAAAATATTGTACACCATCTTCAAAATCAATAAAATTACTATCAATAGCTTTTTGAAAAATTTCTTTATTGTTTGAAACAAGATGAAAATGATCGATTAAGAACTGAATGATCTCTTTTCTTTTTTCTTTTTGGAGTTCTTTTTTTAAAATATAATCCACATTGATGATGCTCAAGCCATTAAGATAAATTTTGTACTCTTTTTCAAATAAATAAGCGATAATTTTATTTGAAATTTCGTCATCTCTATTCAGAAAAGCATTCAACAAAATATTAGTATCTATAAAAATCTTCATCTCTGACTATCACGATAAAGATCTTTTGCCTCTTTGGCACTGTAGCTTCTTGACAACTCTTCTTTGGTTTGCTCTGTCATCGATAAGAAACTTTTAGCAAGAGTTCTGCTCTTTCTTTTGTTGTTATTCTCAAGCTTTTCCTCTCTTGGCAAAAACTTTCCTTTTATAAAAGTCAAAATTTCATTGGTTATAGTCTCAATGCCCTGCTGCCTGATAATCTTTTCGATTACAGGATCATCAATCTTGATAGCTGTCACAGCAACTCCTTTTGTTTATGTTAACATAATTTTAAATGATTTTCAAAATTTCGCGCAGATCCTTCACATCCACAACATGTGTCGCCTGCTCTTTGAGTATCGGTTTGGCACAAAAAGCTACCCGCGTATCAGCATGCTCAAACATACTCAGGTCATTAGCCCCATCACCTACAACAAAGGTATTAGCTCTGTCGATGCCCAAAAGATTCTGGAGACGAACGATCATATCCCCCTTGGAGAAGCCGAACATCATATCTCCCCCAACTTTGCCGGTCAAGATACCCTCATCATCGTGCAGCACATTGGAGAAGTCCGCATCGATATCTAGTCTCTTTGAGGCAGGCGAAGTGGCATTTCGAAAACCTCCGGAGAAGCAGATAACTTTATAGCCTCGTTCTTTGAGACCGGAGACCACTTCAGCTGCGCCGGGCATCATTGGCAGGTTCACACATATCTCATCTACCTTGCTCTTGGGCAATCCTTCCAAAAGCGCTACTCTGGCGATCAATGATTTGAAGAAATCAAGCTCTCCTGCCATCGCCCGTTCCGTGATCGCTGCGACTTCCTTCTCCAGTCCAAGCGGTGCTGCCAAAAAGTCGATCGTCTCCCCGTCCATCAGTGTCGAATCAAAATCAAATACTGCTAACTTCATCCTCTTTTTCCCTTTAAATATTAAATAATATATAAATAGCTGTTTCTATCTATTTTTATGATATCATTATAACAAATAAACCAAAATATAAGAGTTTTTACTATGTTTGATCAATTTTGCCAAAAACTTTGCAGCGATGACCCCTTTATCACTGTCGAAATCAACCCACCCCACGGCGCTTCGATCGATACGATCATTTCCAAAATCAAAAAGAGCGGCGTGAATGAGAAGGTCGCAGGATTTTCTGTCACGGATAATCCACTTGCCAAACTTAAAATGTCCGGGGTGCTCTCTGCCATAAAACTGCAGCAAACCTTCGGCAAAGCAGTTATCGCCACGATGAGTATGCGAGACAAAAATAAACTCTCACTCCAATCTACGCTTTTGGGTGCCAACGATTTTGACCTTCGCTGTATCCTGGCGCTCACAGGGGATCCTGCCAAATTCAGCGATCAACCGGAAGTCAAAGGAGTGCTTGAGCGGGACTCCACGCTGCTGCTGAGTATCATCTATCATCTCAATAAAGGTGTAGACTACAGCAACAAGACGCTTACACCTGCCCCCAAACCCATCTACCCATTTGCCGTGAGCAATGCCTATGCCAAAGATATGAAACGCTTACAAAAACGCATTATCAAAAAACTTAACTACGGTGCCAGAGCTATCATCACCCAGCCGGTATACGACTTGGAAAATGCCAAAGAGCTGCTCGAACTCTTCGAAGAGGCAAAAACTATGAGTATCAGAGATACCGCCAAAGATGCACGGCTCATCATAGGACAATTCCCCATCGTGCGATCACGCACTGCCAATTTCATCGATGACAAGGTTCCAGGAATCTCCGTTCCAAAAGAGATTATTGACGAAATGAACCTTGCGGCGATGGATGGGGAGGAGAAGGAGCAGGAAGTAGGATTTGCCCTCTCCAAGCGTCTCTTTGATGAAATTATGGAAATGCATGGAAAAGTCCACTTGATGACACACAATCGCTTTGATCTGTGCAGTGAACTGATAGGGTAATATTTATTTTTTTCTAAAGTATGCAAAAAGCGGATTATGATCAGAGAGTTGCTTGCCATCAACGACAGCAGAGTCAATCAACTCCAATCCACGATAAAAGATATAGTCCAGAGGATACCCCATAAAAGACTTGATCTTACTCTTCTCCCTGAAAGATATAGTTTGAAGTGAAAGTACCTCTTGCATTTCAGCAAGCTTTTTCATGCGTTTCTTGTTCCAACTGTTGAAATCACCAGCGATAATCATCGGACCCTGATGTTCCTTGACATGCTGCAAAAATTTATCCACCTCAATGCCGTATCGTTGGTTTTCCCTAAAATTAATAGCATGGACATTAAGTACCAGTAGCGTAGTTCCATCTTGGAAAGCAAATTGGCTCAGAAGCAGACTCTTGTGTGTTCCTATCAGACTCTCTTTCCCTTCAGAGAGAAAGGCTTGAGACTTTTGAGACTCTGTCATGCTGGCTGTCAGTACACCATAAAATTTCCCTCTATACTCCAGATTGGCAGCAGCATCAATAGCAAACTCTGAAAGTATGCATTTTTTATCGCTTTTGAAATTTGCCTCCTGAAAAAGCATGAGATCAATTTTCTTCACTCCCATCAGCGATCGCAGATAGGGCTGAAAGGCTGGCTGTTTGAGATTGTTTTTGTACACATTCCAGCTGATCATTCCAAAGTTATCAGGCAGATAAATACGGCAGGCGGTGCCTTGGCAGGATTGGTGATGGACTATAGAAGGCTGAAACATTCTTACTCTGCCAATGCTTTACAGAGATTTTGCCTATCAAGGTTCTTGATTTTCCAACAGTTGTGTTTGCCCTCTGTTATTGACTCACAAAAAGCCCTACTATCTTCATTTTTTATCTTCCAGCAACTCTTTTTGCCTTCTGCTTTTGCTTCACAATAGTAGCGCATATCATTCTCTTTGATCTTCCAGCAATAACCTCCTGCGACAAGCGTCGTGCCAATACCAAAAAGTAGCCATGATGTCATTAAAATCTTCACAATGCCTCCAGTTGTTTTTCATACTCTTGTGAAAGTATATCAAATTTCTCTTGCGCATAAACCAGCTTTTCAAAGAGTATTTCGATCTCGTCATTATCTTCTGCGATTTTTTTGGATAGTGCCTGTATTTCACCAATATCGCCGCTCTCGGATACATCGATAAGCAATCTGTTGTTTACTCCGACTGCCTCTTCGAGCTCCATGATGCGTGTTTCACAGCTTTGGATCTCTTTTTTGAGGGGATTGATCACTTTTCCCCGTTGGGCGATGAGACTAGAACGCTGTTTCTTCAACTCTTTTTTACTCAACCCTGATGAACTGGAAAGTACTTTTTTAGATTCGGATTTGGCTGCTGTTCCCTCCTCCTCTTCCCAGCCAATCTTTTCCAGGAATGATTCATAATTGCCGTCGAAAAATTCCGCACCGTCATGGTGAAAAATGATCAGCTGATCTGCAAGACGGCGCAGCAGCATTTCGGAGTGTGTGACCATCATCACTGAACCGGGGAAGGCTTCGATCGAATCACAGAGCGAATCGATCGACTGCATATCAAGGTGGTTGGTCGGTTCATCGAGGAGAAGGAGATTGGCAGGGGTGGCAATGATCTTGCCGAGCATCACCCTGCTTCGCTCTCCCCCGGAGAGAACTTTGATCTTCTTGTCTGCCAACTCACCGCCAAACATCATCGTACCGCAGATCGATCGCACAGGTGCTATCCCCAGCTTGAGATCAACACTCTGTATCTCTTCTATGATCGTATTTTCCATAGAGAGTCTCTCGATGTTGGTTTGTCCAAAGTGGGCAAAAGTCGTCTCCGGATGATAATATAGCTCCCCCTGCTGCAGAGGAAGTTCTCCTGCGATATAGTTGAGAAGTGTAGATTTTCCTTTGCCGTTTTTTCCTATTATAGCGATGCGCTTTCCTTTTTCCAAAGAGAAGGTAATGTTTTCAAAGAGAGGTTTTTTCGGATCATATCCAAACCCCAGCTCTTTGGCTTCAAAGAGCAGCTTTGCCGGAGTCTCCTTGTAGGTAAATCTGAAATGAAGATCTGATTCGCCCTGGAGTTTCTCCATCACTTCTATCCTCTCCAGCTCCTTCACTTTTCCCTGTGCCATCGCTGCTGTAGAGGCTCTGCTCTTGTTTCGTGCAATGAAATCTTCCAGTTCGGCGATCTTCTTTTCCTGATTGAGTCGCATCTTTTCATAGTGCACTTCATCTTCCCTGAGCTGTGAATAATATTTTTTAGTATTACCCTTGATGATCTTCAAACCTTTACGGTGAATCCCCATCGTATGCGTGGTGACTGCATCCATAAACTCTCTATCATGCGTGATCAGTATTACCTCTCCCTCAAAAGTGCGCAAAAACCCCTTGAGCCATCGCATCGATACTATATCGAGGTAGTTGGTCGGCTCATCCAGCAGCAGCAAGTTCGGTTCTGTGGCAAGCAGTTTGACTAAATTGATACGGATCTGATACCCACCCGAAAAGCTCATAGGGTCCTTCTCCAGATCAGACTGGCTGAAACCCAAACCAAAGAGCAGCTTTTCTATTTTATACACATTGTACTGCTCCTCTTCGCTCAGCACCTGCGCACACTCCGCGATGACAGTCGGCTGAGTGAACTCGATATGCTGCTTCAAGGCACCGATACTATATCCCTTGGATATCGTGATCTCACCTTCGTCATACTGCTCTTCATCCAGGATGATTTTGAAAAGAGTCGATTTCCCGGAACCGTTGCGCCCTACCAGCCCGATACGATTACCAGGCGCAAGCGTAAAATTCAAATTTTTAAAAAGAGGGACGGCATGAAAACTTTTGCTTAAGTTGGTGATTTTGATCATAGTTTTTTCTGCTTTCGTTTTTTATTCTCTTATGGTACAACAGCGATGCTCAAAAAGCGGTAAGCTGTAATTTAACTATCAAGTATCCACTCTCCAGCCTCTTTCATCTCACTAAATGGAAAACTCTTGATCTGAGCTTCCACAAAATGACCTGCAATATTTTCTGCTTTGTATCCAATAGAACATTAAGCATTTTTTCTCCTATTATTCGTCAACTTCCAGTGATGATGCCTTAAAATAAATTCGCAATGTATCTTCTGAGATGAATATCTTATCTGAATCATTTTTGAATTTGATCAAAGCTTTTGTCTTTTTCAAACCATCAAAACCACGATGATAGAGCGTAAAAACCTCAGGACGAGAAGCGTGATTGTGACAATCTTCTATCCGAATAAAGTAATCACGTCCCAAACCCATAATCTTGTAAAAATCTCTATTTTCTAAAGTATAGACTTTTTTATTTCCATACATATTTTTATGTAGTTCATTTTTCTCTTGTTTTTCTCGTCTCTCGTTATCAAGTTTTTCAAGTATATCACTCTTCTCTTTTGATGAGTAGATATTTTTCGACTTTGTAGTCTCTCTCATCTCATTCTCACTTTTCATCTTTTTTGCCAGAGAGTATCAAACCTGCAACTGAAGCGATCAGGGCAGGGATGAAACTGCTCACATAGATCAGGGCGAATACGACACCGAAACCCTTCTCTCCACCCAAATCTACGCCCATCCCAAGAAGTGACTGTATCCAATTTGACAGTGCAAAGAGCAGAGAGATCGTCAGAGTGTGTGACATACCGACGATTAGTTTGTGCCGGGGTGCCGCATAGGTCGAAATGAACACAGCGACCATAAAGAACCCCCACACAAGATAAAGCAGCCATTCGCTTCCACCCAATCCCGCCTTACGAGCGAAGATATCACCAACGACAATGATCACAATCAAAATTGCACCTTTGAGCCAGGCTGACTTAATATCTTTAATTTTAGCTATC
Organism: Campylobacterota bacterium; assembly: GCA_034722775.1. GTDB lineage: Bacteria > Campylobacterota > Campylobacteria > Campylobacterales > Sulfurovaceae > SZUA-451. The sequence goes on along the minus strand of JAYEOH010000061.1, from coordinate 9,033 downwards.
ATCTATTATCTCCTTTTTTCATAATACAAAAAACATTAACAACGCCACTGCTGCCAGCATACCCATAGCAATACCGATCTGGCGGTATCGACCCTCGGCAATGCGCACAAAAGCAAATACCAATGCCCCCAGCAGCAATCCGTCTGTAATCGAATATGTCAATGGCATTCCCATCACAATAAAAAAGGTACTGTATTTAACCGCCTGATCTTCATAATCAATATACTTGAGTTCGCCGAACATCATCACACCGATCACGATCAGGATCGGATAGATCGCATTGGATGGGATCGCTGCAAAAAAAGGAAGAAAAAAGAGTGTCAGGATAAATAGGGCTCCAACCACTACGGCACTCAATCCTGTTCTGCCGCCCTCTTCCACTCCGGCAGCACTCTCTATAAATGCTGTTGTACTCGTCACGCCTGCCAAGCCGCTGAACATAGTGGCAATGGCATCCGCTTCGATCGTTCTCTGCAGAGGTACAGAATCTTTATCATCGAAAAGATCAGCGCGTATACCTACTCCTGTCAGTGTACCCAGCGTATCAAAGATATCTGTGATCAAAAAAATCAAAATCACCGGTGCCATCGACAGCGTGAAAGCAGATGCAATATCCAGCTCAAATGCAATCGGTGCCATCGATGCAGGCATAGAAATAAAAGCATCGGGAAGCTTCTCGATACCCATTGCCCAAGCCATCAGTGTTGTCATAATGATAGAGAGTATCAAGGCACTCTTGTAGCGCTTGAGTGTAAAGAAAATAGCCAGTACCAACCCGAGCAGTGCCAGCATAACATGGCTATCCTGAAAATCACCTATTGTTACTAAAGTCGAACTGCTCTCCACGATGATCCCACTCTCCTGCAGGCCGATAAAGGCTATAAAGGCGCCAATACCCGCACTGACTGCCCGCTTGATATCCATCGGTATCGTCTCAAACATAATGCGTCTCAATGGAGTAATACTAATTAATATGTAAAGGATACCTGAGACAAATACAATACCCAATGCCGTCTGCCATGGTATACCCATGCCTTTGACCAAACCAAAGCTGAAATAGGCATTGAGCCCCATCCCGACACTCATCGCGATCGGTGTATTTGCCCAGAGACCGGTGATAATGGAAGCCAGGATCGTCATCACCACTGTTGCAGTGATCAAGGCATCATAGGGCATTCCTGATGCGCTCATGATAGAAGCATTGACCGGAACGATATAGAGCATCGCCATGAAAGTCGTCATCCCCGCATTCACTTCTGTACGTACATCCGTATGGTGCTCCCGAAGTTTGAATAAGTTCATTTATCCCAGCACTTTCAGCATCATCGTCACAGTGAGCATACTGACAACAAGCGTTACAAAGACTAACTTTGCTGCCAGTTCGGCATCACAGCCATATCGCTTTGCCAGGACAACACTCAACATTGCTGAGGGCATCGAGGCTTCTAGTATAAGTACCTGCATCTGCCAACTCTCCAGTGTGAGAAAACTTGCCGGAATGTAGACCAGCACCGGGGCAAGGATCAACTTGATCATGACCACTGCAGCCGCTATCCACACAATATACCGAAAAGAACCAAACTGCAAAAGTACACCGACAGTCATGGCAACCAAAAAGGTATTGGCTTTCGCAATGATATGGAGTGCATCAAAGAGCGGTGTCACAATCATCCCTTTGGTTGGCAGCTCCAAAAGTGACCAGATCATACCTGCTGCAATAGAGAGGAAGATGGGAGATTTGAAAAATAGCAGCGCCTCCCTGAGCAAACTTATCTCTTTTTTTGCACTACTGCCATAGTAGATCATCGTCATCACTCCGATTGTAAAGAGTGGCAGCCCTACACCCAGCTCTGACACAAAAGCCGCTTCGGCAATCACATTGCTATTGTCCGGGAAAAGCTCCACGATAATAGCATAGCCCAACAGCGCAGAGCTCCCAAATGCTGAAACCAGCAAAAAAGAGCCCATCTGGCTTTGCGTGAGCCCCAAAAGCCTGCCTGCACCCCATGCGATGCCCAGAAGCACTATCTCTGATCCAAGCATGATCAAGAAAAGCACCAGATACTGCCATTCGATCACAGAGTGTGACAAAGCTGAAAAAATAAGTGCCGGAAGCGTGATCTGTGTGACAAGCTGAGAAAAGAGGATACCACTCTCCTGCCTGAGTAATCCTCTGTGGCGCAAAAATACTACCAATAATATCACCAGTGCCAATACAAGAATCGAGATTAAGGTATGGAGATAAATACTCATTTATTGCTCCTGATAGTAAGAAATTTTACCATAATATCAATGTGATACCAAAAAGAGGTCATCGAGCCAGTCAAAAACTATCTCAGACATAAGGGTTCTATTTTCTCCGATGCAGTGAGAAGAAGCACCCTCGTCTTCAGGGGTGATCACCAAAGTTTTATTTTTACTTCCCACCCTGTCCATAAATTCTTTCTGCTGTCGCTCAGTCTCTTTATTGACATACTCTCCTGCTCCCACAATATCCAATACCGGGCAAGTAACTTTGGACGGATCAAATTGAAAGTCTCTGGTCGCCTCAGTCTGCCCTTTGATATCTTTCGGGTCGAGCCCCCAGCGCCATGCTACAGCAGATGTTATCGATTTTTTAAACACCGACCACTGATCGATCTCTGCTTGAGTGTCTTTGGAAAACGGCATCTCTTTGAACATACGATAGTTATCTACGACTGCACTGCTGATCACGATCGCCTTCATCCGCTTCTCAACAGTTGCCGCCCTTGGAACAAAATAACCGCCATTACTGATACCGTAAACCGCAAACTTGTCGGAGTCAACCTCTGGAAACTTTAGCACAATATCCAGAATCGCTTTCATCTGAGTCTCTGTATCTTTTCTAAAGAACTGCCCCTCAGCAGGCAGCATACCCTGACCCGGAATATCTACCGTAATAAAATTATAACCTCGTTTGATCGTCTGTGACGCAATATAAAAAACATTGTCTTCGATGAATGTTTCTCCACCTCCAATCATTAAGAGGGTCTTGCGTGGTTTACCATCTTTGACCACAGGACGAAAATAACCGGGAAGCACTATTTTCTCAAAAGGCACTTCAAAATAGACCATGGGAGGATCAAAGAGCTTGCCGGCCTCCTTCATACAGAGACGGAGCTTTTTGCCTAACTGGTTGAACTTCGCATTGTCAGGCAGCATAGAGACAAGTGCTGTACGATAATAGTTGGATGCTTTGAGATAATTTTCGCGAGCTGTTATCGTGTGACCTTTCTCAAGAGCATCCTTCGCGCGAGCCTCTTTGCGTATCGCCATTTTCTCCCATTCGTTTTGCCAGCTTTCAGGATCGCCATCCTCAATATTCCCTGCAACATAAAATGCCTCTCCTATTTCGGCACCACCATTGGCAACACTTCCCAAAAGCCACTGAAAAGCAAAGTCCATCTCATCATCTTTGAAATGGTATTGGGTATAAGAACGATGCGCATCATAGGTCTCTTTTTGAGCCATCTCCTTCTCTTCCTCCAATGCTTGCAGTGGGTGGATCATCAATAGAAACAATAAGATCCATTTAGACAAATATAGAAATTTCATAATGCCTCCTA
>JAYEOH010000061.1:0-5346 GCA_034722775.1 Campylobacterota bacterium | reverse complement strand
CGATGCGCATCATAGGTCTCTTTTTGAGCCATCTCCTTCTCTTCCTCCAATGCTTGCAGTGGGTGGATCATCAATAGAAACAATAAGATCCATTTAGACAAATATAGAAATTTCATAATGCCTCCTACTTTTTCTTAGCATCTAATTGTATCCTGTTTTTATATAGATTTCACGAAAAACTTGGTATGATAAATGGGAATTGGATTTGCAAATCATCAATAAAGAGTGATGAGTAAGTCTATTTTCAAACTTTCAAATCAAAAAGGATGCCAAATGAATAGAAGAGAAGCACTTAAGATAGCGGGGGCAGCAGCTTTGTTGGCCACAGTCAGCGCAGAAGCCAAGATGGCCGAAGAGCATATGAATCGCATGGAGATGAAACCAAAAGATCCTGCGAAACTGGACAAAGGCGAGCTCAAGCATACACCGCAGATAACAGTCAAAGATAAAGATGCCAAAGGCTATACACTTGTTGAGATCACTATAGGCCAAGGCGGGATCATCCACCCTAGTACACCTGATCACTGGATTGATTTTATTGAACTCTATGCTGATGACAAGTTGGTCGGAAAAAATACTCTTGAGCCGGAGATTTCACGAGGAGCCACTTCATTTGCTGTGAAACTGGACAATGTCAAAACACTCAAAGCAAAAGCCGGCTGTAACCAGCATGGTATTTGGACATCAACAACTACACTTTAAGATAAATTAGAACCCTCCATTGCCATTAAGTCAAGGGCTCTCAGGAACCTCAAACTTGTTTGAGGCAATGGTTATTACTCCACCAAATACTTATGAGTATTTATAGTCCTCCTCTGTCAATCTCTGATGACTCCCATCACAATAGGGCGGATTTTTGCTGTGTTTGCAGGCGCATAGCCACTTTTGTGTGGTGGCCTTGGCCGTAAACGAGAGAGGCACAAAAGAAGTTCCTGTATGACTCCCATCACAAAATGGCTGATTTTCTGAACGGCCGCAAGTGCAATAGTGATACTCTTTTCCCTCTTCCAGAGAAGTTTTGACAGGAGTGTTGTCCGCGACTATGGGATTTTCCATAATGTATCCTTTTTTACAATCATAACTAAATAAAATATATTATTACTTTAAAGAACCTTTGGTGCCGTTCCATTTTGCACTGCTTATCCCATACAAAAACAGTGCCGTAGAGATTCCGGCTGCGGAAAAGATCATCAGCATCACCATGATTTGATAGCGAGCAGCGATAAGAGGCGAGACACCGGAGAGAATCTGTCCTGTCATCATACCCGGCAGCGAAACCAGTCCCACCGCAAAGAGCGCATTGATGACAGGGATCATTGCCGCCTGCATCGCTTTGTTGCGTGCGGCTATCATATCCAGCCCCTCGGAGAGCTCTGAGTAGTAGCGTTCTGCTGCCAGAGAAACACTATTCATAGCATTGGCAAAAACCATACCAGCGAGGGGAATCATATACTGCGGCAAATACCAGGGCTCAAGATGTAAGACTCCCTGCGCCACAAAAATCAATGTCACTCCACCTCCTACAAAAATTGCTCCCAAGGCATAGAACATAAGGCTTATACGCTTGTCTGGTACTGTACGAAGAGCGATCCATCCGGAAAAAAAGAGCATCACCAGCAAAACACCCAACACAACCCAGGCACTCTCAGTCTGAAAAATAGCCACTAGTATATAGCCGATCAGTGTCAACTGCAAAAGCATGCGCCCCAGAGCATACAGAGCGCCTCCTATCCCTAGAGACCAATACCAAAATATCGCCATTACTACCCCTACCGGCAAGAGCATCAAAGCCAAATCACTCCATACAATATTTTGAATACCATCAGACATTTTTACACCTCTTAGTGATGATTATATCCCAGTAGAGATTAGCGCAAAGAAATTTCCTGCCAAACCTAATGAAACAGCAGGCACCCTCTTTGCCATTGTAGATCAGCAGCATCAGTGCTATTGCCCCAGTAGCCATTTTTTCAGCAATCACATAGATTTAATAATTTATAATATCTGAAAGTATACCCTGAAAGATGTAAAGGTGATACAGATATGACAAGAATTATATTATTTTTTGCTATTGTTTTCAATACTTTACTTTTTGCACAGAGCGGCATTAGCAATTCTGTCTCTTATCTGAAACTGGAAAACAAACCCTGCACGCTTGATGAGATACTGAAAAAAAACACCCAAGGTCTCTTTGCAGCACTTGAAAAAAACGGGTCAAAATTTGGCTTTACTGACAATATATTCTGGATTAAAGTCAGTAGCAAAAACTATTCATCATCTCCGAAAGTCCAAATACTGGAATTCAATCATCCCTCTCTTGATACAATTGATATTTATGAGCTCGAGGATCAGCATCTTCTTCTTAAAAAAGAGTTGGGAGACCATAGAGTTTATGACAAAAGTACTTTCATGCCAAATCCAAACTATAAATTTGTCGTCTCCCCTGAAGAAGAGAAAGTATTTTTTATCAAGGTCATATCCACAGGAACACTGAACATAGGTACTTCTATTCAGGATATCGACAGCTATAACCTTTCCAGCAGTTCCCAGATCAAATGGCTCTCATTTTATTTTGGTGCACTCTTTATTATGCTGATGTATAACGCTATTCTTTATCTGATCGTCAAAAATAAAAGTTTTTTGTATTATGTGCTTTTTCATGTGAGTTACATACTCTTTGCCATGAGTCTATCGGGGATTTCTTTTGAGTTATTTTGGCCAAATACCCCCAAAATAAATAACTATATCCTGCCCATTACAATGCCTCTGACCGGTGCTTTTGCCCTGCTGTTTGCCATCTATTTCCTAGAGATAAAAATCGCAAACTATAGACTCTATAAATTTCTATACGCTCTGGCAGTTATCTCTTTTGCTATCTCTACCTTGGTATTGATTGCCGGATACAGTATCGCTATCCAAGTAGGCAGTCTTCTGACATTTTTTATCGCAGCGATACTTTTTTTCGTTGGTTTATATCTGGTTATTTACAAAAAAAGTATCAATGCCCTCTTTTATCTTATAGCATGGAGCTTTTTCAGTATAGGTGTTATCATATCCCACTTGAGCAATATCGGGCTCGTGCCATCGATCCTCCTCACCAACTTCTCTTCGCAAATAGGATCATTCTTTGAAGTGCTTTTGCTCTCCATAGGATTGGCATACTACTATAATCGTCTACAGAAAGAGCATACCAGACTGACACTTACAAATGATAAATTACTGGCACTATCGCAGACGGATATGTTGACGGGTCTCTATAACAGACGATTTTTTTATGATAATGTCACGGCTATTTTGCCTAGCGAGCACAGCCTGGAGAATGATTTTTACCTCTTCATGCTTGATCTGGATCATTTCAAAAAAGTCAATGACACCTATGGTCATAATGTTGGTGATCAGGTACTTGTATCCTTTGCCGATATTATCAGGAACATCTTGAGAGATGAAGATATTTTTGCACGATTTGGCGGGGAGGAATTTGTGCTTTTCTTCTCTTCAACAGATAAAAAATCTGTTATTGAGATCGCAGAGAGGATCAATACCGCTGTCAGGAATGCGACATTTGACTTTGCGCCCGGTCTCAAGATCACTGTCAGCATTGGTATCAGTCACAATACTTTGGAGCTCAATAAACTATTGGGAAAAGCAGACAAGGCACTCTATAAAGCCAAAGAAACAGGCAGAGATACTTATGTTATTTATGATAATATGTGATAAAATATCAAAAAGAGATCATCAGAGACTGGAGAATTTTAAGTGCAAGTATTACATTATTTAACACTTGGTATAGGGTTCATAGGTATTTCTGTCATCGTTTGGGGTGTCATCCTTAGTGTAAAAAACTTCGTAATCAGGGAGTTTCATCGAAAAAATGGAACAGACAACTACAAAGATATAGCAGTATTACGACGGCAGCTCGGCTCCTATCTCCTGCTCGGACTTGAATTTTTGATCGCAGCAGACATTGTCAATACCATCATCAAACCAAGTCTGGACGAAGTCATCATACTCGGTGCCATAGTAGCGATCAGAACTGTACTGACCTACTCCCTCAACAAAGAAGTTTCTGATAATGAGTCTCGAAAGTCAGATACCTGATAAAGTACTTCTCATTGCAAGAACTCAGAAGCTTTAAGTCCAGTCGCACTTGATACAACCATCTATTACTACCTGAATCAGGAGACAAAAATGACCATCTATATCCACGGTTTCGGAAGTTCGGGCCAGGGCGGCAAAGCAAAACTATTTCGTCAATACTATCAAAATATTGGTGAACCTTTCATCGCTCCGTCACTCTCTTATGTTCCCGAACTTGCCATCAGTACACTGGAAGAGTTGATAGACTCTTATGACTACGTAAATTTGATAGGCTCTTCACTGGGCGGGTATTATGCAATCTATCTGGCAGAGAAATATCAACTCAGGGCAGTCCTCATCAATCCAGCTGTCCAATCCTCCAAGACACTAAAACGGGCAGTAGATTTGACAGGTCTTGCGCTCAACTATTATGACGGGAGTCATTTTGGTTGGCAAGAGTCTCATCTTGAGATGCTGAAATCTTACGCTGTAGAAGATGCTGTCTCGGATAAATATCTACTGATGCTTCAAAAGGGTGATGATGTGCTGGATTATCAGGAAGCTATGGCCAAAGTACCCCACTCAACGATGGTGATAGAAGAGGGAGGAACGCATACCTTTGAAGGGATAGAACAGCACCTTGGGATGATACGGGATTTTTTAACAGCAAATTGATAGTGTATCCCCAATGACATACCTCATACTCTTTTCCGTCTCCCTACTGGCTGCCACCATCCTCCCCGTATCCAGTGAAGCAACTCTGCTCTATTATCTCAATGAGGGTGAGTCTGCCTGGATGCTTTTGATCATAGCCGGAACAGGCAATGTGCTGGGTTCTGTCATCAACTACTTTATCGGTAAAAAAGGGGTTGATTATCTTATCGATCACAAGAAGATCACCGCAGAGAGAATGAAAAAGAGTGAGCAGTTTTTCAAAAAATACGGTATTTTCGCCCTACTCCTATCCTGGGTTCCCGTCATCGGAGATCCGCTGACATTTGCTGCAGGCGTATTGCATTATGACTTCAAAAAGTTTGTGCTGATTGTTTCGATAGCGAAGTTCGGGCGATACCTGTTGGTTATTGTCGGATACCAGAGTTTGATTTGACAGCACTAATCATCAACAACCTTCCCTTTCAATGAGACTAGTACCGCTCCCACTAAATACCCCCAAGTTTAACGATAAGAGAAAGGTGCATATGCAAGGCAGATTTTTGAAGGACTAGCCATAGCTAATTCAAAAAAATCTAACGAAACAGATGTGCCTTT
>JAYEOH010000060.1:0-4294 GCA_034722775.1 Campylobacterota bacterium | reverse complement strand
TCAGGATCGGCAGCGAACCAGTCGCGCAGATGGGTCTCTTTCGTCTCTTCATAGAGTTTTTCCAGCTCTTTCCACGCCTTTGTAGAGACGGGATTGGTATTGTTCATCATTCTTTTTCCTTTTTTTTAATTCATTATTACCATCCCGACTAAATACCTAAATCTTTAATGCAGTGATTTCGTTCATAATCAAGGCAGATTTTTGAAGGACTCGCCAAAGCGAATTCGAAAAAATCTAACGCAGAGTATGGACGAAAGCACTGCACCCTTCGGGAAGAGCGAGAAGAGGCAATCTGCAAGCAAAAAAATATTTGAATTGACTACGGCCAGTCCTGCATATTTTTTCACTCACATCTTACCTCTTCTCGCTCTTTTAAAGTTTTAGGTATTTAGTCGGGGTGGTAATTTAATCTATTACCGCACCAACTATACAACAAAATGTATTTGAAACTATACTCTTGTTGGATAAATTTGTCAATAATATTTGACAATTATGTTGTCAAGGAGAATAAAGATATACTTAGTGCTTACACTCAAAAGAGCTTGGGCTTATGTGCGAAAGCTGAGTTTAAATTTTAGAAGGATCATTATGAGTACCTGCGAACAACAGCCTGAAGATGGTCTCAGCCGGGAGAATACCCAATGAGAGTCCTGGCAGGAGATATAGGAGGGACTAAAACCTCCCTGGCTATTTTTGAAGTCAATGGTACCAATCTTGAAGCAGTGGCAGAGGAGAAGTATCTCAGTGGAGATTATACTTCACTGGATGAAATTGTACAAAAGTTTATTGCTGTACAAAAAGATATACCGGAGTGGGCGAGTTTTGGGATTGCCGGTCCGGTGCGTGACGGTATTGCAAAAACAATGAATCTGCCCTGGATAGTCGATGCTCAGAAAATGGCAGATGAGATCGGTTTCAAAAAAGTTTGGTTGATGAATGATCTCGAAGCAAATGCCTGGGGTATCGGTGCGTTGCAAGAGGAAGATTTTTTTATTCTCAACGAAGGAAAGTCTGATTCAAACGGAAATGCCTCGATCATCTCTGCCGGTACCGGTTTGGGTCAGGCAGGCCTCTTCAACAATGGCAAAGAGCTGCATCCTTTCGCTTCTGAAGGGGGACATAGCGACTTTTCACCCAACACTGATCTGGAAATCGCACTGCTGCAATTTCTAAAGAAGCGCTACGCCAAGGAGTCCCATGTCAGCTGGGAGCGTCTTGTCTCAGGAATGGGCATAGGTAATATTTATGATTTTCTCTGTGATTATCGTGGGTCAGAGACACCTGATTGGCTGGCGGAAGAGATCAGGACAGGTGACAAAGCTGCTTCTATCTCAAAAGCCGCAGATGAGAGCCGCTGCCCGATATGTGCTGAAACCTTCAAGCTTTTTGTCCATCTCTATGGTGCAGAAGCGGGTAATCATGCACTGAAGATCATGGCAACTGCCGGTGTCTATATCGGTGGTGGTATCGCAGCAAAAAATATTGAACAATTTCGTAATTCGACCTTTATGGATAGCTTTTGTGCCAAGGGTCGTATGAAGCAGATCATGCAGGATATACCGGTCAAAATCATCCTGAATCAGCGGACAGCACTCTATGGTCCTGCTATTTTTGCAGGCACTAAAATCTAATGGGAGGGTTGTGCTGCCTTATCCATCAACACATCAACCGGTGCAGGGCCGCCGATTTCTGCAATAGGCAGTGCTTTGCTATCCTGCCAGGCCTGTATAGCCTCTCTCTTGCCTGCACCAGTTGCCAAAACTATAATACTCTTTGAATTGCTCAAAGCACCCGTACTCAAGCTCACACGATCGGATGGCGGTTTTGGTGCATTGTGTACAGGACAGACCAGCAAATCAGCCGGGTGCTTCTGTCCGGGAAATAGACTGGCAGTGTGACCATCTTCACCGATACCCAACACGACTACATCAAAAGGCATTGCCGCCTTGACGACAGATTCATACTCTTTGGCAGCGACCTCTGCTCCTTTTTCACCGGGGATAGGATAGATATTGGCAGCCGGGATGGAGACAGCATCGAGAAAAGCGTTGTCAGCTATGATACTGTTGCGATCCGGGTCATCCACTGGCAGGCAGCGCTCATCACCAAAATATATCTCCCAGCGAGACCAGTCGGTATCTGCCCCGACAAGCAAACGATAAGCTGCTTCAGGTGTGCGTCCGCCTGCCAGTACCAAACGGAAAATACCCCGACTCTTGATGGCTTCAGCGGCATATTTAAGAATGCGCTGCGCTGCCTCTTTCGCGACGGCATCTGCGTCATCATAGAGATGCCAGTATCTCTTGATATCTTTAGTTTTCTGATCGCTCATTTATCTTCTCCAAAGGCGAAATTATTATGACTCCATTATAGCTAAAATCACTTCTGTAAAAGCTATTCGTTTTCATCGATACTCTCCAGCAAAGCCATTAATTCTTGTGGATTCATTACGGGGATATCTGATTTTCCAAATCCGCTTCTATCACGCATGAATATCATGTTGGCTCCTGAATGATAGGCTGTTTTATAAAGTCGCACAAAGCATCCCAATGACTTCGCCCCTTTCAACCCTGGAAAATAATATTTGTGCATCCTGACTGAAAGGTTCTCTGTCCAGGAGAAGATCCAAAACAATATTGGTATCAAAGAGTATTCTCATAGATACTTCTCCTCCAGATGCTTATGATAATCAGAAATATCACTATTCAAATGACCTAAAGTACCTTTGAGTGATTGCGTTATAGGAGCGGTACGCTGTTTTTTTACTATTTGTCGCTTCGGTGTTTCATGTTTCAATATAGTTAAAAAATTATTGACTACTTTAGAGGCAGAAAGCTGATGTTCTTTTGCGTACTCTTTGATATAAGAAATAAGGTCATCATCAATATAGAGCGTAAGTTTTGCAGGCATTGCAATCCTTTGTCGTCTAATATTTTATTTATTGTACGATATTTACTGGAAAAAGTCAAATTCAATGGCTTCTGCATAATGTATTGAGAGATTAGGCTATAATCTAATAAAAATCAAAAGTGAGTAAAATGAAAATTATAGTGGTAATGCACGTTCACTCTCCGCCACTTACGGAACAGCAGAGATGATGGAGGAGATCAGAGAACTTTATGATGATCTTGATCTTATAGAGAACAACGCTTTTGTGATGAAAGGGCACGAAGAGGGTATCATCACCTTTGGCAGAAGTGCAGAAGAGGAAGAGTTGATACCATATAATATTATACAAGCGTATCTGCAAGGTTAAAAATGAATCTGTTTCAAAAACTCTTTCAAAAGAAAAAAGCGCCTTCAAAAGAGGAAATACCCAAAGAGCGTCCCGATGATTGGTCTCTTACGGTTTTAGACCTGATGGATGAATTGGCAGAGGGCAAGCGTGACTCTGTAGATTCCCAAGAGCGAATCTGGGCATTAGATTATGAACGAAGTCTTCTTCCTCCAGATATCAGATTTCCCGAAAAAGGTGATGTTTATGAGTCGCTTGAAGATCAGAGCATACCTTTTCTGATTGCCTACTCCGCTCCTTTTACGGGTGGAGGTGAAGGGGTATTGCTGAAGGGTGATAGGATTTGGATTCACACAGACGAGGTGGAGGATAAGCCGATGGGAGCGTATGCAATCCCCGTCAACTATAAAGAGTTGGAACAGAGAATGGTTGCGTCCCAGGAGAGAGATAGTCTTCGATATGATGGATTTTATTTTTATTTTCAAACTATTGATCTCAATGTGAAGTTTAGGTTGATTGAGACGGATTTTTCTATGATCATATCTTCATAGATGAGTTCCAGTATGCCAGGATGGGCGGGAAGCATCTCGAAATAAGGAAATAAGAGGTGATGCTAATGCTATCTATTATGTCCTCTTAATAATCCTCTGCACAGTTGCTTGGTTTAATCCCAATACTTTAGCAATCATATTCTGTGAATAGCCTTGTAAGTATGCTTTGGCAATCGTCTCATTTCTCTCTTTGACCTCAGTGACCTTCTCAAATATTATTACTTCTTCAAATATTACTCTTTGCTCTACACCTCTGTTGATGATGTGGTAGTAGCCTGGTATCTCTATGCGTGGTTTTCTTGGCATCTACTCTCCTTTGCCTTTAGGAGTATAAGATAAGAAAAATTATAGTAGCATTAGCATCACCTGACCCTTATAGTCTTAGGTGTAGATAGAGATGATATCATACTCCTTGAAGAGCCTAGAGATACTGCCGAAGAGGCAAAAGCCCTCAAGGGCTTCATCAAAGAGGAGAGAGTAGTGCTTGTCACCTCTGCTACTCACATGG
>JAYEOH010000059.1:0-19472 GCA_034722775.1 Campylobacterota bacterium | reverse complement strand
GGCTATGGCTATGGCTATGGCTATGGCTATGGCTATGGCTACTATGAGGAAGATAAGTGATTGGAAACTTCTTTTCGCCCCAAAAGAAAAAGGATAATGAAACTACTCTCTTCTGCCCAAAAATTGACCTGCACTCTCACCTGATACCCGGTATCGATGATGGCTCCAAAAGTTTGGAAGAGAGTATTGAAATGCTTCGTGCTATGCAAGCTCTTGGATACGAGAAGGTGATCACTACACCCCATGTCATGGCTGACGCTTACCAGAACAGTACCCGTACCATCCTTAGAGGACTTCACAAATTAAGAGAAGCGGCCATCCTGGAGGGCATAGAGATCAAAATCGAAGCCGCTGCAGAGTACTATCTGGATGAAGAGCTGATCAGTCGTCTGGAGAGAGGAGATATTTTGACTATCGCGAACGAGTACCTCCTCTTTGAAACCTCCTACTTCTCCAAGCCGCTAAACTTTGAAGAGGTCATCTTTGAGATACAGGCTAAAGGATACAAGGCGTTGCTTGCCCATCCTGAACGCTACCGCTATATCAGTGATCCTGGAGTTGAATTTGAACGAATGAAAGAGCTGGGGGTCTATTTCCAGCTTGACATCAACTCCCTGGGAGGATACTACGGGAAGCAGGCAAAAGAGAATGCCAGACTGCTCAGCGAATGGGGAATGATTGATTTTCTTGGAAGCGATGTGCACCACAAGAAGCAAGTCAGATTTTTGAAAAAAGTTTTTGCAGACCAAAGATATCTTGCACTTTTGAGAAACAATCAAATTTTGAATGAAACACTATAAGGCAAAGGAGAGAGATGTATTTGGAATTGGGTTTGATTTTTCTGGTATCACTCATCTATATCAAAATTATGGTCCATTACGCTCCAAAGCTGGGACTGGTTGATATCCCAAATGAACGCAGCTCTCACAGCAAGCATACGCCCAGAGGAGCCGGCATAGGTTTTTTCCTCGCTGTTGCAACAGTAGCACCTTTTTTTCACTGGACATTGATTGAAAATTGGTCTTGGGTGATACTCGCAATCTCTATGGTCTTCATCATCGGCGTACTCGACGATCACAATGATGTGTCACCTCGTGCAAAACTCATCGTGATGGTTGTCAGCACCCTGTTGATTTACCAATCCAGACTGGTTATTGATGACATTGGAACATTTTTTGGCTTTGACATTTACCTTGGGTGGCTTGCGCTGCCGTTTACCCTCTTTGCAGTTGTGGCATTCAGCAATGCTCTCAATCTCATCGATGGGCTTGATGGTTTGGCAGGCGGCATCAGCATGGTGATACTGGGAACTTTTTTTGCCATAGGATACCAATATCATGATGAGTTCATCATGGTGCTCTCCGGGGGTTTCTTCGTAGCACTGGCAGCATTTATGCTCTTCAATTGGCATCCGGCATCTATCTTTATGGGCGACAGCGGCTCTTTGATGCTAGGTTTTGTCATCACAACCGTAGCAATCAGGTCACTTGATTATATACCGGCTGTTTCGGTACTTTTTATCGCTGCACTGCCTATCATTGATACCGCGGTAGTCGTAATGCGCCGCAAGCGCACGGGTCGTGGAATCTTTTCAGCCGATAAATGCCATCTTCACCATATACTGCACGAATTTTTTGGCGGTAATACGCGAAAAACTGTGATTTTTTTGATTGTGATGCAGGCAGTCTACTCCCTGACAGGATTGCAGTTCACAAAAAACAATGATGAGGGAATACTTCTCGTCCTATTCCTGCTAAATATCATCATAGTCTATTTCTACTCTGCCGCTATGATCAGACGCCAAAACCGAACCTGTGGTAAACCCAAAGAATCTGAGAACTCATAATATTCATTGAGCCTGCCCTCTAATGCCATTAAGCTAAGGACTTTTTGGAACCTCGAACTTGTTCGAGGAAAGGGCTCAAACCTTCTAATTACAGTATTGACTCGAACAAGTTGCCCATCGGAAATGCCCTTGGGGTGCGAGTGTCCTGGAAAGCTTAACTTAATGGCATTGAAACTGCCCGCTCAACAGTTCTCGCACCACTTCCCGATCGTCGAAGTGATGCTTTACCCCTTTGATCTCCTGATAATCCTCGTCGCCTTTTCCAAGAATCAGAAGAACTTCATCCTCTTCAAGTGCCTCGAGTGCCATCTTGATTGCAAGCTTACGGTCAGGGGTGGCAACGACATGCTCTTTGCCATGCAATCCCACCAAAATATCCTCCAGTATCATCTCCGGGACTTCATCTCGAGGATTATCACTGGTGACATAGATTTTGGTGGCAAAACGCCCCGCTACAGCTCCCATACGGGGACGCTTTTCTTTGTCTCTGTTACCGCCGGCACCGAAGACGACAGAGATATCTCTGTCTTTTATGCTATCAAGAACTTGAAACATACCATCATCTGTATGGGCAAAATCAACGATCACAAGAGGATCTCGACTGAGCACTTCCATACGACCTGCGACGCCCGCAAAATACTCTACAACATCACACACCTCTTCAAGCTTTCTGCCTGTCAACATAACTACAGAACCGATTGCAGCCATAATATTGAAGAGATTAAAGAGACCAACCATGGGAGAGTGAAAGGTCGCCTCCTCCTGCATATGCTTGACACCTGCAGTGATACCATGCGACAGGGAGAAGGCTTGCACTTTGAATGTAGCAGGCTCATCTACTCCATAACTCTGTGCGCCAATAGGGTTATAAGTAATGCTCTTGATGTCATCTTTGTTGAGCAGCTTAGGTGTATCGTCCGCAAAGAAAAGACTCTTGACCCGTCGATACTCCTCTACTGTTCCATGATAATCGAGATGGTCGCTGGTCACATTAGTATGCACTTTAAGCGCAAAAGATATCCCCTCTATTCGTTTCTGGTGAATCGCATGGGAACTAACCTCCATAATGAAGTAGCTGCATCCCAAATCCATCACCTGCTTCATATTGTACAGTGTCTCCAGGATAGAGGGGGTGGTCATACTCTTCTCTTCGATACGCCTCTCTTCGGCAAACAAACCCCTTGTGCCCTGAAGAGCCGGTTTTTCATTCAAATCCAACAAAAAAGAGTAGATCGCGGCAGTTACTGTCGTCTTGCCGTTGGTCCCGGTCACGCCGACAGTTTGAAGTCTCTCCAGCTGCCAGACATTAATCAATTCGGATGGAACAATAAAAGGAGGGGCCTTTTCAAGTTCTTCGTAGTAGTGGCTGTTTTGTGATGTCTTGAGAAAAAGTGTACGCTCATCAATCTCTGCAGTATCATCTGTAATACTGCTAAAGCCGCGGTATTCAAACGGCAGCGTCACTTCTCTTCCCCCTTTGCCAAACGATAGAGCGCATATATCTCCTGATCATCACCAAAGGCACCGGATGCTGCATCAAGGTAGTTGAGTGCCATCTCCTGAAATCCCTCAGTTGACAAATGCCTGATAAAGTCGATAAATTCATCTCTATTTGTTATGACAACCCTGGTAGAGAACATAATATCTTCAAATGCACGCTTGAAGTCACCGCGTGAAGTCACAAGCTGCATAAAATCCTCATATCGTATACCATCTTCATAGTCGGCCTGCTCTTTTAATGGATCTACAAGCAGCTCCTGCAGACTATTCTTGGAGTTATCCAGTGTATGGATAAGATTATCGATGATCTCCACAGCATCATCCTGCTCTGCCTTGATCACTTGATAGTAGTCAAAGAGAGCCTGGGCATCATCTTCACTCTCCAAACCAAGATCACTCAAATAGACGCCGACTCTCGCTTCCCCGAGATCGGGATGATCCTTTAGAAGAAGTCCATAGCTCTGAAGGGATTGACGGTATTCCCCGTTGACAAACTGAGCTTCGGCACGTTTTAGAAGACTGTTTTTGTTCATTTTTACCATATTTATCCTAACTGATCAAGCTTATCTTCCCAGCCGATAGGGACATTCATCACCATAAGCTCCGGGTGAATCAATGCCCTCATCTGCTTCTCTACGCCATACTTCAGAGTGGTGCCGCTGCTCGCACAACCGACACAGGCACCCTGCAGCTGGACATAAATAGTCCCGTTTTGTATATCAATCAATTGAATATCGCCGCCATCAAGCTTGATAGAGGGACGGACTTTTTCTATGACACTCTCTACCGCAGGCTTCAACTCTTCATCTGTAAATGGGATCAACTTCTCTCCTTCATCTCTTAATATATTATACCAAATCTATTGTAGGTGTTCTTTATACTTGAAATTACTTTATTTGTCAAGTTTTTATAGTGTTACTGTTTGTGGAGTATAAAATGCAGTAGTTGAAAGAAGTTAAATATTACAGCACCAAGGCAGAAGCCCTGCGCTGCTTTTTCGGAATTATACGAGTTCGATAATTGCCATAGGTGCAGCATCGCCTCTACGCATACGCGTTTTGATGATTCTGGTATAGCCGCCTTTTCGATCTGTATATTCGGGTGCAATTTCTGTTACCAATTTATTGGTACAAGCCTTGTCCTGAAGCATTGAAAAGATCGCTTTATGTGCATTATCATCCCCTGCAGATGCTTTGGTGATCAATTTTTCGTAATAGCTTCTCAACTCTTTTGCTTTAGGAAGTGTTGTCTCGATTCTACCCTCTTTTGTCAAAGCGATAGAGAGGTTCTTCAAGAGCGCAGCTCTATGAGAAGAAGTTCTCGTAAGTCTACGGTATCCATGTCTATGTCTCATGGGAATCCTTTATTATTTTAGTTTCTCTAATTTTTTAACAAGATTTGCTCTTGCTGCATCACCAAGTTCAAACTCAGCACCATACCCCTGCTCTTCAAGGCATTCATTGATCTCATCGAGAGATTTTTTGCCAAGATTTTTAATCGTCTTTATTTCGCTTTCGCCCATCAATACCAATTCTCCAAGAAATTTGATCCCGGCTCTATCGAGTGAATTGAAACTTCGTGCACTCAATCCAAGTGCGTCAACAGACTGAAGGAAAGGTTTCATTTCGCTATCACCCGGACTTCTCTTGACCGGTCTTGTATCGATATCCACATCCAATACACCATTAAAGACAGAGAGCTGCTTGTTCATTGTCTCCAGAGCATTGGTAAATGCTTCGACAGGACCGATCTGACTGTTCGTCATAATATCAAATGTAATCTTTTCATAATTTGGGTTATCTTCCACCAGAATAGGCTCTATACTATAGTTTGCCTTTCTTACCGGTGTAAAGAATGCATCCAATGGAATCGTATCACTCTCAACCTCATCAAGAAGATCTTCACTAGGCACATAACCAATGCCCTTGGTAATCACGACCGTAAAATTCAACTCCGCATCTTCATTGAGTGTTGCCAGGTGAAGGTCACCGTTGACTACTTCGATCTTATCATTATTCAAGTCTTCAGCCATAATCTCTTTGTGGCCTGAAAAAGTATAGTTAACCTCTACCTTTTCACTCTCATCTTTGATTTTAAAATGAATATTTTTCAAGTTAATAATAAAAACAGCTACATCTTCGTGCATACCCCTTATATTATCAAACTCATGCGCTGCACCTTCAATCTTGACAGAGATAGGCGCATACCCGATAGAACTGCTCAAGATCAGCCTTCTTAACGGGTGTGCAAGTGTCACTGCATAGCCACTCTCAAAAGGGTAGGCTATGATTTCAGCTCTATTGGCACTTATTTCATTGACTTCGACTTCTGTTGGCATAAATGGTGCGACTTTAATTTTTTTCATTGATTAACCCTTAATGATTATTATTTAGAGTAAAGTTCGACGATTAGGCGCTCTTCAACAGGAATTGAAATATCTTCTCTTTCAGGAATTCTGGTAAAGAGTCCAAAAAGTTTCTCTTTATCAACATCTACCCACTCGACCATACCGGTCTGATTTGTCAATTCAACACTTCTGACAATCTGTGGGTTGGTTTTACTCTTTTCCCTAATTTCGACTTTTTGTCCGGCTTTTACTTTATATGAAGGAATATTTACTCTTTTTCCATCAACAAGCACATGCCCATGAGAGACGAATTGTCTGGCAGATGCTCTTGTGGTTGCAAATCCCATTCTATATACCACATTATCAAGTCTCTGCTCAAGTAGTTGGATCAAAATACTACCTGTGTTTCCTTCTCTGCGGTTTGCCTCTTTGTAGAGGGCTCTAAACTGCTTTTCGCTGACGCCATACATAAATTTTGCTTTCTGCTTCTCTCTGAGCTGCAGTCCGTATTCACTGATCTTTGTTCTTCTCTGTCCGTGTTGTCCTGGAGGGTAAGGTCTCTTCTCAAGAGCACTCTTGCCAGCGAGTCTTCTCTCGCCTTTCAAACCAAGATCAACCCCAAGTCTTCTTTCTAGTTTTTCAACCGGACCTGTATATCTTGCCATATCTATACCTTTTAACTATTTTATAAATATAAGCATTGCAATGCAATGCATACCTGAATTACTCATTTCTAGCTACTAATCACTAATTAGCTTTATACTCTTCTCTTCTTGGGAGGTCTGCATCCATTGTGAGGAAGCGGTGTAATATCCTTCAGAAATGTTACACGGATATCTTCAGTCGCACCGATAGCTTTGACAGCAGTATCTCTGCCTGATCCAGGCCCCTGTACCTTAATACCAACCTCTTTGATACCATTCTCTTTCGCTTTTGCCATTGCATCAGCTACTGCTTCTGTCGCAGCAAACGGCGTAGATTTTTTACTTCCCTTGAAGCCCAGTGCACCTGCACTGCTCCAGGCAATTACATTTCCCATCTCATCCGTTACAGTAATCACTGTATTGTTAAAAGTTGCAGCCACATAGACTACACCTTTGGCAATACTTTTCTTTGCTTTTCTCTTAGCCATCTATTTTGCTCCTGCCATTACGCTGCACCAACGGTTTTTCTTTTACCCTTGCGAGTTCTTGCATTTGTCTTAGTTTTTTGTCCACGAACAGGAAGACCTCTTCTGTGTCTAAGTCCTCTGTAGCTGCCAAGATCCATCAATGATTTGATATCCATAGCAACTTTTTTTCTCAAGTCACCTTCGACCATAAAATGCTCCTGGATCTCTTTACGAATCGTTGCAGCTTCTGCATCCGTCAATTCGTGCGCTCTCTTGTTATAATCGATACCTGTTGCATCAAGAATTTTTCTTGAAGTTGTCAATCCAATACCAAAAATATAAGTAAGTGCATACTCCATTCTCTTTTTCTTAGGCAAATCAACACCTGCTATACGAGCCATATTTATCCTTGTCTCTGTTTATGTTTTGGATTTTTACAAATCACGCGTACGATACCCTTGCGCTTGATAATTTTACAATCATCGCACATCTTTTTTACCGATGGTCTAACCTTCATTGGTTATCTCCTGCCTTAATTTTGCACCTGAAGTGTGATACACTTCTATTTTTGCGTGGATTACTGATGTAAAAGCAATCCAATCCTTGAGTAATCAGTGCCATTTAATCAAAGATTCTTCGCACAGTTGCCTACCTCTATTTGTACCTAGAATAATAGGGAGGGGGATTATACCGAAATATTTATTAGTTTTATCTTATTGGGGGGGGATTTTTTATATCGGTGTTGTCAGGAGACAACACCTTATGCCATTATTTGTACCTGAAAGTAATTCTTCCCTTATCCAGACTATAGGGAGTTAATTCTACTTTGACTGTATCTCCGGGGAGGATTTTAATATAGTGCATTCTCATTTTTCCGGCAATATGACAAAGAATAATATGCTTATTTTCAAGCTCTACTCTAAATGTTGCATTGGGCAACGCCTCTACTACCTTACCGTCGATCTCTATGACATCATCTTTTGCCATCATTTTCCTTTTGTCTATTATTTTCTGCATGCTCTCCACAGGTGTAAATCCTGCAAAAATTATGCTACTGTAAGTATCTGGGCTTTCCCGTCTACAACTGCCACTTGATGCTCATAGTGACTTGTGCGCAGATTGTCTTCACTCAACACAGACCATTTATCTTCGAGCAGCATAGGATGACCGCTTTTTTGGCACACCATCGGTTCAAGACAAAATACCATTCCATTTTTGATCTTTGGTCCCTGATTTGGTTTGCCTTCCAGATAGTTTGGAATATTGGGTTCATCATGCGGCTTGGTGCCGATACCATGTCCGCAATAATCTCTCAAGGGCACAAAGCCCGCCGCTGTAATATAGGTTTCCAGGATTTTTGTCAACTCCTTGAAGCGCAATCCAGGCTTTATCGCATCTATCGCATGATAGAGTGCCCCTTTGGAACACTCTATCAATGCTTCGTCTTCAGGACTGATCTTCCCCACAGCCATTGTAATGGCTGCATCGCCATAATATCCATCCAGTTTCGTACCTATATCAAGACCCAGTATGTCACCCTCCTGGATTATCTGGTCCGTAGGGACACCGTGGATGCATACTTCATTCAACGAAGTACAAACAGAACCGGTAAATCCATACAATCCCTTAAAGGAAGGTACAGCACCAAGACCGCGAACATGTACTTCGCCCATTTGATCGATCTCTTTGAGTGTCATCCCGGGTTTGATATTGTCTTGAAGATAGTGTAGTGTTTTAGCTACGATTTCGCCAGCTTTCTGAAGCTTGACGATTTCGTTTGGCTTGCGAAGTGCGATTGCCATTAAAGACCCACATTGCCTAGTGTGTCATACTGGTTCATTGTTCGCTGTGCTTCGATCTTACGCATCGTATCGAGTGCAACCTGCACGACGATCAATACAGAGGTTCCCCCAAAATAAAAACTGGCGCCCAAACCGTTGATAAAAATAAACGGCACTGTAGAGATGATCGCCAGATAGAGAGATCCCGAAGCAGTCAAACGGCTCGCCACCTCATTGAGAAACTCTTTGGTATGTTCTCCGGGTCTGACACCGGGGATGAAACCGCCCTGTCGCTTCAAGTTGTCCGCAATATCTTTCGCATTAAAAGCGATCGATGCATAAAAGAATGCAAAGAAGACTACCATCAGGAAAGTCGCCACATTGAAGACGACGCCTCCCGGTGCAAGCAGATCTGCGATACTCGTAATAAACGGATTGGTGCTCGCTTGCAACATTGTCAGAGGGAACATCAAGACTGCCGAAGCAAAGATCGGAGGAATAACTCCCGAAAGGTTTACTTTGACAGGAATATAGTTCATCACTCTCTTGTTTTGGTTTTGCATAATTGTTTTTCTTGAATAAGAGATTGGAATTCTCCGCTCCCCTAATTCAATATAAATAATTACAAAGACGGTGATCAGCATAATAGCAAATATCGCCAGCACTGCCAGGAAGTTCATCTCCCCGGCATTGACAGCTCTGACCGTATTGGAGATCGCCGAGGGAATACCCGAAACAATTCCTGCAAAGATAATCAGAGAGATACCGTTGCCGATACCTTTTTGCGTGATCTGTTCGCCAATCCACATCAGCAGCATTGTTCCAGCCAGCATAGAGAAAGTGGCAATAGTCGTAAAGATAACCGGATCGATCATAATCGCACTCTCGCCGCCTTTTCCTGTCATACTCTGCAGCCCGATTGAGACACCAATAGCCTGAATAACAGTGATAAATATAGTAAAGTAACGAATGATCTGCATATATTTTTGCATACCGTCTCGTTCTTTTTTCATCTGTCCGAGTGTGGGGAATGTAGCTGCGAGGAGTTCCATGACGATGGAAGCGGTGATATAGGGCATAATACCCAATGAAATAATACTAAGTCTCTCTATAGCGTTACCGCTGAACATATTGGCTAATCCCAGAGCATTGCTGGTATTGTTATCAAAGAACTCTTTGATAACCTCCAGGTCAACGCCCGGTGTTGGGATATAGGCTAAAACTCTATAAGCAAAAAGAAATCCCAAGGTTATCAGGATCTTTTGAGTTAAAGCATTTCCCATCTTATTTTCCGCTTGTTGTAACGGCTTCGTCTTTGATTTTTGGCGCAAGATCTTTGGCACTTGCACCGATCAATTTGACTCTGGTCACAGTTTTGCCAAGCTTATGAACCGATTTGATACTCTCAAGAGTGATCTCATCAAGCTCGGCAACCGCTTTGATTCTCTCTATATTGATCACATAGGGCTTCTCAACACTTGAGATAAAACCTATCTTGGGAAGTCTCTTGTAGAGTGGCTGCTGACCGCCTTCAAAACCTCTTTTTCTCTTGTATCCTGTTCTGGACTTTTGACCCTTGTTGCCACGACCGGCAGTTTTACCTGTACCGGAACCCTGGCCACGACCTACTCTTTTTCTGTTTTTTGTCGAACCGGGAGCCGGCTGTAAGTTATGTAGTGACATACCTTCTCCTTACGCTTTGATTCTGGTGAGGGCTTTGACCGTCGCTCTTACCAGGTTATTTGGGTTGTTTGAACCGATTGACTTGGTGAGGATATCTTTGATCCCCGCAAGCTCTATCACAGGTCTTGCAGCACCGCCGGCAATCACACCGGTACCTTCACTTGCCGGCCTGAGTACGATTCTGCTCGCATTGAACTTCTGCTCGATATCATGGGCAATCGTTGTCCCTTTGATATTGATCTTTACAAGATTCTTGAAGGCATCATCAACCGCTTTTTTGATTGCATCAGGCACCTCTTTGGCTTTACCGAATCCATAGCCTATAGTACCGTTTTTATCGCCGATAACTACCAGTGCGGTAAATCTAAATCGTCTACCACCCTTGACAACTTTCGTCACACGACCGATGTTTACGATCGCTTCTTCAAAATCTTCTCTGTTAATATTTTCCATCATGCTTCCTTAAAACTTAATGCCGGCTTCTCTAAGTGCATCAGCAAATGATGCAACAACACCGTGGTAAAGATAACCATTTCTGTCAAACAGAACAGTCTCGATATTTTTAGAAGCAAGATCTTTGCCAAACACTTCGGCTACTTTTTTGACATCTTCACGGGTTGACTTGAGACCAAGTTTTTTACCGTCAACAGACGCAAGCGTATGACCACTTGCATCATCTACTGCCTGGGCATAGAAGTGTTTGTTTGATTTGTAAACCGTGACCCTTGGCTTCTCTGCTGTACCGAAGATTTTGCCTCTGACTCTTGCTTTTCTCTGAGCGCGAAGGTTATTTTTTCTTTTTTGAATACTTTTTAACATCTACCGCTCCTTACTTGCCTGCTGCTTTACCAGCTTTTCTGATGATCACTTCATCTGTGTACTTCACACCCTTGCCCTTGTATGGCTCTGGCGGTCTGAACTCTCTGATTTCGGCAGCAGCTTGTCCGACAACCTGCTTATCTGTTCCATTGATCGTAATAATATTTTTGTCGACCTTGATTTCAAGTCCTTCGGGGATATCAAAATTGATATCATGCGAATGTCCCAATTGGAGGTTCAATACTTTACCCTGAACAGCGGCTCTGTAACCGACACCATTGATCTCAAGAGACTTTGTAAATCCTTTGTCAAGACCAATAATAATATTGTTAAACAGCGACCGATAGGTTCCCCAGTATGCTGCGCTCTCTTTGTCGTCACCCTGCTTTGAGAAGGTAACCGCATCGCCATCAATGCTGATCCCTACTCTGCCATGTGTTTCCAATCTCTTTTCCAGTTTACCTTTTTTCGCAACGATTGTTGTACCTTCTACTGATACATCGACACCTTTTGCTACGGTAACAGGTCGTTTTCCTACTCTAGACATAAACTTCCTCCTTACCAGATACTGCAGATAACTTCGCCGCCAATGCCGCGCTTGTAAGCTTCATCATTCGGAAGCACTCCCTGGCTTGTAGAAACAACCAGCGTTCCATAACCGTTTTTAAATGTCCTGATTGCATCTTTGCCCTGGTGAACGCGTCGCCCGGGCTTGGAGATCTTTTTCATTTCATTGATTACACTATGACCATTATCATCATATTTCAAAACAACTTTTATACTCTTCTTGTTGCCGTCTTCTTTTACTTTAAAACTCTCAAGGTAACCCTTGTCTACCAGAATAGAAACGATTGCCTCAATATTGTTTGAGTGCAGAAGTGTGGTTACATCCAGTCTTCTCTGCGCAGCATTTCTTACTCGAGTAAGAGAGTCTGCAATTATGTCTGTCATCATCTTTTACTCCTTTGTTACCAGCTTGCTTTTCGCATGCCGGGGATGAGGCCTTCATTGGCCATTTTTCTTAAACAAATACGGCAAACACCGAAATCTTTGTACACCGAGTGTGGTCTTCCGCAGATAGAACATCTTGTGTATGCCCTCACAGCAAATTTAGGTTTTCGCTGCTGCTTGTTTATCATAGACTTCTTAGCCATTATTTTCTCCCTTTAGCGAATGGCATACCCAGCTTCTCCAGAAGGGTAAATGCCTGTTTGTCGTCCTGGACACTTGTAATGATCGTAATATTCATACCATGGGTTTTTATGATTTTGTCATACTCGACTTCCGGGAACATCAACTGCTCCTGGAGGCCAAAGTTGTAGCTTCCTCTACCATCAAAACCTTTTCTTGGAACACCTCTGAAGTCTTTCACTCTTGGAAGAGCGATTGAAACCAGTTTGTCGAAAAAGTTATACATATTTTCGCCTCTGAGTGTCACCTTGATACCACTGGCGGCACCTTCTCTGGCTTTGAAACCTGCAACAGATTTTTTTGCCATTGTTACTACTGCTTTTTGTCCGGCGATCAAAGAGATTGTGTCCGTCATATTCTGGGTCAATTTATTATCTTTTCCCTCTTCACCAATACCGACACTGATCACGATCTTTTCAAGCTTAGGTGTCTGCATCGCATTTTCGATACCGCACTCTTCTCTGAGTGCAGGAACGATGTCATTGTACTTTTGCTTCATTCTGCTCATAGGTTTAGCCCTCTACTTTTTTAACATTGGAGATATGGATAGGCATCTCTTTTTGTGCAAATCCGCCCTCTTTATTATCATCGCTGGGCTTGATAGCTTTCTTTGCAACTTTGCAGCCTGCGACGATTACAGCCTCTTTTTTGCTGAGTACTTCAAGCACCTCGCCTGTTTTGCCTTTGTCATTGCCGGCTGTGATCATGACTTGATCACCTTTTTTGATTTTCATTTTTGTTGCCATTACCATACCTCCGGTGCAAGTGATACAATTTTCATAAAACCTGCATATCTGGTTTCACGGCTGACCGGTCCGAAAATACGCGTACCGATCGGCTCATTTTTCTCATCTACAATAACTGCAGCATTGTCATCAAAACGAATCAAAGAACCATTTTCTCTCTGTATCTCTTTTTTTGTTCTCACGACGACAGCTTTGATCACTTTACCTTTTTTGACTTTTCCGTTTGGCAGTGCTTTCTTCACCGATGCCACGATGACATCACCAACAGAAGCATATCTTCTTTTGGAGCCGCCAAGTACTTTGATACACATAATCTCTTTGGCACCACTGTTGTCAGCAACATTTAGTCTTGTAAAACCCTGAATCATTAGACTTCTCCTCTCTTGAGAATTTCAAGCAATCTGAAGTTCTTTGATTTGGAGAGAGGTCTACACTCAATAGCTGTGACCGTATCGCCCATTCTTGTCTCATTTTTATCATCATGAACAAGGTATTTTTTAAATCTTTTTACAGTTTTGTGATATCTTGGATGAAGAACGCGTCTCTCAACCATAACAGTCGCTGTTTTGTCTCCAGCTTTCTTGATCACTGTTCCTGTTATCTGTCTTTTTGGCATAGTCTATCCTTTACTTCGATCTGACAGCAGTCAATGCTGTCTGGATTCTTGCGATATCTTTTTTGGCAACTCTCAATTCAGTTGTATTCGTAAGCTGCATAGTTTTCTGTTTTGCTTTCAGTGTAAACAGTTCGAGCTTCTTCTCTTTAAGTACCTCAAGGAGTTCCGCTTCTGTTTTTTCTGCAATATCAATATAATTCATTGCTGTCCTTTACGGAAATAATTTTTGTTTTAAATGGCAGCTTATGTCGCGCCAGCGTCAGGGCCTCTCTTGAAAGCTCTTCATCAACACCGGCCATTTCAAAAATAATTCTGCCTGGCTTAATATTCATAACCCATTTCTCCACAGCACCTTTACCTTTACCCATTCTTGTTTCGAGCGGCTTTGCTGTCAAAGGCTTATCAGGAAAAACACGAATCCATGTTTTACCCATTCTGTTGATTTTACGCGTCATTGTGATCCTGGCCGCTTCGATCTGCCTGGAATCAATTCTTCCGGCCTCTATCGCTTTAAGAGCATATTCACCGAATTCGATCTTATTGCCTCTGAAAGATTTACCTCTGTTGCGGCCTTTCATCTGCTTTCGCCATTTTGTTCTCTTAGGCATTAACATAACTATTCACCTCTTCTTCTGGATGGCTTACGGCCACCTCGTTCTTTTTTCTCTTCTTTTGGCTCAGACTGAATACCTTTTTGAAGTACCTCGCCTTTGAAGATCCAAACTTTGATACCAATGATTCCATAAGTTGTCTGCGCTTCTGCAAAACCATAATCGATCTTTGCTCTAAGTGTATGCAGAGGAACTCTTCCCTCGAGATACCACTCAGTTCTTGCCATCTCAGCACCGCCTAGACGACCAGCCACAGAGATCTTAATCCCTTTTGCACCTGATTTGAGTGCGCCCTGGATCACTTTCTTCATTGCTCTTCTGAAGGCTGTTCTTCTCTCGAGCTGTGTAGCAACATTTTCTGCAGCCAGTTGGGCATTTGCCTGTGGTCGCTTCTCTTCTTTGATGTTGATGACAACATCTTTTCCAAGCATTTTGATCAGCGTTGCCTTGAGCTTCTCAATATCAGCACCTTTTTTCCCGATAATGATACCGGGGCGTGCTGTCACGATGTTGATTCTCAGCTTCTTAACTGTTCTCTCGATGACGATGTTGGATACACCCGCATAGAAGAGTTCTTTTTTAAGGTATTTTCTGATTTTATAATCTTCAGCGATAAAATCAACCGTTCTACTTTTCGCCGGAAACCATCTTGATTCCCAGTTTCTATTGATTCCCAGTCTAAGACCTATTGGATTAACTTTCTGACCCATGGTTATGCATCCTTCTCAGTAGTTTTTTCTTCTCTTACAGGCTCTGCCACTTCTACCATAATATGTGCAGTCGGCTTGATAATTCTGCTTGCTGTACCACGAGCTCTTGGTCTCCATCGCTTCATCACAGCCGCCTTCTCTACTCTGCAGCTGACAACCTCAACCTCTTCAGGCTCAAAGTCACCATTCGCTACTGCTGATGCAACTACTTTTGAGATAATTCCTGCCGCTTTGTTCGGCATGAACTCAAGACTTGCCAATGCAAGCTCTGCATTCATTCCCTGAACTTCCCGTGCAATCAATCGTGCTTTTGTAGGTGAAACTCTTACGAATTTTAATAATGCTTTACTCATCACTCACCCTTACCCTATCTTCTTCTGAACAGAACCTTTATGGCCCCTGAATGTTCTGGTTGGTGCAAACTCACCCAATTTGTAGCCGACATGATTTTCTGTTATAAATACGGGTACAAACTGTCTTCCGTTATGAACATTGATCGTTAAACCGATAAACTCCGGGAAGATCACAGATCTTCTTGACCAGGTCTTAATCGGCTTCGTTGAATTCTCTTCTTTAGCTTTTAACACTTTTTTCATCAGGTGACCATCAATAAATGGACCTTTTTTTGTAGATCTTGCCATTTTAGCCCCTTATTTCTTTCGCTTAGTGATGATCAGTCTATCACTGGATTTTTTCTTACGAGTCTTGTACCCTTTAGTTGGCATACCCCATGGAGATACCGGATGACGACCAGAGTTGGTTTTACCTTCACCACCACCGTGAGGGTGATCGATCGGGTTCATCGCTGAACCTCTGGTTTGTGGTCTCTTGCCAAGATGTCTGCTTCTGCCGGCTTTACCAATAACGATATTTGCAAAATCTTCATTGCCGACAGTGCCAATAGTTGCAAGGCATTCACCCATAACATAACGCATTTCACTCGAAGGCATTCTCAAAGAGACATACTTGCCGTCTCTACCCATGATCTGAGCATAGCCGCCGGCCGAACGGGCAAACTTGCCGCCTTGACCAGGGTTGAGTTCAATATTATGAATCAAAGTACCCACCGGGATACTTTTAAGCTTCATAGTATTTCCTGTTTTGATATCCAGTCCTGCTTCTGCCGACATGATCTTGTCACCGACATTCAAGCCCTTGGGCTGAAGTATATATCTTCTGTCTCCGTCAACATATCTGACAAGGCATATTCTACAGTTTCTATAGGGGTCGTATTCTACTGTTGCTACAGTCCCTTCGATACCAAATTTATCTCTTTTAAAATCAATGACTCTATAGAGTTTCTTTGCTCCTGCCTGCTTATGTCTGGAAGTGATTCTGCCGTTAGAGTTTCTACCTGCGTGTGCCGGAAGCTTTTTGAGGAGACTTCTGACGCTTGCCTTGGCAGTGATATCACCACTGTCAAGGTTGGTCATATAACGACGCGAAGGTGTGGTTGGTTTATATGTTTTAATTGCCATCTACTCTCCTTTATACCGCTAAGCTTTCGATTTTTGCATCTTCAGGCAATGTGACATAAAACTTTTTCAAGCCAGGTCTCTTACCCTCTACACCTTTAAATCTTTTCACTTTGCCATGTACTCTCATAGAGTTCACTTTCAACGGATTGATACCGAAGAACTCTCTGAAAACCTCTTTAAGACCATTTTTTGTCATTCTGGGTGTTGTTTGGACTACGATGACACCATCTTCCTGAAGGTCAATACTCTTCTCTGTATACATAATTGCTTTAATATCTGTAATATCTGCCATCTTAACTCTCTTTTGTCAATTTTTCCCAAACAGCTTTCTCAATCACGATTGAGCTATATGCAGCTGCCAGATAAGCATTGAGCTCATTGGCCTCCACAAGGTAACTGTTTTGGAGGTTTCTAAATGCTAAAAATGTTTTGTCATCGATCATCTCTTTCACGACAAGCACATCCCTTTGTCCCAGGCCATTTACAAATGCCGAAGCATCCCTGGTCTTGCCTGATTCGATCACAACACTATCGATGACATAAACTTTTTCATTCGCCGCTTTTTCAGCGATCGCATGATAAAGCGCAAGTTTCTTTTGCTTTTTATTGACTTTCTGGTCATAATTTTTGTTGGTACTTGGACCAAATGCTACACCACCGCCTACAAATATAGGGGATCTCAATGATCCCGCTCTTGCACGGCCGCCGCCTTTTTGCGCCCAAGGCTTTTTCCCACCGCCGCGAACCTGCGATCTGGTCTTTGTCTGAGCTGTATTTGCTCTGAGGCCTGATGCATACGCTTTACAATAAAGATAAAGGTTGTGCGGGTGAACTTCCAAAAATGCCTTTGGAAGCTCTTCTGTTTTAACTACTACTGCATTACTCATTTAACAATCCTTACCAATCCTCTGGCACCATTATGACCAGGGATAGAACCTTTTAATACCAGGATACTGTTTTCAGCATCGAAGGAGACAACATCATTTTTGACAGTCACTTTAGTGTTACCATATTGACCTGGCATCTTTTTGCCTTTTTGGACACGGCCAGGCCACTCGGCATTACCGATCGAACCGGTTCTTCTGCCAAACCTATGACCGTGCGAAGCCGGTCCAATAGCAAAGTTATGACGCTTGACAGAACCGGTAAAACCTCTACCCTTGGTATTGAGTGAAGTCTTTACCAGAGCAGCTTCGCCCAATGCAGCGAGATTTAAATCCCCTGTTTCAGTTCCTTCAGCCACTTCGATAGTCATAAACTTGTTAAACTCTTTAGTGACACCGAATTTAGTCTGCTGACCTTCGATACTCTTGTTGAGTTTTTTGCTGCTATTATAAGCAACAAGCGCTTTTCCGTCTTCTTTCACTTCGCAGACTTTCGTCTCAACGACTTTCAGAAGCGTAACAGGAACACTTGGCACATCGATCGTTCGACTCATACCAATTTTTTCTACGATAAATTCCATCATCTACTCCTTACTTGTCCATTGATCTTATTTCTACTTCGATCTCCGGAGCCAGATCCAACTTCATCAGTGAATCGATAGTATCCGAAGTAGCAGAAACAATGTCAATCATTCTTGAATGTATTCTGATCTCAAACTGCTCACGCGCATCCTTGTTGACATGCGGTGACTTTAGAACTGTATATCGCTTCAACTTGGTTGGCATAGGAATAGGTCCTATTACTTCAGCACCTGTTCTCTTGACTGCATCGACGATAGCAGCAACAGATCTATCCAGTACGCGGTGATCATAAGCTTTAAGCTTCAATCTAATTTTTTCCATTTTTACCCTTATAAAGAACTCGTCGGTCAACCCGACATAAATTTGTTGGACGCGAATTATATCGACTTTATCTTTTTTGAACGATAGTTTTCAGGTCAAAATAGCTACAATACTGAAATTTATTTCCTTTTTATAAGGAAGGATAAGAATGAAACGACTTGATTACTTTCAAAACTCTGTGCCGGAGAATGCTTCTTATGTTGACAGAAAACTTCAACTTCCGGACGAGAACCATATCAACCTCTATGGCACCAGAGGAGCAGGCAAAAGTGCCCTGGTACTTGACTATCTGCAGGATATGGACCATGAAACACTGCTCTATATCGACTGCAAAGACCCCAATCTTCTCTTCGAGCCTCTCTTTGCGACCGAAATTCAGGATTATATACTCGAAAACGGAATTGAACTCCTGGTTCTCGACCACTTCGAAGCCTGCTATCTTGACATGCTGCCGCATGCCGAGAGAATGATCATCATCTCCAGGAGAGCTCTCCGTCTGCAGGGCTTCTGTGAAGCCGAACTCTTTCCTCTGGATTACGAAGAGTTCCTGGCATTCGAGAGAGGCACTTCCCAAACCAGCAGTTTCAACCACTTCCTCAAGCTCGGTACGCTTCCCGTAATGTCACAAACATCCTACAGGGGAACGACAGAACTCAAAACTTTTCTCACTAGTAGATTTGATAAACAGGAGATTGCCCTCCTGACTGTTTTGGCAATATATCAGACACATCATCTCACCACCAACCAACTCTACACTGCAGCAAAGGATCGGTTCAAAGTATCCAAAGATTGGCTCTATCGAAAGATCAAGGCTTTCCAGGAAGAGGGTATCCTATATTTTATAAACGACCGCTATCAAAAAGGCGGCAAAAAACTCATCCTCTTTGATTTTGCCTTGGCGAAATACCTCACGATGAGGCAGCCTTTCATAATACAGTTCGACACTATGATCGCCCTGGCACTACTCAAGCACCACAGGGTATTTGACACATTGGGTATCCACGGCTATATCACCTCCTATGGCGAACTCATCATCCCCGCCCCATTCGAGAGCGAGGAGAGCATCTGGAAAAAATCCCACAACAAATTTTCGCTCTACAAAAAACATGGCGTACAAAAAGTTACCATCGTCACTGTCGCCAACAGTTACCACTACGATATAGAAAAGATCAGATTTGAAGCCTTGCCATTTTACGAATGGAGCATTCTCAACGATGAGGAGGAGTAAGGAGGCACATATCTCAAA
>JAYEOH010000058.1:0-19649 GCA_034722775.1 Campylobacterota bacterium | reverse complement strand
AAATGAATAAAATACTCTATACTTCTATCTCACTTGCGGTACTTTCTGTGAATGTATTGGGATATGACAACACTAAAGCTTCGGAATTAGATCACTTCTACTCACATATGACACAAAAAGCATGCGCAGACTCAAAACTCTTTATTGAGGCGGATGATGTGATGAAAATGCTACGCGATAAAAAAGCTTTTACGATACTGGATGTGCGCACAAGCGGAGAAGCTGCAGTGATTGCCTTGAGTGCTAAAAATGCCCTGCATATTCCTATCAAAAATCTTTTCAAAAAAGAGAACCTTGATAAATTACCTGCAGACCAGCCGATTATAATCGTTTGTCATTCAGGTACACGTGCAACACTTGCAGCCATAGGGCTTAAGAGAATCGGATTTAAAGAGACACACGTTCTCAAAGGTGGATTGATCGCATTGGCTGATGCCGATAATCCTAAAAATGCTCCTCTTAAGTAATATCCAGGGATTACACATTTCCAACGGAAATTCCCGATTAAAAATGTATTTTATTTGATTTTTTTATACTTATATTAACCTATTCTTACCTACAATAGCACGAAAATTTTAGGGGAAAAATAATGTATGCAAAGATCAAAGATTTAGTCGATAGCAAAATATTTCAAAACTTTATTGTTGCTGTGATTATCTTCAACGGTATCACAATGGGACTTGAAACATCCAAAGAGGTGATGCTGACCTACGGAAATTTGATAGAATTTTCAAACTTTATTGTGATTACTATCTTTGTTGTGGAGATTACGCTTCGTATTTTTGTGTATCGTACGGCGTTTTTCAAAGACCCCTGGAGTCTTTTTGACTTTATTATTGTCGGTATCTCACTTGTGCCAGCCGGTGAAGGGCTGGAGATCCTGAGAGTTCTTCGTGTATTGAGACTCTTTAGACTGATTACGGTGATTCCTCAGATGCGTAAGGTGGTCACGGCTCTAGGCAGTGTGATACCGGGTATGCTCTCTATTGCTGCGATATTGATGCTCTTTTTCTACGTCTTTGCTATTATGGCGACACAGCTTTACAGTGAAGCATTCCCTGAGTGGTTTGGTACGCTTGGAAAATCCTTTTATACACTCTTTCAGATCATGACACTGGAGTCATGGTCGATGGGCATCGTACGTCCTGTCATGGAGATCTATCCTTTATCATGGATCTTTTTTATTATTTTCATCTTTATTGCTACTTTTATCATGGTCAATCTCATTGTTGCCATCGTTGTCGATGCAATGAGTCAGATCAACAAAGATGAGGAAGAACAAATCATCGATGCAACGACTGATATACTCAAAGATTCTTGTACACACACCTCTTCTGAGATCCAGGAACTGAAAGAGGAGATCAAGATACTGCAAAAGATGATCGAGGGGATCAAAAGAGATTAGCGCAGTCCCTCGTTTGTGCGTAAAGAGACTGTGAAACAAGCTTTCTGGCTACACCTCGGGAGAGGCGGAACCAGGTGGAATGTTGTATATCTTCCTATAGAAAGTTTAGAAAATACCTGAAGAATATACTGTATTTAATCATAAACTCTTCCGACAGAATGGACCTATAATTCTACTGAACTTAGATGGGCATATTTGTTTTTGGGAGATTCCACAGTCCGGACAGAACCTTCAAAACCACCCTCTCCTTCACTCTATAGACAATAGAGAGATCGCTTTTGCATCTTCTGCAGTGCAAGTTGGCAGGGGTCAAGCTGTTTTTTGCCCTGCATACAGGACATTTATACTCAAACTTCATTCTCTGCCGGCATCCTTCAGGAAGAATATGGTATCGATAATCTCCTCCTCGATAGATGGCTTCTCGTCACTATCGGCAACAAGATAACTGCGCTTGAGCTCCTCCAGCTCCTCTCTGTCCTCATCCAGAATATCACCTTGAAGCATCTTCTCTATACTGTCAATAATAGTCTGTTCATGCTCATCGAGTATATTCATCTCTGCCACTGTGGAGTGTTGTGTCGATTTTGAGAGCTTGGTTTTGAACTTGCCTTTGATGATCTCCCCCGTATGGATCTCCTCACCGGTCACGGAGAGCATCCCATCCTGGTTGAGAGTGAAAGTGACATCTATAGCCCCATTTTCTACCGGATCCTCCACTTCGAGCAGCATCTCTCCTATCTTGACATTTTGCTCCAGATCCTCCTCGTCCTCTCCCTGATAGATCTCTATCTGAAACCCTCTCTGGAAATCACTCACAGCATAATATCTGGATGTCTTCCTCGCAGGTACCGGTGTATTTTTCAGTATAATTTTCGAGAGAATCAGATCTATACTGAAATCATCAGCCAGCGTAGATGTGCCCAGAGAGTATGGTGTGATATCGACCAGTATCGAGTCGGTATCGACCCCCTCTATTATCGCTCCCTGCAAAATGGCACCTATAGAGACTGATTTGTCCGGATCTTCTATGAGAATCGGCAGTTTTCCGGTCTGCTCAAATATCCTGCGTGAGACGAGAGGGATCCTGGATGAACCTCCAGTCAGGATGATCGCTTCGATATCGTCAACATCACTGTCAGACTCCTCTATGGTAGAGAGCAGCAGTCTTACGGTTCTGTCGATATCCTCCTCGATAAGCCCCTCGAACTCCTCTCTGCTTACTTCAACCTCGAGGTGCAGCGGTTCACCCTCTTTTTTGGCAAAAAACTTTTCATCTATTGTGACATACTCATCTGCAGTGAGGGCTATTTTGACTCTCTCTGCCAACTGAGCAAGTTTGATCTGCAGTTTTTTACTGAGCGGTATATCGAACCCGCTCTTCTCCCAGATAAGATCAGAAAGCTTCTTGTCAAAATCATCCCCTCCCAGCTGATTGTCACCTGTGGTCGAAAGCACCTCTATGATCCCTTCGGAGTTCTCTATGATGGAGATATCGAATGTTCCGCCGCCAAGGTCATAAATACCATAGAGCATCTCCTCATCTCTCTCTGCACCATAGCTGATGGCTGCTGCTGTCGGCTCATTGATGATCCTCAGCACCTCCAGTCCTGCCAATTTAACTGCCCGCGCTGTAGCTTCTCTCTGGTTTTCATTGAAATAGGCAGGGACTGTAATCACGCACCTGCTGTACTCTCTGCCCATCTCCTTCTCAGCCGTCTCTTTGATCTTTTTGATGATCAAAGATGAGATCTCTTCGGGTGTGTACTCTTTGTCGTTGAGTGTTATTCTCTTATCCATCCCCATCAGCCTCTTGACTGATATGGCGGTACTCTCCTCCGCTATCATTGCCATATTTTTTGCCTTGATGCCTACTGTTACACCATCGCTGCCGATATTTACTACCGAGGGGAGAAGAAAATCCCCATCATAAGAGATGTGCTTCAGCCCTTCATCCGTATATACAGTAGCTACACTGTTTGTCGTTCCCAAATCTATACCTATTATGTCCATCTGTTTACCTTTACTTTTGCGTATCCTATGACCTCATCACGGTAGAGAAAACCCTCCTCCAAAACCTCTATGATGATACCATCCTCAAATCTACTGTCCGACACAACCTCTACAGCCTCATGCTGTTCAGGATTGAACCTATCGCCCTCTTTTGCACTCCGTTTTATCCCTGCTGCAGAGAGTATCTCTCCATAGAGCATCTCTGCAGCGTCAAATCCCCCTTGAGCCGCCTTGATACTCCTGTTTGTTTTGGAGATGCCCAGGAGAGATGCCTGCGGCAGAGAATCTATCGCATCTTTAGCATTTTTCAGAAAAGCATCAAAAGTAAGAAATGGCGCTATCTGATCTCTGCTTCGTATCAGTTCTGCTGCATCATATCTCTGCTCCATAGAGTGTATCAACCGGGTCATCTTTTTGAACTCGCCCCTTATGACAACCAGCTCTTCGGCGATACTCTCCTCCTTTTCACCCTCTTCAAAGGATGTCAAAAAGAGTTCGAGCTCAGAGGCATCCATACTCTCCAGCTGTTCGCAAATATATGTTTTAAACTGCTCTTTTGTCATAGCTGAAACGGCACCTCAAATAACTGCTTGAGATATCTGCTGCCATCGAGCCTGCCCTCTTCTATTCTCTTCAAATCAGTATCAACCGCATAGAGATGATCTTCTATGTTTTTCAGGAAATACGCCTCATTTGTCAAGCTCTCGTATGCATCCGTAATCTCAGCAAAAGTTTCGGGGTACTGCTCAGGCGGATATCTCCGTATCGCTTTTCGATAAGCCTTCTTTATCTCTCTGAAGGTGAATTCACCCTCCAGGCCCAGTATCTCGTAAGGGCTTCTTTTAATCAAACAATCCTCCTATTTTTGTCTCTGCAAATCGACCTGCAATATGCTTATATTTGCTATTGAGTGATTTGTACTTTTTATCTCTCTGTGTCTCCAGAAAATGTGCAAGCATAATGTTGAAAAACTCTCCGCGCTCCAAGTCATAGTCCCCCACCAGATGCAGGTATCCATCTATCCAGTTGAGATACCAGGCGTTGGTTCTGTTTGCTTTGGGGATATTGAGCAGAGCCTGCTCCATAAACAACACTGCAATGGCTGTATCCTTGTCGGCAAAGCGCCTGACTGAAGGGACGAGAAGATCTCTAAAGTGCTGATCTTTCAGTGTAATGCCCGCATACCTCAATACTGTATCAATATTATACAACTGCCTGGATCTTCCGGCATCGTCAAGCATTACGATATAACCTAAAACTCTATCGATAATATAGGCATCATACTTGTACCTCTGCAATCCGGCAAGCATTTCAAAAGGATTCTCTGCACCATTTTTGATCGCATCAACAAAGAGCTTTTCTATCTGCAGAAGATCGTACTCCCCTTCATCAAAATCATATTGGATACTCTCATAATCTTTCCCCATAAGAATCCTCAAACGGATCTCCTGTTCACTCTCATTATGGGGATCTTTACTGATCCTGACACTTCTCTCTTGATCTATAGAAACATAGAGCGCCTTGATATCTACAGGGAGCTTGACCCTCTCTATATTGAAATATATGATAAATTTTTCAATGATATCAGAAAGTATTATGTACTCTTTGCGATACCCCAAAAAGTTATAACCCTGCAAGATTGCAGCATAATATTTCAAGAGTGTAAATATAAATTTATTATATTTTTTGTGTGGCTTATCCACGCTCCCCACTAGTATCAGAATAGGCATCAGCCGCCCATACAACAACTCCTCCTTGTTGGAAATTATGTCTATCCCTTCTGCCAGATTTTCAATCTCAGGCAGCAAAAGTTCCAACAGTTTCTCTTTTGTATGAGTGTGTTTTTCCATTATATGGTTGAAGCGTTCAACATGGTAGGGCGTTGGCTCCGCCATGATGGAAATCTCTTTCAGAATAAATATAAAATCGTCTCTTTTATATGTTTTTGCCAGGTTGAAAGTCGTCTCCAGGCTCTCTACATGCAGAAGCAAAAATGCAAATATTTGATCCAGCTGAAATGGAGCAAGCTTTTGATGATGTATCTTCAGGTATCGAACAAAGAACGGCATGAGCATTTTGCTGCTCTTTTTATCATAGGCATGCTTGATCAAATCTATCAGTATTTGAGCAGATTCGACCTGCTGCACCAGACTATCTCGATATTTTATAAATAATTTGAGTGCTTTTTCGTGTTCGCTATAGTTTGCCAAAAGGACGATATTATTATAGATGAGTCTCCTCTTTTGCTCCCCGTCTGCCCCCATATTTTGAATAAGTTTCTCTGAGACAGGAGTGCTGAGTGTAAGCAAATCATCTATACCGATATTTTTTCTTATCTGGGCGAAGTGCTTGACAACATCCTCTCTGACAGATCTCAAACTGTTTGTATTCGGTAAATTATCTACAGATCCTGTCATCAAAAAGCAGTAGACGGGGCGAACAACTGAACTGTCACAGGTGAGCTCTTCACCTTTCATGATAGATAGTATCGCTGCTATATTCTCTTTCTCTTTTTTCAGTCTTGGCTTGCATGCTTCAAAATAGCTCAGCGCACCCTCCTGATCATCCTGCATCAATGCTGCGAGCCCCAACAGGTAGTTGGCTTTCGCTTTTGTGAGTGCCCCGAGCTGTTTTTGTTCCAGGGCATAATCTCCGCTATAGAGAGAAGCCAGCAGATACCAAAAGAGTGCTTCGGTTTTCAGCTTCTTGCTGCCTGCACCCATCAACTCCTCTCCAAGATCCAGGGCATCGTCAAAATGCTCCATATAGCAGAGGTATTTCAGCTTCAGGATCTTATATTCAGGTTTCTCCTCAAGCCTGAGCAGACTATTTACCTCCCGCAGCGCTCTCGTGATATCACCTTGCACAAAATGATCACGAGCCAATCTCTCATAGGATGTCAGCAAGATCTGATGCTCTTCATCTTCACCCATATCGTCTATATAAAACTGTTTCATCTTTGAGATGACTTTTTGATAATTCCCGCCCTCAAACAGGGAGAGTAGCTGTTTTTTCTGGAAATTTTTTCTTTTTTTCTTTGCCATTATATTTTAATAAAAACTCCAATTCTTTTTCTGTCACATAATCCGGGATAAAATTTTTGAGGAACACCCTCTACTAAAAACCACAAAGCCATCCATTCATGCTGCACTCTATAGCAGACAAGACTATCCCTCTCCCCTGATCTGATAAGTAATATCTCCTGCTCCAAATGCTGTCACCAAGCCTTCAGAAAATTCCCTGATCACATGTCCGTCTTTGATAACTTTAACAATACCGTCTTCTTTGGTTACAGTGTCTGCCATCGTTAGATTGTACTTATTGAAAGCACCTTTGAGATCAATCTCTACTTCGAGCTCTCCGGCAGACCAGATCGGCAGGATCACCAACTCATCGGCCCCCTCAAAGCACTCTATAAAACCTGCTAGATTATCCATCGTTCGGCTGTATTTATGCGGCTGCCAGATAATTTTCATCTTTGTAAAGTTGCGTAGATCAGCATACGCTTTCAGCGACTGCATCGTTGCTTTTATCTCAGTAGGATGGTGACCATAATCATCGATCACGACGATTTTTTCCCGGTTCTCTACGATATCGAAGCGTTTCTTGATCCCTTTATAATTTAACAGGTCAGTGCGTATAGCTTCGATATCCTCACCCAACTCCAGGGCTGAAAGAATTGCCAGTGCCGCATCCAGTGCAATGTGCTCCCCCAGGCCAAAGACATCAAATGTACCCATATCACGAAAATCAAAACGCGTGTGAGGCTCTCCATTGATGAGAATATAGCGGATATCCTGGATATCCTGGCTCGGGTAGAGCTTGATACTGTCATAATCCAAAGAAGCAAGAAATTCATCTTCTGCATTGATGACACGGATCTCTGCAAGCGACAAAAAGTTGCGATAGGCATTGTAAAACCGCACTTCATCATATTCGTAATACTCCATATGCTCCGGCTCCACATTGGTCACGATCGCCAGATAAGGATTGGAGTTGAGGAAACTCTCGTCACTCTCATCTGCCTCAAACACCACTTTGTCATTGGGATAATTGCGCACATTGGAGCCGAACTCTTTGGAGATGGCACCGATAAGGGCGTTGGTTTGTGGCAGGATAGAAGCAAGTATTGCCGAAGTGGTGCTCTTGCCATGCGCACCGCCAACGGCATAGACTTCCTTGTCTCCCAGGATAGAGACGAGCGAATCTTTGCGTGAAAGCAGCTCAATGCCCAGCTCCTCCGCTCTCTGATATTCAGGATTGTTCTTGCGTACAGCAGCGGAATAGATAACCCGATCAACTCCCTCGACTGACTCTTCATGGTGCGGAATAGTGATCTTGGCATGGTAATTGGTCGCCAGATCATTGGTGATCTCACTCTGCCTGATATCCGATCCGCTGATCACCTCTCCATCGTTGTAGAGAAATTTTGCCAATGCAGAGAGTCCGATCCCTCCGATACCAATAAAATGAATCTTCATATCAGTCCCCTTCTAGTACCTTGAGATCATCTTCCGCCTTACTCACAAGCGCATGATTTTCCCTGAGAAAACGCTCCGAATCGATCTTGAAATTAAGCAGAAAATAGGCAAGTCTGTCTGTCACATCATACTTGCTCGTATCGGCAATCTCCGAGATGAAAGTATCAAAATCTTTCCCTTTCATCACAGAGACCGCATGGACCATCATCGCATTCTTGAGCCGCTTCTCATCCACCATATAGTGCAAGACCTGGAAAAGCTCTTTGGCACCTTTCATATCATTTTCGCTATAGCGCTCGATCGCATGCTCATAGATCGCTCTGGCAGTAAAAAGCTCCTCCTCTTTCGAGAGATCAAAGCCTCTCTGTTGACTCAGATACTCTGCGAGTCTGTCAAATGCCTCTCCGAGTATAAAAGTAAAAACTTCATTGATCTTATCCTCATCATCGCTCACCAAAAGCAGCGCATCAAGAAGTTGGTACGCCTTTTGGATACTCTTCTCCTCTTTCATCTCCTCTTCAAGCAACACCAGGCTTGCCAGAAACTCTTCGTTTTTTTTCAACGCTTCTATATCTATCTCTTGCTCTTGCATCTCTTTCCTTTTTATTGTATTTTTTACAGGCATCTTCAGAAGCCATAGCATTGGCTCGAACAAGTTCGAGCATCCTAATTTTTGCCTCCCAGCATCAGAGCAACACGCTCCAGAGCTTCACGCGTTTTATCCTCTTCGTAGACCAATGCCAATCGAACATATCCTCTGCCCTGCCCTTCTCTGCCAAGATAGATTCCCGGAATCACTTTGAGATTGTAGTCTCGGTAAAGTGTTTCTGTGAAAGCAATCTCATCCTCAACTTCCAGCCAGATATAAAAGGTTGCCTCGGGAGCCTCTACCTCCAATATCTCTTTTGCCAATTCAAAGTTACGGATATACTTTTGACGAAAAATATCTACATGGTCCTGGTCTGCCCACGCCGCAGCTGCCGCATACTGGAGAGGCAGTGGCGAGGCGCACCCCACATAGGTACGATATGTCATATAGGCTTTCAATATCTCCGCATCTCCCGCGATAAAACCGCTGCGCAGGCCCGGTGCACTGGATCGCTTGGAGACAGAGTTTATCACCAGGATATTTTTTAACTCCGGATTGCCCGCTTCAATACTTGCATTGAGAAGTGACGGCAGAGGTTCATCGAGATAGAGGTCAGCATAGCACTCATCGTTGAGCAGAACAAAGTCATACTGGAGTGCCAGTTTTACCCAGATCTTGAATCTCTCCAGACTGATGACAGAGGAAGTGGGATTGTTCGGTGAATTGAGAATGACAAAATCACAACTGCTCAACGCCTCTTCATCAATCACCGGCTGAAAATTATTTTCCTTATCGAGGTCGAGATAGATCACTTCGGCACGACTCGCTTTTGCCGCTCCCTCATAAATCTGATAAAAAGGGTTGGGAAATGCCATCACAGGATTGTCTATATCGTGCAGCAAAAACTGCGGAAAGTTAAAAAGCACTTCTCTCGTACCAAAAGTAGGAATGATCTGACTATTTTCAAGCTCCAGGTCAAAACGGTTCTTCAGATAAGAGAGTATCCTCTCTCTCAGTATGGGCTCTCCTGATGTTTTAGGGTATTTGTTTAGCAGTGGAGCATTGGTTTCTAGTGTATCCAGGATAAACTGCGGTGTGGCAAACTGCGGCTCGCCGATCGTCAGACTCAATGGAGTATATTCTTCATTTGGCACAATTTCATCCAACAAAAGATTTAATTTCTCAAAGGGATATGTTTCAAAGTTCACAATTACTGCCTATTTAGGTAAGTTAGAAATTATTTTAGCCAAATCTTGGTTTGGATTTACTTTTGATTTGGTATAAGAACTTAGGAACCTCGAACTTGTTCGAGGCAAGGGTTAAATCCCCAGGGTATGGCATTGCCTCAAACAAGTTTGAGGTTCCTGAAAAAACCTAATGAACCCTCTCTGCCAGAATATCACCAAACATCATCACATCTTTGAGCATCGCTTTTTGCGTAATCCCTGCTTCATCGATGGAGAGGATCAACTCTCCCTTGCTGCTGGAAAATATCTTTTGATGGATGACAGCGGTGAGATACCATGCAGCCTCTTTGCCAAGATTTTTCTCATAATCCCTCCGCTCACTCCTATCCGGAACAATCACTTCCACGCTTCCCTGCTGCTTTTCTGCACCGACGGCCCTGAATGTGTAAGTTGCTTTTTTATCTTTCTCCGGGATCAGAGTGGCAATATTGAAATAGAGTGTCAACAGATCATTGTCGGCATAAAAATCCAATACTTTACTATCCTTCCAAACCAACTTCCCATTTTCTGTTTTTTCGTTGAGCTGCTCTACACTACTGTTTTTGTGATCTATCGTATAAACTTTTGTGATGACCTTGCTGCCAAAACTTCTAATCACACTATAGTTGTCAGGCACCAGCAATCCATCTCTGATATGACCTTCGCTGACCTGTTTCTCTTTCCGGTTCTTGCTGAGCGCCCTGGCCATGCCTGTCGCTTCACCCACAACCTCTATGCGGTATCTATCTCCATCTTTCTCCAGATGTGCTTTGGCTTTTCCTATCTCTCCGATCATCCCAAAACTCACTTTATAGAGCGCATCAATCGACTCTGCATGCAAACCAAACACAGAACTCATTGTTATCATCATTATCAATATAATTTTATTCATTCCATATCATAGCAATATTTGGATAAAATAGCATTTTTAAAATGACTACCCCGATCACCAAATCAATCAAAAAGTAGAAAAATGTCAGAATCTCTCCTCGTCGATGTAAACACAACAGAACAAACAAATCTCATCAGCACCATGGACACAGAAGTCCATGGCACTATACAGCCGCTGCTCAATGAACTTTACAATAGCAGATACGGTGAAATCTGGTCCTATCAGATGTGGGGAGTTCCTCTGGCAAATCTGCTTGGTGCCATTCTGGTATTTGGCATCATATTGCTCTTTAGGAAGTTTTTTACCCATGTGATCCTGAAGTTTCTCCTCTTCCTTGCAAGAAAAAGCAAAACGAGTCTTGATGAGCAGATCATTGTAGGACTCAAAGAACCTATTCGCTTCGGATTTGTCGTTGTGGCT
Source organism: Campylobacterota bacterium (assembly GCA_034722775.1). GTDB lineage: Bacteria > Campylobacterota > Campylobacteria > Campylobacterales > Sulfurovaceae > SZUA-451. The sequence goes on along the minus strand of JAYEOH010000058.1, from coordinate 8,626 downwards.
ATCCATGTCTTTTTTCTGCTTATATTTGTTGATAATAACTTTATCCATCTTCTACTCGAATCTTTAATTATCTTTGCGATCTTCTGGGCTATCATCTCAATCATTGATGCCATAAAAGATTATCTTTTCAATTACAGCGACACAGACCCTCAGCACTCCCGCGAGCTGGGCAACTTCATCGCGAAAGTCATCAAGGGTGTTGTAATTGCTATTGGTGCGAGTATGATTTTGAGCAACTGGGGAGTCAATGTCACCGGGATCGTTGCCTCTCTGGGGATAGGAGGACTTGTTTTTGCTCTCGCAGCAAAAGATACGGCATCCAACCTCTTCGCCTCCATCACACTGCTCCTCGACAACTCCATCAAGAGCGGTGAATGGGTCAAAGTCGCCAGTGTGGAGGGAGTTGTGGAGAGTGTCGGTATGCGCACGACAAAAATACGCTCTTTTCAAAAGTCACTCTTGACCATACCAAACCACCTCATCGCCAACAATCCTATCGAAAACTTCTCCCGCAGAGGGGTGCGTCGCATCAAGATGAATGTCGGTCTCACCTATGACACAGGCAGTTCCCAATTGGAAAATATCGTCCTGGAGATCAGGGAGATGCTCCAAAATCATCCAAAAATTTCACAAAAAGAGACGCTCCTGGTCAACTTCAATGAGTTCGGCGATAGCGCGCTCAATATCTTCATCTATACCTTTACGCACACAGCACAGTGGGGTCACTATCTGGATATTCGTGAAGATATCCATCTCAAAATCATACAGATCGTTGAAAAAAATGGATCCGCCTTTGCCTTCCCGTCACAATCTTTGTATGTAGAAAATCTGCCAAATGAAAATGTGTTATAATTTCAAGAAAAAGTATTGATAATGACAAAAATGACAAATCTTAAAAAAGTAGCTATCTTGGGTCGCCCCAATGTCGGGAAGAGTTCCCTATTTAACCGCTTGGCAAGAGAGAGAGATGCCATCACCTCTGACATTTCAGGCACTACGCGTGATGTCAAAAAGCGCATAGTAACTATCTCAGGCAATCGCGACTTTGAAGTGCTTGATACCGGAGGGATTGACTACAGCAGTGAAATGTTCAGTAAAGTCGCAGATCTTTCTCTCCGGGCAGCCGATGAAGCAGATATCATCCTCTATCTTGTTGACGGAAAAACACTGCCTGATGAGGAGGACAGAGAGCTTTTTTATCGCCTGCAGGCACTTAATAAGCCACTGGCACTGATCGTCAATAAGATCGATAACGACAAAGAGGAGGAGCGCTATTGGGAATTTTTGGAGTTTGGTGCAGAGGCAACTTTCCCTATGTCTGTCAGTCACAACCGTTATTTCAATGATTTTTATGCCTGGCTTGAACAGTATATCCCTGAGAGAGAAGAGGAAAAAGTACTAGAATTAACCGAAAATTTTGATCCTGTCTCGGAGAGGATAGATGAAGTCATACGCGATATCAACGAAACCCGGGAGGAGATCGACAATAAAATCCGTGTTGCTATTATCGGGCGTGTCAATACAGGTAAAAGCTCTCTCCTAAACTCCCTGCTTGATAAAGAGCGTTCTGTTGTCAGCGATGTAGCAGGGACGACGATCGACCCTATCGATGAGATGATCGAGCATGATGGCTATGAGATCACTTTTATCGATACGGCAGGCATTAGACGACGCAGCAAAATCGTCGGTATCGAAAAATATGCACTGGGTCGAACTACAGCCATGCTTGAAAAAGCCAATCTCGTCCTCCTTATAATCGACGCAACTGTCGGTGTCACGGAACTCGATGAAAGGGTCGCAGGGCTGATCGAAAAACACCGACTTGCCTGCCTCATCGTCATCAACAAATGGGATATTCGCGAAGAGAAGAGCTACGAGGATGCCGTCAATGATATCAGGGACGAGCTCAAATTTCTCCACTATGCCCCGCTCATCACCATCTCAGCCAAAACAGGTATGCGCGTCCACAAGATACTTGACCAGATCACAGCGATCTACGAGCGCTACAAACAGCGCATCCCCACCTCCAAACTCAACGATGCACTCAGGGAGGCGATCAATCGACACCATGTCCCTTCGCACAATGGTGCCACTGTCAAGATAAAATTTGCAACCCAATATGAGACCAAACCACCCAAAATTGCACTGATCTCCAACCGTCCTGACGGACTGCATTTCAGCTACAAGCGTTATCTTGCCAACTTCATCAGAAGCCGATTTGATTTTGAAGGTGTGCCACTGGATATCGTCGCCCGAAAACGCGGGGAGAGGCTGGAGGAGTAGCCGTTCAAAAGATACAATCAACGGTCGATATGATCGACCCTACTCTGGAGGTCTGTACTCCCTCTTGCGTTTTGCTTCTCTCTCTTTTCGCTTCTCTTCCATCATCTTCGCATCCTGAAGATCCTCTTCATTGTCATAGCGTGCACCATCGATAAACTTGGACTCATCGTCAAACTGCCCCGTTCTGACACCCCACAAGAGCGCGAACAAGCCCAATGCTCCCAGAAATGTCGAAACACCCAGCATTAATATTATAATATTTCCACTCATATTTACCCTTTAGCCATTCGTCTCTGAGGGAATTGTAGCACAGAAGCGCATAATTCACAGAAAAGATATGTTAAAATAGCTATTCTTGAGAATACCGCAATCAATTAACAAGGAAAAAAAATGCCATTCAGTAAACTTTTATCACTTTTGCTTCTGAGTACCGTTCTTCTTTTTTCCAGAAGTACCGTCGGACTCAATGTCAATACAGAAGATTTTGAACTTGAAGGAGCCATGGACATCACTACTTTTTCGGAGTATACCAATGGAACAATTTTCATCGCGGATGCCAACTTTATCAATACAGAGTATGACACTCTCTTTGGAATTGGTCTTGGTGCTCACAACAGCTTCCAGGGAATGGAGGGACTCAATCTCGGACTGGGGATCAGATATGTCTATATCGAAGACTTTATGGCACTCCCTCTGATGATAGAAGCCTCTTATGGTCTCCCGCTTATTGATGCTATCCCATCAGTCAGCCTATCAGCCTCTATGCTCTATGCGCCCTCTGCACTCTCTTTCGATGAGGCAGAAAACTATTTTGAATTTCGTCTCGAAGCGGGGATAGAAGTGATCAGCTCTGTGGGTGTTTATATCGGATACAGGGATATAGAGATAGAATATCTTGATAGTTTTTCAGAGAACCTGGACAACTCTTATGAGACATTCAACAGCAGCTTTTACGGCGGTCTGAAGATGAGTTTTTAAAGAAGGCTTCTCTATGCATATTCTTGTCACCGGCGGTGCCGGGTATATCGGTTCACACACTGTTGTCCTGCTGATAGAAGCTGGCTACGATGTGGTGGTTTTTGACAACTTTTGCAACTCGTCACGAGAGAGCATCAGGCGGGTGGAGAAGATCGTCGGAGAGAAGATTACACTCATAGAGGGTGATATACGCGACAAAAAAGCTTTGGGTCAGGTTTTTGAAACCTACTCTATAGAGGCTGTGATACATTTTGCAGGACTCAAGGCAGTGGGAGAGTCGGTAGAAAAACCTCTGAAATATTATGACTATAATGTCAACGGCACAACTGTTTTGTGTGAAGTAATGCAGGAGCATAACTGCAAATCCATCGTCTTCAGCTCTTCGGCAACGGTCTACGGCGATCCGCATACGACACCGATCAAGGAGGATTTTCCTCTCTCCGCAACCAACCCTTATGGGCGAAGCAAGCTTTTCATCGAAGAGATACTGAGAGACCTCTATATTTCTGATAACAAATGGAGGGTTGTACTCCTGCGATACTTCAATCCTGTTGGTGCCCATGCTTCAGGAACGATAGGCGAAGACCCCAACGGTATCCCTAATAATCTGATGCCATTTATCGCTCAAACCGCTGTTGGAAAAAGGGACCATCTCAATGTCTTCGGAGATGACTATGATACTCCTGATGGCACAGGAGTCAGGGATTATATCCATGTTGTTGATTTGGCGCAGGGGCACCTCGATGCTTTGGATAAGATCAAAGATTTTGATCAGGTAATGACAATCAACCTGGGCACAGGAAATGGCTACTCGGTTCTTGAAGTGCTCAAGGCTTTTGAAAAAGCATCCGGTAAAAAAATCCCTTACAAAATAGCCCCAAGGCGAAGCGGAGACATAGCCAAATGTTATGCAGACCCCTCTTATGCAAAAGAGATTTTAGGGTGGGAAGCAGAGAGAAGCATCGAAGAGATGTGCGAAGATAACTGGCAATGGCAATCACATAATCCAGATGGATACACGACATAAAAAACAATTAAAGGAATAGAAAATTGGGACAAATAAGCAAATCAATCTTTAGAGAATACGATATTCGCGGTATTTTCCAGGAAGAACTCAACGAAACAAGTGTCAAGCTTATAGGATACTATCTCGGACAACGCGTAGACGGTAACAAAGTCGTCGCAATCGGCTTTGATGCCAGATCTCACTCACCTCTGCTGAGAGACTATCTCACCAGCGGTCTCAATGCAGCAGGCTGCCGGGTACTCGATATGGGTATGGTGGCTACACCAGTCAACTATTTTGCCAACTATATAGATTTTGACGGGCTCAAGACAGATGCCTCTGTAATGATCACAGGATCGCACAACCCCAGCGAATACAATGGCTTTAAAATGACCCTGGGGCAATCTCCCTTCTTTGGTGAGGAGATCTACTCACTGGGTGATGAGATCATGCAAAATGCAAATAGAGAGATCCCCGACAATATCCAAAAAACAGACATTGATGTCAAGACTCCCTATATTGATTTCATGGTCAAAGAGTTTGCCCATTTGAAAAATATGAAGAGCAAAATCGTCATCGACTGCGGCAATGGCGTAGCGGATACCGTCATCACAGATATCTTTGATATATTGAATTTCACCTACCAGGGTCTATATCTCGAGCCGGACGGTACCTTCCCCAACCACCATCCAGACCCCTCTGTGGAGGAGAATCTAGTTGATGTCAAAGCGGCGCTGGAGAAGAATGGTGATATCGCCTTCGCCTATGATGGGGATGCTGACCGCATCGCTGTTCTTACGCATAAGCACAATATCAAAGGGGATCAGATGGCACTCCTCTACGCTATGAAGATGGATAACCCCACCATTATCGGGGAAGTCAAATGCTCACAAGTGATGTACGATGAACTCGAACGGCGCGGCGTCAAGACGATCATGTATAAAACCGGGCACTCAAACCTAAAAGTCAAGATGAAAGAGACTGGTGCTGATCTCGCCTGTGAAGTGAGCGGCCATATCTTTTTCAGAAATCGCTATTTTGGTTATGACGATGCGATCTATGCCACGCTTCGTATGCTTGAGTTGATCCATGATGGTATCGATCTTGACCACGAGATCGATTCGCTGCCGCTGGTATTTTCTACCGAAGAGATCAAAGTCAAAACCACCGAAAGTGAAAAGTTTGCGATCATCGACAAGATCAAAGAGATGCTCAAAAACCCGCCTGCCGATTTCCCGAAAATCCTCAGTATTATCGACATTGATGGTGTCCGGATCAATTTTGAAAAAGGCTGGGGACTCGTCCGTGCCAGCAACACAACCCCCGTCCTCGTCACACGCTTTGAATCTACTAATGAGACATTAGCCAAAGAGTATGAGGTCAAGGTCAATGCATTGATCGCCGATGCAAAAGCATCACTCAGCGAATAGCATGTTATAATAGTAAAATAAAGTTAGAGAGGGAGCAGCATTTATGAAATTTTTAGTGACCGGTGGTGCCGGCTTTATCGGTTCAGCCGTGATCAGGCACTTGATCAATGATACGGAGCACTCAGTTGTCAATGTCGACAAGCTTACCTATGCAGGTAATTTGAACTCTTTAAAAAGTGTCAGTGACTCCGATCGCTATGCTTTTGAGGAAGTCGACATCTGCGATGCTGAAGCGATCAAAAGCGTGTATGAAACCCATCAGCCTGATATCGTTATGCATTTAGCGGCAGAGTCTCATGTCGATCGTTCGATCGATGGACCGGGTGAATTTATCCAGACGAATATTTTGGGTACATATACACTCCTTGATCAGGCGAGAGCCTACTGGGCAACACTTGATGAAAAGAAAAAAGAAACTTTCCGTTTTCACCATATCTCGACTGATGAAGTCTATGGTGATCTTGAAGGCACCGATGATCTCTTCACAGAAACCACACCCTATGCCCCCAGCTCTCCCTACTCTGCCTCCAAGGCAAGCTCAGATCACCTGGTAAGGGCTTGGCAGCGTACCTATGGCCTCCCTACGATTGTCACTAACTGCTCCAACAACTATGGCCCCTATCATTTTCCTGAAAAACTCATCCCGCTGGTCATCCTCAATGCCCTCGATGGCAAACCTCTGCCTATCTACGGCAAAGGGGATCAAGTCAGAGACTGGCTCTATGTCGAGGACCATGCCCGTGCATTGGTCGTAGTGGCAACTCAGGGAGAAATAGCCGAAACATACAATATCGGCGGACATAATGAAAAGCAGAATATCGAAGTGGTTAATACGATCTGCGATATTCTTGATCAAAAAGTCCCTGCAGAAAAGAGTTACAGAGAGCTTATTACTTTTGTTACCGACAGGCCGGGGCATGATCTCCGTTACGCTATCGATGCTTCCAAGATAGCCAGAGAGTTGGACTGGGAACCAAAAGAGACCTTTGAGAGCGGTATAGAAAAAACAGTCCAGTGGTATCTTGACAACGAAGCGTGGTGGCATGCTGTTCAGGACGGAAGCTACCAGAGAGAACGATTGGGGGTCGGATCATGAAGGGGATTATTTTGGCAGGAGGGTCAGGAACCAGACTTTATCCTGTTACAAGAGGCGTGAGTAAACAGTTGGTGCCCATTTATGACAAGCCAATGATCTACTATCCTCTCTCCGTATTGATGCTAGCCGGAATCACAGAAGTTCTCATCATCTCTACTCCTGAGGATCTTCCCCGATTTGAAAAACTCCTCGGCAGCGGAGCAGAGATCGGTATGAAGTTCAGCTATATCATTCAACCAGCCCCCGAAGGATTAGCACAAGCCTTTATTTTGGGAGACACATTTATTGGCGATGATGATGTCGCACTTGTGCTTGGTGATAATATTTTCTACGGGCAGGGATTGACCAATATGCTGGCTTCCTCCGTCAGCAATGCCAAAAAAGAGAAGAAAGCCACTGTCTTCGGATACTATGTCAGCGATCCGGAACGATATGGTGTAGCGGCGTTCGATGAAGACGGCAATGTGACCAGCATCATCGAGAAGCCTGAAAATCCTCAATCGAACTATGCCGTGGTGGGACTCTATTTTTATCCCAATGATGTCGTCGAAAAAGCCAAAAAAGTTAAGCCAAGCGACAGAGGAGAGTTGGAGATCACGACACTCAACCAAAATTTTCTTGATGAGAAGAGACTCAGAGTCGAACTCCTCGGCAGAGGCTATGCATGGCTTGATACAGGAACGCATGAGAGCCTGCTGGAGGCTTCTCTCTTCATCCAAACGATCGAAAAGAGGCAGAGTCTCAAAGTCGCCTGTATCGAAGAGATCGCTTTCGAGATGGGCTACATCGACAAAGAAGAGTTGATCGCACTGGCACAACCGCTGCTCAAAAACCAATATGGGCAATACCTGCTTCGCCGTGCCGAAGAGGGTGTGGTAGCCAGATAATCACGGTCAAAATAGAAAAAAGAAGGAGTGGCAGATGACATTTACACGAACGGAGATTGAAGATATTATCATCATCGACCCCTTGGTGCACGGTGACGAGAGAGGCTACTTCGTGGAAACTTTTCGCCAGGATAAATTGGAGGAGTTTCTGGGCTACCCTGTCAACTTCTGCCAGGACAACGAATCAAAAAGCTCCAAGGGTGTGCTTCGAGGACTGCATTATCAACTTGCATCCTCAGCACAGACAAAATTGGTCCGTGCTATCAAAGGAAGTGTACTTGATGTAGCGGTAGATATCCGAAAAGGGAGTCCTACTTTCGGAAAATATATTGCGGTAGAACTCAGCGAAGAGAATAAGAGACAACTATTTATCCCCAGAGGATTTGCCCACGCTTTTGTCGTACTCGAAGATGATACTGTCTTTGCCTACAAGGTGGACAACTACTATTCTCCTGAAGATGACAGAGGTATCGCTTTTGATGACCCTGCCATCGGTATCGACTGGCAGATAGACAAAAACCTGCTCAACCTCTCCGAAAAAGATACAAAACAGCCTCTGCTCAAAGAGGCAGACCTCTTTACTTATGGAGAGAACCTTTATGACTAATATCCTTGTAACCGGATCAGGCGGACAACTGGGAAGCGAACTGCAGTACCTTGTGGAGAACCAACACTTTGATACGACAGATATGACTTTCTTTTTTATGGACAAAAACTCTCTTGATGTCACAAATCACCAGATGGTCAGAGAGTTTGCAATTTCTAATGCTGTCGACACCATCATTAACTGTGCGGCCTACACAGCAGTCGATAAAGCCGAAGAGAATCTTGTATTGGCTGATGCACTTAACAGGGAAGCGGTAAAACATTTGGCAAAAATTGCCTCCGAAAACAATATAGGACTGATCCATATATCTACAGATTATGTTTATGACGGAACTTCTCA
>JAYEOH010000057.1:0-4430 GCA_034722775.1 Campylobacterota bacterium | reverse complement strand
TCCTGTTTGAGTGCTGCAGACTTATTGGCATCAGTTAGTTGGTTGGAGAGGATAACTACCTTGCCCTGGTAGTCACGGAGCTCTCTTTCACTCTTTTTTTGTTCTACTTTTGTCTTCTCCAGAAGATTTTGCACAATAATCATTTTGCCGTTAAGCGTGTCGCGCTGGGTATTTGACTCCAGTAAAAGCTTATTGAGTTTTTTGATCTGCTCTTCTTTGAATGTCAATTGCTGATACTGCTGACTCAACTCTTTCTCCTTGGAAGATAGATTTTCGTCTTTTTTCTCAATAAGGTGTACCTTCTCCTGAAGCAGAGTATTCAACTTGGTCAGCTTGCCCTCTTTGCCTATTAAATCCTCCTCAGCGATAGCAAGCCGCTGCTCTTTTTGATGCAGATCACTTTTTAGAATGATGGATTTGGAGACGATCGCACCTATCAGTAGGATGAAAACAAAAAGCAGACCCGCCATAAGGTCTGCATAAGAGATCCAGAAATTACTCTCATCCCCCCTCTTCTCTCTGTTGAACATCTTAACTGTCCGACTTTTTCACTTCTCTACTCTTCTGAAGTTGAAGCTTGTTTTGTATTTCCCTGTTTTGCTCACTGAGCATAAAAGCAAAATCGGCCAATTTTTCTACGATTTGCCCTACTTCGCTATCAATTTTCTCAAAGGTATGATCTACGGTACCGTCGAAGTGCTCCAGTGCTTTGTGGAGACTTTCTGAACTCTTATTGAAACTTTCAATATTGCTCTTGATATGGGCTACAGCGTTGACACTCTCCTCTCTGCTCTGTATCAGAGTCAATGTTTTACGCAGCTCCATAGAGCTTGCCTGCATATGCTCACTCAGCACCGTGAAACTGTTGGTGGTATCGTCGATGATCATTTTATAATTTTTCATATATTGCTCATTGAGCTCTTTGATAAAGTCAAGATTGAAAGTATCTTTGAGCGTCTGTACGATCTGTTGATCCTTGAGCTCACTCTGCATATGCTCATGCTTGATCAATTCACTCTTTTTCCAGATGCGTTTATTATATAGTCTTTCGAGATCATGGATATTCTTTTCTGCTTTGCTTGCTCCGCGTTTTTCAAAGTAAGTCCACAGCAAGGAGAGAAAGATGCCATAGATAGAGGCATAAAATGCAGTACCTATCCCCGAAAGCAGGAGTGAAATCTCCTGATCGAGGGCATTGAGATCTTTTACTGTAAAATCAGGCATTGAAATAGCAATGGCGATGAAAGTACCTAGTATTCCCAACATAGGGAAAACACTTGGCGCAACTCTGGCAAAATTATCATTGCGTATCTCCTTGTAGTAATCCGAGATGAAAACTTCGATAGCTAGAGTGGACTTGGTCTCCCCCATAATGGTAAGGGAATTCTCTTCCAGTGCCTCATGCAGATCTGTCTCCATTCTCCCAAAAGATCCCCTCATATGACAAACGGCATAATTGGCATTGTGCCTTATAAATAGAACAAAGATCAGAAAAATAAAAGCAATAATAATCAGCGTATGTATCTCCACCAGCAAAGGGACAAACCCAAGATAGCCTGCCGCCAAACCGCCCATAAAGAGGAGTGGCAAGATCAATATGGCAAAAAATTGTGAAAAGCAGTTGTGCTTACTGAGTCTGTCTGGTGGGATCATTCGTTTTCCTTGGAGAAGTAATGGGGTGATTATAGGAAAATAACATTAATCAAGGGTAAAGAGGTAGTATTAAAAATTATTATAATTCAATTTGCAGTACCTCACCAAAAGGAACACTGCATATTTCCGGCATCACCCAGATCATATCATAGGGGGGCTCATGGGAGGGGAAAGTTCCCATTCCATCTGTAAAATAGAGTAGCAGCGTGGGATAATCGATGGAGCGGTCTACATATTCAAAAACCGGTCTAAAATCTGTTCCTCCTCCTCCCTTGATCTCATAGTTGAGTGGTTCTCCCGGTAAAAAAACTTCGTGGGAGTGAATTTTGGCATCAGCAATGATAATATCGATCTCGTAGTTGGAGTACTGCTGGGTAATTGACTCCACTTCACCCAGAAAGAGTCCCAAAAGTTTCTCATCCACAGATCCTGAACTATCGATAGCGATCACAATACGCAGGAGGTCAGAACTGAGACTGGGGAGATAGATGCCCCGATAGAGATATTTCATATTGGGGGGCATAAATGAGAAGCTGCTTTTGGCATACGAAGCGATATAGCGATATAGCATTTCACGCCAGTCGACTTGATGGCTAAAGTAGCGAGGTACAAGAAATTTCAAATCCTTGGGAAGTGTACCCTGTCGATTCATCTTTTTGAAAAGCTGCTCGAAAAATGCCTCTGCCATCTGCTTTTCCTCTTCCGGGCTCATCTCGTTTTCATCATTATTCTCCGCACTCAATCCATCATGCACTGTCGCATCCGTCTTGGAAGAATCCCTGCTGGTGGCTGAAGAAGCGGTCTCTTTAGGGCGATCCTCATCCTTCTCCGGCTCTCTTTCTTTCTCTGAAACATGATCCTTATTTGTTCTTCCCTGTTCGTCGTGGGCTTGATCTTTGAGATTTTCATCTGTGCTCAACTCTTCATTGGTGATCTCGGAACGCAGTATTTCATACACCTCTTCGGCGTACATTCCCTTAAACCGATCCTGAAAATTGGCACGATCAGGAAGTGACAAACCATTGTTGACCAGCATACTGTTGATCGTATAGTCGGTAGCAAGCTGCCAGAGCCACTCATACCGATCCTCTGCCCGCTTCTCATGTTTGAGCACAGTATGCATCGCACCATTTGCCAAAGCGAACTCCACCTCTTCTACACCAACAGAGTCAAAGTATTCATCATTGTATTGGAGAGTATCTCCGTCTGACAAAAATGCTTCAATATTATCACTCTTCTCAAGCGTAAGCGCAGAAGCGATCGTCCCAAAATAGGGATGCTCCAGCATCAATCTGGCTTTGGCGTTTTGTATCTTATCTTGATATGTCATAGGGGAATTATAGCAGATTCAACAGCGGCTTAACCTATCAATCTGCTTAAAATAGCGGGAAAGCATCAATGGTTGCACGATAGCTAATCCCATTGAACATTCCGATCAAAAAATACCATCCCACATACACTTGATATAGCATCATAGTCAACAGGGGATATCTGACGACACCTGGCATTGAAAAGTATTGCTTGAAATACTCTATAATCGTGAAAATATAGATCAGGCTCAAGCTTATGTGCCAACTCCAGCTGAAATTGCCTTCTGCAAAACGCTTACCGCTCTCTGCAAAACAGGCAAATAAAATCATAGAGAATAGAACCAAAAGCCAGGAAAATATAATATGTTCACTCTTTTTTACACTTTGAAAATTAAAAATCGTGATCAGTAACGGCAGTCCAAGCGCCATCAAAATTGAGACAGTGACACTGGGGGTATACAGTGACCACACACCCAGAAAGTCAAATACAACAGATCCTCCGGTGCTGCCCTCGCCACTCTTGTATTGATTTGCAAACTGATAAGCCAACGCTGTAACCGAAAAGAGAATGGCGACAAGAGCAAATAACAATTGCTGCTTGTTAAAATACTTTTTCAGGAGCATATAAGCGACCAAAGAAGGGAGAAAAACGATGATAAAATTAGGTTTTGCAAAGATCGATAATATCATAACCATTACAGCTAAAACAAAGTACTTTAAACTCTGTGATGTAAAAAATTTTATCGTAAAAAAAACACTCAAAAGTGCCAATGGCTGCACAGTCGTCAGCGTCACATTGTGCCAGACCGATGGAGAGCCCGGTCCCATATATATGTTGGGATTGAGACTCATGATGAAAAATGGACCGATTGTCAAAGAGATTATAGTGATCAAAAGCCATTGTGCCTCATTTTCCGGATCACCATCAAGACTCTGTGCAACTTTATAAATAATCACAGCATAGAGTGTGATCAAAAATGCTGTAAACAAAGAAGCAGCGGTACCAAGATCAATTTCCAACAGTCTGGAGAGATAATATACACCGGTGTGCCAAATAGGATGCGGTATATAGACTTCACCTTTGAAGTATTGATCCAGGAAGGCTATATGCTGCGTAACATCAGCTGCTATCATACCCGACACCTGCATCAAAATGAAATAGTAGGCTATGACAAATATCAGACCCAAATTTAAGAGATTAATGATTCTCCAAAAACTCTTATTGCTATATTTGCTCTTTGAGTCGTCAACAGGCTTCATTGTTTTTTCCAATTCATTCCCTCTTTAAAAGAGTGGAAAATTGTCAACGGATTGGGTAAAGTTAATTCCATTGAACATTCCAATCACAAAATACCATCCCACATAGACTTGATAGAGCATCATAGCCAACAAGGGATACCTCACGATACCCGGCATAGTGAAGTATTGCTTGAAATACTCTATAATCGTGAAGATATAGATAAGGCT
>JAYEOH010000056.1:10450-19749 GCA_034722775.1 Campylobacterota bacterium | reverse complement strand
GACTCCAGTGAATTATCATTGGGTGGTGAGATCAAGACGCCGTCTCGTATGACAAAGAGGCACTCGCCTGTTCCTTCTGCGGCGAAACCATTCTCATCGAGCATCAATGCCTCTTCGAAACCATTTTCGATCGCTTCGTATTTTGCCATTTGACTATTGAGATAGTTGGCTGCTGCCTTGGCTTTGCCGAAAGTAGAGCGGTTAGGGTTTCGTGTGATAGAGGAGGTGCAGACCTTGATCCCCTTCTCGAGACCCTCATCACCGAGATAAGCCCCCCACTCCCAGGCTGCAACTGCGGTCCTGACAGGGGCTTTGACATGATGCACCCCCATCTGCCCATAGCCTAGAAATATCAGAGGTCTCATATAGACATTTTCGGTAAAGCCATTGCTTCTGAGTACTTCAATATGTGCCTGCTTAACTGCCTCATACTCCATATTCGGTTTGATGGCAACGATTTTGGCAGAATTGTAGAGTCTTTTGCAGTGGTCATCCAGCCTGAAGATAGCCAGACCATCCTCTGTATGATAAGCTCTGGTTCCTTCAAAAACGGCATTTCCATAGTGTACCGTATGTGTCAGTATATGAACTTTGGCATCTTTCCAGTCTATCAGTTCACCATCCATCCATATATATTTTGCTTCATTCATTCCGTAAACTCCGATTTGATCCAAAAATTAGAAGATATCTTATCTAAAGGATGGTTAAATATGGATTATGCAAAGCGTAGAAAAAGTCCTATAGCGAGAGAGAGCAGAAGTAGAATAAAAAACATCAAAGGGTTGTACCATTTCTCCGGAATTGCAATTTTGCTGTCGATCCACTCTGTGATCTTCATAGCAGGATAGATCATAAAGATCAACATGACAATGCTGAAAACCAGTGTCAAAACAATATCTAACTGGATCATGTGCTATATTCCATAAAAACGGTGGATGAAATCTATCTCATCCTGACTCTCCAGCGGGAAAGTTGTCAAAGTAGAGCCATTATTGTCGAGAATGAGCAGATGTGAGTTTTCCAGTTTGAGATGGGTTTTGCCCCACGCTTTCTCAAGCTCATCGAGACGGCGAAAGACTACGACATTATCAGGTTTCTCTTTGAACTCTTCATCTTCTCTGCTCTTGATGTTCAAGCCGCCGACACGCTTGTCTATATAGTAAGGGCTATATTTTGTGACCTCTTGATGAACCCGTTTGTTTTTTGATTCAGGCTGGCTTTTGACATAGGCACTGACAGCCAATACCAAAAAACCGGCAGCAAGCCCCCATATTAAATATTTTCTATATTTCTCCATCATTGTAATAAAGCCTTAAATTTTTTGTATCAGTATAGGGAGATTAGTCTAAAACCTGCTTGATAAATATCAATTTGGCTTGATAAAAAGTATGGTACTATCCTAAAATATCCCGAAATATGCAATAGAAATCACGCATCTGGCATTTATCATTGCACTTGGGGCATTTGCGAGAAAATCATCGATTAACCTTTGGGTTAACCTCAAATTTTTCACAAACACCCCAGGCGCAAGCATAAACGCTATTTGCAATAATCCTACTGCATATTGCGGGATTATAAAATTTCAGTAAGAAAGTTGGGTAGACAGAGTATGCAAAAGTTTTTAATTTTAGAGGGTGGCAATCTGGTCATAGCACTGTTTTTTGTTTTAATCGTACTTTTTGTAACCACAAGGTCATTTATGGCCAAAGGGGCATTCAAAAAAGGCATGACAGGGATATTGGTCGTTGTTACTATACTGATAGGATGGCACTATAACAGTACAGTAAACCGCATGATAGCAGTAAAAATCGCTTTTGAAAAAGGCCAGCCTGTTATCTGTGAAAGCCGTATGGATAGAAAGGCGGCTCAATCTGTCATAATTCAGAAGTCACTTGAGTGGTCTATGGAAGGAGATAACTTTACCTCTCCAAACTATAACAGGTCCTTCCACTCTGCAAGATGTATCGTCAAATAAGAGGCGATCATCCAGCTTCTATACACCTTAAAGTTACCTAAAATACACAGACTCCTTTTTATTTTCCATTATTTTCCAGTTTCTTGATATGCATCAATTTCTTTCAAGCTGGAAACTGTCATAATTCAGCATGCTTGTGTAAATAAGTATTTGAAGGAGACACTTATGGAAAATGTGGCTATACGACCAGAGATTGCGTTGGATCTATTCCTCCCTATTTTTGTTGAATCATCGCTTGTTCTTATTTTTGGAGTGGGGTATGCGGCACTTATCACGCTCTCGAAAATGGGATATTTTTCCAAAAAGTGGATGCCTCTCGGGTATCTGTTTTGGGCATTGCAAACTTACTGCTTGTATGATGTTTCTGTTATGATCCAGAGTAATGACTTTACTTCCAAAGTATTGATGATTACGATGGTGGCATATCTCTTTATTCCTCACCTCTATTTCTATTTGATTACTGAGGCGGATAAACGATATGACCCTGTAGCAGATGACTCAATACAGCAACAAAAATAAAGGAGGAGACATGGCGAAAGAAAATCTTTCAGTCTGGACCAGTATACCATTCTGGCGACGATCGGCAGCATGGGTCACAGGTTTTGCGGTTATGTTGCTGATCTGGCTATCGTTTGATACGATCGGACAGATCAGTATGGGTACAGATGAAGATCTTAAGAACGGGGTAACCAAAAGGGTTCCAGGACCAACGGTGATCAATTATAATATTGATTATAAATTTAGCAAAAAAAGAGGATCTGAGGTTCCGGTTATTGGTGAAAAAGAGCCGTTTTTTGGAAAAGAGTGGAGTGTGGATGAAGCGGCAGAGTTGCTGCATCTCGGAAAACTTACTTCTCAGGCAAAAAACTGTATGAACTGTCACACACTGCTTGGTAATGGCGGATATTTTGCTCCGGATCTTACTAAAGCGTGGTTGGATCCAATGTGGAGTGCAGCAGGACCTATGCAGGCTATGACAGGGAAAAGTACAAAAGAAGAGGCGATGGCTGAATTCCTGATCAACCCTTCTCAGTATCCTACTCATGCTCGCATGATGCCAAAGCTTGGGATCACTGCAGATGAGGCAGTAGGATTGGTTGCATTCTTGAAGCATATGAGTAGTATCGACACGAATGGTTTCCCTAGAAACTTCTCCAAAACAGTTGAACAGTTCAAACAAGGAGGAACCAATGCTCGCTAGTATTAAAACAAATCAATTACAGGGTGAATCCAAAAAACTGGGAATGATGTATTTCAGAGTTGCAATCATACTCTTTGGTGCACAGCTTCTGATGGGATTGATCGCAGCGTTACAGTTTATCGTTCCCGGCTTCTTGTTTGAAATCTTTGACTTTTCAGTCGCGAGAATGGTACATATCAATGCGCTTGTAGTTTGGATGCTCTTTGCCATGATCGGATCAGTCTATTATATGCTTCCTGACGAGACAGGTATAGAAACTGTCGGTATAGGCATTGGTAAGCTTGCCTTTTGGGTACTTACTGCTGCAGTGACCGTGGTTGTTCTCGTCTATATCTTCGTTCAGGTTGGAGCAGGTACGCAAGCAACGATCTGGTTCATTAATGAAGGGCGAGAATATCTTGAAGCGCCAAGATGGGCAGATATCGGCATTGTCGTCGTTGTCCTTATCTTTTACTGGAATGTTTTTGCTACATTTTTGAAAGGGACACAGACGGGGATCATGACTGTCATGGTTGCCAACTTGATGGCACTTGCCGGTCTCTATCTCGCAGGTATGTTCTTTACAGATAATATCTCTGTGGATCAATTCTGGTGGTGGTGGGTAATACACCTTTGGGTTGAAGCTACCTGGGAAGTCTTTGTCGGTACATTGGCTGCTTATGCATTGATCAAAATCATCGGTGCCAAGCGAGAGATCGTCGAAATGTGGCTTTGGATCGAAGTGCTGATGCTTTTTGGTTCAGGTATCCTTGGTCTTGGTCACCACTACTTCTGGATCGGTACTCCTGAGTACTGGTGGGAGATCGGTGCACTCTTCTCAGCACTGGAGCCTGTTCCATTGGTTGCCATGTTTGTTCATGTCCTCTATGACTGGGGTAAAGAGCAAGGTGCGATGGAAGTAAAAGGAGGAGACAAAGGAACTGCTCACGCAATGAACAATGGTCCGGCTATGGCATGGATCGTGACAAATGCCTTTGGTAACTTCCTGGGTGCAGGTGTCTGGGGATTCTTCCACACCTTGCCGCAGGTCAATATCTATACACACGGTACGCAGTTTACTGCTTCACATGGTCACCTGGCATTCTTTGGTGCTTATGCAACGATCCTCATCGGTATGATGTATCTGGGTCTGCAGGGAGCGTATGGAGTTGAGCGTATGAAAGCGACTTTCAAGTCCAAGATGGGAATCTTCCTGATCACATTTGGTGTACTTGGTATGGGTGTCGCTCTGCTAGTCGCAGGATATGAGCAGGTGCTTGTCGAAAGAGCTGAGCTTGGCGGAGGATGGAATGCATTCTTTACAGCGCAGGAACTTCCATGGTATGTGCAGGCACAGCTTTGGAGATTGATCATGGGTGTTGTGACCTTTGTAGGGTTTATCTATCTTGTCTGGGATCTTCTTACTATAGGTAAGCAGGCCCGACAAGCCCAAGAGGCAGAAGCATAAAATAGGAAGATACGGGTTTCCCGTATCTCATACTAAAAAGGAGGATACAAATGCTATTTGAACCATTCACGGATGTTGTACCAAGTTTCTTTGGTTGGCTCAATCAAGGGCCAATGACTTTGACAATCTTTTTGCATACGGTGATCATCTTGCCGATGTTCTGGATCTATTTCCAGGAAAAGAAAAAGTTGGAGAATCAACAAGACTAAGTTGTCTGAGAAATCGGATCAAATTTTTAAAAAATGAACTTTTAGGAGTTCATTTCAAAAAAAGGAGAAAAAATGAAGTTAAATAAGTTTTTGAGTGTTGCGGCTGCAACATGTGTAGCAGCGACAATGGCAACAGCAGGTACATCGACGATGGACATGGCTGCAAAGTATGAGAAAGAGTGCCAGGGATGTCATGGACCTATTCACCAGGGTGGTGTTGGTTCAGACCTTAGACCTGCAGCACTGAAGAAAAAAAGTAGAGAATTCTTAACCGAAGCTATTATGGAAGGTGTGCCCAATACGGCAATGCCGGCATGGAACTCTTCATTTTCAGCAGATGATGCAGCGGGCATGATTGACTGGCTGCAGGATTGGAAAAATACAGTTGAGTTGACTTTGGAGCTTGATGAGGTCAAGAAAACTTGGACAAAATTGGAAGATCCAGTAGCATTGGCTAAGAAATATCCGGTGTCAAAAGATGGCAAACTTGATTATAAAGGTGCAGAAGTCGCCAATGTAAAAGATATTACATTTGCAACTGAGAGAGATGCTTCTTTGGTTGACTTTATCGATTCAACAAACGGTAAAGTTCTTTCTCGTCACAAAGCAGGATTTGCAGTACATGTTACAGTGACAAACAAAGCAAACCCTAGATATGCGTACTCTATCTCTCGTTCAGGTAAACTCTCTATGTTTGATATCGGTGCTCCGGGACAGCCGACACTGGCAACAGTACAGGTTGGACAAGAGTCTAGAGGTCTTGCAGTATCTCCAGATGGTAAATATGTAATCGCCGGTAACTATAACCCGGGTGGTGCAGTGCTTTGTGATGCAAATACACTTGAGCCGCTTAAAGCGTATGATACGAGTCGTGTTATCGATCCTGATGGACAAATCGGACCATCAAGAGTTGCATCTCTTGCAGATACTCCTTATGGACCATACTTCGCAATGGCACTTAAAGATGGTGGACACACTTATATCATCGATTACTCTAAAGAAGGTTTCCCAATCGTTGGAGATATTCCAAATATCGGTAAGATCCTTCACGATGCATTCTTAAACGAAGATGAGGGTGAAGACTTTGGTCGATACTTTATGATCGCTTCTCAGGGTTCTGATGTCATGGGTATCGTTGACTTCAAAGAGAAAAATCTTGCTGCTAAGATCCACACAGGTGACAAATCCAAGCCACACCCAGGTCAAGGTTCATCCTGGTTCTCAAAAGGACAAAAGAAACAGCTTCATGCGACTGTTAGTATGAATATCGGTTCTGTTGTTATCTGGGACTCTAACTGGAAAGTGGTCAAAAAAGTTCCAACATCAGGTGGTGGCCTCTTCATCGGTACTGCACATGATACACCATACCTCTGGGCAGATAATGTACTTGGTAAGCCAGATAAGTATAATGAAGTACACTTGATCAACAAAGATACTCTCGAAACTGACAAGATCATCAAAGTCGGTAAAGAGAAGGGTGAATTGATCGATGCTAAAACCAAGAAGGTTCTTCAGACTTGGGATGCTACACAGTATGAGAATGTTCCGGTCAATGAGGTAAAATCTCCTAACGGCAAAGAGACTCTTGTTCCTTATCCTGAAAAAGTTGGAGCAAAAGTCAAAGAGCCGGTACAGCCTAGACTACTTCACGCTGAGCCTGCCAACCATGGTAAGTGGACTATGATCTCTGAGTGGACTACAGGTAGAATTGGTATCTATGATTCTAAAACAGGTGAATTTATCAAGTATATTCCAAACTTGACTACACCTACATTTACATACTCGGTTGAGCACAGACAACATATTCCTGGTGCATAATTGAGTCATTACTCTCTCTCCAGCCCCCTTGGGGGAGGGTGATTTTTTGAAGTGATTTTAAAATTATTTCAATAAGTTACCAAGGGTATTTTTGTGAAACAGTCTATTTTTTTCCTGCTTTTTATGATTCCTGTTTTTCTTTTTTCAGCAAAGGCTAAATATCTTGACAATCACTCCTGTAATGAGTGTCATGAAAAGATCTATGAAGAGTTTCAATCCTCAAGCCACTCCCGCAGCTACTTTACAAATGAACTGCATCGAAAAATAGCAGATAGGGCCAGCAAGGAAAAATATGAATGTGCTACTTGCCATATGCCTATGGCGGACAACCTGAAAGATCTTGTCAGCGGGAAAGCAAGACCGAATAAAAGCAATAAAACGCACAGTGACGGTGTCTCCTGCTTTTTCTGCCATACTATTGCTTATGTCAAGAAATCGCACAATTTCAATATCAATACCAAAGCGCGTCAGGCTGAGGGATACAAGCCAACGCTCTATGGAAGACTGGATAATCCCGATGATAGCGACAAACACTCTTCTGTCAAAAACCCTGTCTACACGAAAAAGGTTTGTCTGGGATGTCACTCTCATAAGCTCAATGACAACAATGTCACTATTTTTAGAGCGATGGATGAGAAGCAGGATAGCGAAGGATGCATCAAGTGTCATATGCCTGAACTGGAGGGCGGTGCAGAGAAGATGGATAAGAGAGCCAGGGGTCGTCATGCCAGCCATAAGTTTTTGGGTATCCATGACAAAGAGATGAGAGAGAAAAGTGTTGATATCAATATTGACAGTGAGGGGGATAAGCTAAAGGTCACATTGGCAAATAAGATGGAGCACCCTCTTATTATCCAGCCTGCAAGAGCCAAGTATCTTGATATAAAGGTTACCAGAGAGGGTAAAGTGATCTGGAAAAACTTTGACAAGCACCCTAGTGAAGATACTCAGGGATATTTTGCATTTTCTTTTGCCAGTCATGGCGAAAAGGTCCTCATCCCTGCTACTGCTACCGAGCAGGATGTAGTCAATAATCTTGCTGCAGAAGAGACTAAAACATTTACCTATGATGTTCAGGGGCTGAAAAAAGGTGACAAGATAGAAGTGTCACTCTATGTTAAGTTGGCAAAAGACGACTGCATCAAAGCAATAGATCTTGCGGACACAACACCAAACAAACCGTTACTAATGAAAAAGAGTGAAATGTCTATACAATAAAATTTAGGAATTTGTCATGAAGTTTATACTCTCCGGACTTGCCATTGGTCTGCTCTTTGTTGCTGCGATCCTTTCTCTTCCCCTGCTCTTTCCTGAAAAGCCACTGCCTCATTATGATGACAAGGTGCTTCGTCAGATGGCACTTTCCCGTGATATCAAACCGATACCTACTACCTATGAAGAGCTTCTCAAAGCAGTAGATCATCCAGACAATCCTATGAGTCCCGAGAAGATTGCATTGGGAAAAAAGCTTTTCTTTGATACGATCCTCTCTAGAGATCAAACACTAAACTGTGCCAGCTGCCATATCCTGGAGCAGGGTGGTGATGACAATCTCCCGACTGCGATAGGCTACCATGGACGAGCAAACCCCAGTCATCTCAACTCGCCGACGGTACTCAATGCTGCCTTGGCAAAAAGCCAATTTTGGGACGGAAGAGCCAAAGATGTAGAGGAGCAGGCAGGCGGACCTGTGCAGGCACCCTTTGAGATGAATATGACACCGGGTGAAGTAGTTTCTAGATTGGATGCTCTCCCTGAGTATGTAGAGGAGTTCCATAAAGTCTTTGGAGAAAATGTCACCTTTCAGAATGTACAAAATGCGATTGGAGCTTACGAGAGAACGCTCTTGACACATGGTAAATTTGATCAGTTTCTGGAGGGAGATGACAGCGCCATCTCTCCTGCCGCCAAGCGTGGTCTTGCGCTCTTTATCAAAAGAGGCTGCAAAGGGTGTCATACCGGGATGAGTGTAGGCGGACAGAGTATTCAGAAGTTTCCGCTGCGTGCTTATGCTGAAGATTTTCTCAGTCTGCAATTTTCTCCAAGTTTGAAAATAGTTGATCGAACTTTTCCGTTTGAAAATATCGGCGGTTTTCTGGGCAAGAATGATACGCTTAGATTCAGGGTCCCTATCCTGAGGAATATTAACAAAACAGCCCCCTATTTTCATAATGGCTCAGTCAAAGAGTTGAAAGAAGCCGTCCGCATTATGAGTAAATATCAGGTCGGAAAAGAGTTTACACCTGAACAGATCGATGATGTGGTTGAGTTTCTCAAGACACTGGATGGCGAGTTGGTGGAGTATGCCATCGCCCAATAAATTTTATCTCCAATGAGCATAACTATATTTGGATAGCATCGCCATTGTGTCATTTTTTCTTCTTACAAAAACTTGACAAATTATTTTATTTATGAGATAATAACCATAGAGTTTCTGTCTTGAAGTATATAAAATGTATATTTTGAGACAGAAATGTCACTTATAGCTGTGAGGCAGGGTTACGATACGGAGCGTTTAGTAAACCCTTGATGGTTGAGTATCGCTATCGTCTTGCCTCCACTTTTCATGATTTCCTATAAAATGTAATTATCCAAGATTCTTCATTATGAGGCTTTAAAACCAATCTAAAATCTCCATTGCTCTTACTT
>JAYEOH010000056.1:0-10350 GCA_034722775.1 Campylobacterota bacterium | reverse complement strand
ATGATTTCCTATAAAATGTAATTATCCAAGATTCTTCATTATGAGGCTTTAAAACCAATCTAAAATCTCCATTGCTCTTACTTTACTCGTTCCATATCTCCTGATATGGAATGCATACATAAACTCATAACTACCAAAACCTCTCTATTTCAATAAGACCATCATTACCATTATAATTTGTTGCAGAGCTGTATCTCCAATGTGCAGCCTCTTCTACATATCCTCTTTTTACAGGGTTGTTATGTATGTACTTTATCTTGCTTATCTTCACACTCTCTTTTTTTGTAAATATTGGTAGCCAATGCAGTATAGTGCATGTTACAAAATGTGGATGTGTTGGCTCATATATTTTATATCTACTTCTTCCCATCGGTTATTGTAGCTATTTTGGGCTTATTGTTTATTGGATGTTGGTATGCATTCCATATCGGGAGATATGGAACGGGCAAGATGTCTTGGTGGGGATACTAAGTTCAAGAGGAGTTGACTATCTCAATCATACTATCAAGGCGAATCGGCTTCGAATAGAAGTATCCCTGAACTATTATTGGGTTAAAAGTTTTTATAGTGATATCCTCTAAACTGTTTTCAACACCTTCAGCGATTATGTTTATATCTAAGGCATGGGACATATCTGCGATGGCTCTGAACAGCGCTCTCTTTTTTAAATCCTTGTCTATATCACTTACGAAGGATCTGTCTATTTTTAAAGTATCTATTGGCAAATAGGCAAGGTGATGCAGCGATGTATAGCCTGTCCCAAAATCATCAAGTTCAATGCCAATATTGTGTGCCTTAATTTTTTCAAGTGTTTTTATCAGATTATCTGTATTTTTCAGCAATATCTCTTCGGTGATTTCGAAGTGCAGCTTTCCTCCATGGGGATCATACTGCTCTATCAGGAAATCAATGGTCTCTTCAAAACTGCTTGACATTAAAAAAAGAGGTGAAATATTGACAGAAAGAGAAAAATCATCCATACCATTTGCCTCAAACAGACTAAATAACTTCAGAGCAGTAATAATTGCTTTTGTAGTCAATGGACCGATCATTCCACTTTTTTCTGCAACAGGAATAAAGATCCCGGGAGAGATATCTCCATACTCGGGGTGCTCCCATCTAGCAAGCAGTTCAGCTCCTGTAAAACGCTTTTCAGCGTGAGAGTATTGAGGCTGATAGAGAAAATAAATTTCCCCATTTTCGATTGCGGCCGGCAAATCGGCCATAATATTCAGTCTCCTTTCACAAGGGGCCATAGTAGTGCGATCTTTTGAAAATCCAATATGAGTTTTGCTATCTACTTGTATGTTTTTCATCGTATCTTCAGCCGCCATAATCAGCTTATGTGCACTATCGCCGTCAACAGCGTAGAGACTGATGCCTATAGATGCATGAATATAAAACATATGTGCATCAACGATGCATGGCTCGGAAAGCGTATGTATAATATGTTTTGCCAATACCTCGGCACTCTCTGGCGAAGAGAGGTCCTGCACGATAACAAATTGATGATTTCCTACTTTTGCCAAAATATCTCTACTGCCTAGAAATAAGCTAATATCTTGACTTATTTTTATCATCAATTTATCATCAATATTGAAACCAAAATCATCATTGAATCGCGAGAGATCATCAAGCCCAACGAACAATAAGGCGGTAGATATCTCCTTGGAGCATGTTTGCGAAAATCTCTCTTTCAGCAGCTTCTCAAGAGAAGAGTAGCCTGAAAGCATTGTAGGTGCATTGCCATATTCCGATTGCAGTGCATCATCATTATTATGCGTAGGCATACTCTCCATCATTGCTTATCTGTTCAGACGCGCAAAAGGCGGGCAAAATTGTTCTTGTATGTATTTGGCATGATAGGCTTTCTAAGGAAAAGATCAAAAAAAGCACGCTGATCTTCATATTTGCTCGGATAAATAGTGAGTGCTGCCAGCCGAGTATCTTCACTTTTTTTCAGTGCAGCTTTAGCTATATCGACACCGGAGCCATCAGGTAGATTCATGTCGACCACCATGGCATCATACGGGTCATTTTCAGCTATTTTGCTCAATGCATCTTTCACTGTGTATGCTGAATCGATCTCTATATCAATATCAAGCTCATCCATAAGTGATTTGATGACCTTCTCTTCAAATTCGATATTGAACTCGACATCATCAACGATAAGAACTCTTTTCTTCATAACTATCATCCTTTTTTATTAAGTCAAAGAGAGAAATTACTTAAAATTTCAAACTTAACATTTTATGGTGCGCATTATATAAAGTATGAAGAGATATGTATATAGGATTAGTCTTACAAGAGTTTATAGGAAAATGTAATAGTGATAATTTTATTCGCCTTCTCCCAGGGAGTTCTGCAAGGCAAAGTGAATAAGCTGACTTGTGTTGGAGAGTGACAATTTTTCCAGTATTCGTCTTCTGTATGTAGATATAGTTTTTTGACTTAGTGCAAGTTTTTCAGCAATTTCTTTAGGGGTAATGCCTGAGGCGATTAGAGAATAGACTTCAAATTCTCGTGCAGATAAGGATCCTATAGAACTTTTAGATGTTTTTTCCATAGAGGTTCCATAGGGAAGAGTTTCCAGGTACGATTGACTGATATATTTTTTTCCATCAATAATACTATTGATGGCAGATATCAACTCTTCTGAGACCATTTTTTTATTTAAATAGCCCGAAGCTCCCGCCTGAATACACTGCAAGGCATAAGGGTCTTCCGGAAACATACTTAAAATCAATATCGGTAATTTGTCGTGATTATTGCTTATTTCGCGTATGGAGTGTATACCATTTTTATCACCGAGATTCAAGTCCAAAATCAAAAAGTCATAACTCTTTTCGGCAAGAAGATCAGCAAGTTCGCCAAATGAGGATGCTTCATCTTCTATATGGAAATTTTTTTGAGATTCTACAGTAAATTTGATTCCATTGCGAACTATCTCATGATCATCAGCAATAATAATCTTATACACATTTTTATGTTGCACGCCAAACCCTTGTTGTCTGTATATGGTATGCAGGATAACAAAAATTCGCTTAACTCTCAGTGTGATTGATCAGCACTAAACCATTCCCTGATTTACTTTAAGCAGAGTACTTTTCATATTGTCGCGGATTCAATTTTGTAATGATATTGCGCAAAAAGTGCATATCCGCAATATTGAGAACCACTCTGGTATAATCTCTGCGATCTTGCTCCATAGCATAATTCAGGTTATCTACAAACAAGACACTTGGCAAATTTAAGCCTTTTAATATTTGATGTATCTCATTGTTGCCGGATAATCCATCCAGCTGTTTATCGAGGAGGAGATATCTATAGTTTTTACTCTGAAGCATTGCTTTGAGATCTTCAACATTTGCTGCCTTGTCGACACTGTAGCCGATTTTTTGAAGAAGTGTATCAAAAATAGCCAAATCACCCTTTTTTTGCTTGCAGAGGAGTATGTCAACAGACTCTTTTTCGGGAATGCTGTGTGTGTCTAGAGTACTATTGTCCATAGTAAGCTTTTCTTTGAAGTATTGATGCAAAATATTTTCAATGATATCTATTTCAATTGGTTTTGATATATAGTGATCCATCCCTTCAGAGAGGAAACGCTCCTTGTCGCCCTTTAGCGCATTCGCAGTCAAGGCAACAATAGGTATATGTGGTATATTATGTTTTTTCTCATAGCCAAGAATGGCATGTGTCGCTTCCACTCCGCCCATTATCGGCATCTGTATATCCATAAAAATAATATCATATACTTCTGTAGTTCTGAGCTCATAAGCTTTTTTGCCATTATCTGCAAGTGTCACAGTAATACCCATGTTCTCCAGCATTCGCTTTATCAGGCTTTGATTGATCGGGTTGTCTTCTGCAACCAGCGCCTTAAGGTCGGTAAATTTATTTTTCTTCTCTTCTTCGATGATATAAGTATCTGTATCGCCAAGATCAAGCATAGTTTTTTTGATTTTTGAAAAGTTTATGGGAGAGTAAAGAGTTTTGAAAAAATCATAATTCAAAGCTTTTACTTCATCTTTTTTGTGTGCCGTGGTCAATAGGGAGATTTTTGACCTCAGGGTGCCAAGAGGTGCCAGGTCTTTACTGTCGATATGATCAAAGTCCACAAAAAGAAGAGTTGGCTGCTCTTCTTGTTTCAATGAAGTCAATGACTCTATTGTGTTGAATATGCTGCAGTTCCCGCTCAGCGCAGCAATGTATTTTTCTACATACTTGTCTGATTGTTTTGTTTTTCTGTTTTGCGGCAGATAGTATCCGATACTGATATTTTCAAATCTCTGCGGATCTGTTATCGATGGTATCTCTTCCAAATTCAAAGTGAAGAAGAAGGTTGACCCTTTCCCCTCTTCGCTTTCAAGATCAAGGTTTCCTCCCATCAATTCAGTCAGCCTCTTTGAGATCGTCAAACCTAACCCGGTGCCGCCAAATTTTCTGGTTGTGTTGATATCAGCCTGCGAAAATGCTTCGAAAATCTTCTCTTTCTTTGCAGGTGAAATGCCAATACCTGAATCTTTAACCGAAAATCTTACAGCTGTCTCACCTTTGAAGCCGACCAGTTTCTCAATAGCTATATCTATATTCCCGCCATTTGGAGTAAACTTAACGGCATTACTGATGAGATTGACAAGTATCTGCTTGATCTTGGTTGGATCTCCCTTGAGATTATTGGATAGTGCAGGATCAATATAGAATCCAAGATCAATATTTTTTTCAGAAGCTTTTGCCCCGTATGATTCAATCCCGCTTTCGAACTCTACGATCGGATCGAATGAAATCTCTTCGATATCAATATTTTCACTCTCAATCTTTGAAATATCAAGAATATCGTTAATAACTGAAATCAGATTCTCTGAACTTTTTTCAATGATCTGAACAAACTCCTCCTGCTCTGAATCCAGATGACTTGAACGAAGCAGTGAGGTAAACCCTACAATTCCATTGAGAGGTGTGCGTATCTCATGGGACATATTGGCAAGAAATAAACTTTTGGTCCTGTTTGCTTTTTCGGCAAGCTGCTTACTCTCTTTTGACTCCTGGATGATCTTTTCAAGAAACTGATATATCTCTGCTTTATTTTGCTTTGATACCATCTCCTTGAGATTATATTCACTCTCCAGGTCTGAATCGATCTCAATATTTTTGAGAATATTTTCAAGATTTTTAGCATCGCGAGCCATTCCCGAGAAAATATTTCTTACGATAAATCCAAGGAGTAGAGCGATCAGCATAACTACTGCAGAAATTGTCATCTTCTCTTTATCACTCTTCAGGCCGGTATCAATATTATGTTTTAGAAAATCAAAAATAGCGTGTTGAGATTTATTCAAAAGAGAGATCTTTGAACTTTGTATTTTGTACCACTCTGTTATATCGGTATTGAAATTTCCACTATTGGAGTCTTCCAAAATGCTGATTCTTTTTGAGAACAGCTCACTTTTAAGCGTATTGAATTTATCTGTTTTCAACAGTTCATCGAGCTTTGTTTTGATACTCGATTGTGTCAGTTTAGTATAGTCGGGAGCTCTCTCCTTGCCGATTTTTTGATCCCAGTGTTCAAGCTCATCAGTGGCGATAGGCTTTCCCCTGCTTAAGAAAAATGAGACAAGAGCGCGCTCGCTGCTGCTGTTCTCTCCGGCGCTGCCCAGGTCTATATAAGTGTCCAATAATCCTCCCGCCTCCTTGTTGGTTGAGGAGACTGTTTGTCGGGTATCGTCCATAGCAGCAAGCAGCATCTCTTTTGCTCTCTGTCCATATTCACCAAGATTTGAATCAATATAGTTGATGTTCAGCAAACTCACTTTTGATCGCCCATCTTGCAGTTTTTTCAGCTCTTCGAGTAGTTTGGAGCTCTTGGAGGCATACAGAGGATCTCCCTGTACAAAAGTCTCCAGCGCAGATATTGCGCTATCTGTCTGCTTCCACTGCTTTTCAAGCTGCTTGAAATCTGATCTCCCGGAAGTGCCGAGATAGATAGAGGCATCTCCCTGCTCTTCACCCAGTGCATTTAAAACACTGTTTAATTTATACTCGTACTCGCCATAACTCCATAATTTTTTACTATGGCTGTAGGCGCTATAGGAGTTGTACATATAATAGCTTGCTATGATGAAAAAAGCGGCAATAGGCAACATGATCACTGCTTCGGTAAATTTATTATGCAGTAGCTTCATTGGGAATCCTTTTTTAAATTAGAGTGGCTCTAAAAATAGTAAACTTGATAGAATTTTTAGATTTTAGATTTTTAGAGGTTTTTGCTATGGTAGAGTTCAAGCTCAACGATATTGTTTTCTAAATACTCTACAGATATATAGAGAATATTAGGTATATTGCTTTTCTCAAGAGAGAGATAATAGCTTCTGGCAACCTTCCAGTATCTATTGATATTGTTCAAGTCTTCGGCTGTATTGCTATTGTAATCATACTCATTTACTTTTCCCAGAAGAGTATCAAAAGATGTGACCGCATCCTGCAGCTGCTTAATATTGTTGTGGTCTCTAAACCCTGCCTGGAATACCATATAATACTTGCTCATACGCTCAAGCAGATATGCCATATTTTTTACATTGATGAGCATATTCTCCTCTTTTGAAAAAGCGTAGCTATGTACTTTTGCTATTCTCTCTGCTCCTTCAAGCAGTATCTCACTATAGTCAAGTATGATGGCGCTATTTTCTGCACTGTAGGGCATATTGATAGTCTCTGTGATCTGATCACGGCTGTATGCCAAAAAAGTAAGTATTTTTTTTGTGCTCTTATTTGTTGTGGAAGCTGCAATAAGTCTAAGGTTTGAATCAATCAGCAAAAGCTCTTCATTTAAATTTTCTTTTATCTCTTTTTTTTCAGGGTTGAAAGAGAGGTAAAAATAATCTTTAACCATCTGCTGACTGATAAACTTGATATCTTCCGATGCCTCCTGAAGTTTAACATCATTTCTGCTGACTGCAGCATGTGACTGCTGGGCCAGCAAAAAGAGTAGTATCAGCAGTGATGGCTTAAGCGTCCTGAATTTTATGAAGCCCTTCATTGTTTTTGCCTTTTACTTACTATTTCTGCAGTTTTACATACATATTTGTTACTCTGTTCATCTCTTTCATGATGTCATCCGTTGTGTTGTAGACGATAACGGGAAGTCCGCCCTCTTCTATGTCCAGATAGAAATCATAAACAACTTTCCAGAGCTTGTCTACTTTTTGTAATGCAGCATTGATCTCCGCACTGTTTGTTTTATTGTTCATTAGCTTTTTTTGCGCTTCTGTAAACTTTTTGACAGCTTCATTCATCTGAACAATACTGTTTTTGTCTTTGATCCCTGCCTGATAAGATATGTAGTATTTGGCAATACGCTGAGAAAGCATGCGCTGTTTTCCTGCCAGGTCCACAAGTTCCGAAGAGTGCTGCTTGGAGTTCTCTTTCAGTGCCTTTACTATATATTGGGACCCCTCAAGCATTGACTCGCTAAGGTCAAGTACAAGGGCACCATTTTCCAGACTATAATCTTCTGAAGACATTGACATAAAGTCATCATTGCTCAAATTGATAAACATGATCATCTTTTTGATCTTTTTATTTTGAACCTCTCCGTCAAGTTTTTTCAAAGTTTGATTAAATTGAGCCAAAGACTCGTCAAGCTGCTTTTTTGACTTGGTTGTATTTACGCCCATACCCTTATAGAAGTAGTTTTTGGCGATACGCTGAGAAAGCATACGCTGCTTGCCGGCAAGGTTAAGCAGTTCAGTATTTGCACTGTTTGTCTCTACTGCTGCTGTTGGTTTCGGATCCTCCTGGGCGTTTGCCAATCCGCTGCTCAAGAGCAGACCTGTTATAAGAGTCAAAAAGGTTTTTTGTAACTGTTTTTGCATGGTATTATTCCTTGGTTTTTATTTTTTTGAATACAGTTCAGTGGCTGTATTCATGTTTTTCAGTATTTTATTTGCCGATTGGTTGATCAGGCTGGGTATATATTTTTTGGAGTCTGACTCTGCTGTCATCTCAAAAAACATAAAGGCTCTTCCTGATTTTGCCAACAGCGCATTGATCTCGTCACTATTTAGCTCGGAAGCCAGCAGTGTCTCCTGGGCTTTGCTGAACTCTTCCATAGCTTTGGTGAGCTTCTCTTCAAATTTGGGATCATTGATATCCCAGACCTTCAACATATAGAGACTCGCCATTCGTTGGGAAAGCATACGCTGTTTTCCTGCCGTATTGACAATCTCCAAAGATGTTTCTCCGGAAGATTTCGAGATCAATCCTGTACTTTTGTTGGCAGCCTTCAGCAGTGCTTCAAGGTCTTCCTGAAGTTTTGCTGCTTTATCTTTCGCAGGCGCTTCCTGAAGTGTTTTTTTGATCGGCTCCCATAGGGCTGATACTTCATCCAGGCTCTCCAGTGAAGGTTTGTCCGTGATGAATCCTTTAAGGTTCTTCAGGTTTGCATCGAAGAGATCGATCATTTCAGGAAGATCTTTCTTTGGATCTCCATAAATGTTGTTCATCCCGATCAATGCATAATCTTTTAATATGCGCTGCGTGATCATACGCTGCTGACCAGCCTTGTTGACTGCATCACCCATATTGTCAATACTGCCATAGGCAGAAACATTTGTTATCAAAGCAATGAGCATGCCGCCCAAAACTTTCCCTGCATTATTTGTAATCTTCATTTTTGCTGTTGTTCCTTCTCTGTTGGTTTGAGTTATTTATGAACAGGTTCATAATAGAAAAAAAGATTCTATTATAATAAATAAGAATTGTATGTAGGTATTTTCTGACATACCGGTTATAAGCCTGTACAGTTGAATCAGAGACGCAAAAGTCTGGCAAAATTTTCTTTGAATGAATGAGGTGCAATAGGTTTTCTCAGAAAAATATCAAAGAAACATTTGTGCTCTTCGTATTTGCTGGGGTAGATTGTGAGTGCTGCTATGCGTGTATCCTCACTTTTTTTCAATGCCGCTTTTGCTATATCGACTCCGGAGCCATCGGGCAAGTTTAAGTCAACTATCATACCGTCATAGTGATCATTCTCAGATATTTTGTCCAATGCCTCTTTGACAGTATATGCAATGTCGATCTGTATATCAACCTTCATCTCATCTGCCAGTGAGCCAATAATCTCTTTTTCAAACTCAATATTGAATTCAACATCATCAACAATAAGAACTCTTTTCTTCATTGCCGCCCCCTTTTTATTTGTACTGTTTCGCGAATTATATCTGAATGTAAAATCTGAGTCTGTAGGAAGTTTCGTACAAAATTTTCAGCTGCACAACTGTCCCTATGCGCTATATTTCAGGCTATCTTTATGGATAAATCTTTATACTAAAGCAAATCAAAAAGAGAAGGTCGGCATGCAAAAACTTATAGATGATACCGTAGAGATTGCCCGCAAGCGTTTTGGAGAGTTTGGCTTCAGCGAGGATCAAGTCACAACACTGCTTGCGTCAGGCAGGCGGGATCTGGTAAAGGAGTTTGAAAAATTACAACTATTGCTGGAGGAAAAACCGGTGAATATCGAAGCGATCAACAACTCTATGCATGCGCTCAAGGGCTTGTTGTCAAACATGGGAAACGAAGCATTGGCAGAGAAGTTTACAGAGCTTCGGCAAGAGAGTGAAAGCAGAGATATCATTGCAGAGATTCAAGTATTATTGGAGAGATAGAATTCATTAAAAACTCAATCGATACCCCACGCCATACTCTGTCTTGAGGTAGATGGCGCTATTTCCGTCATCACCTATTTTTTTACGAATATTTTTGATATGCTGATCCAGAGATCGATGCGAGCTGATGGATGAGAGGGATTTTGCCAATGTTTCGCGTGAAATTGTCTGCTGCCTGTTTTGGATCAGGATAGATAAAAGGTCAAACTCCAGAGTTGTCAAGTCAAGTATCTCTTGCTTGAAAAATATAGAGTTGTTTTTGATCTCAAAGATATTTTTTTCATCGGGCGTTTTGATCATACTGTATCTGCCTGTGAGTGCCCATATCCTGGCTTCAAGCTCCTCAAGGTCTATGGGTTTTACCATATAGTCGCTGGCACCGTACTTGAATGCCTTCACTTTAGTCTGTGTGTCACTGTAGGCGCTGATGACGATCACGGGCAGGGCTACACTGTTTTTGATACTTTTGAGCATATCAAACCCGCTAAAATCAGGTAGATTGAGATCCAGCAAAAGCAGTTGATAGTTATTTTGCCGGACACAGGAGAGTCCGTCAGTGACAGTATGGGCACACTCTACAGCAAACGAACATGCCTCCAGAAAATCCTGCAGCCAACTCGCAGCGACCTCATCATCTTCGATAATTAATATATTAAGAGTATCCATTTTAAAGCCATTG
>JAYEOH010000055.1:0-4469 GCA_034722775.1 Campylobacterota bacterium | reverse complement strand
TTTATTCATAAATCACCTTACCGTTTTTTAAAATATCCACTTGATAGAAATAATCTTTTCTTTTCTTTAAAAATATTTCTGAAGCTGCCAGGATGTCAAAACCTATTTGATATTTAAAAATCAGATCCCGTAAGCTTTTTCTAGCTTCGAGCCTATATTTACGAATTTGATCTTCTCTTATATCCTTCACAAGAAACAGATCAATATCGCTATTGTCATTTGCCTGACCATTGGCATAACTACCAAATAAAATAATCTTATTAGGATGAAGCGATTTCAGCCTATCAATAATTTCCGGTACAATTTTTTCGATATCAATCAACTTCGGCTCCTCTCTATCTTTTGCTTGTGGTGTATTATAGCATAAAGTTGATGTCGCTTTTTATTTTTGTGCCGTATACTGTCATTATCTTCTCACAATGGCTTTTAAATGATTGGGTCTATTGGCATCAAAAAAAGATCTTTGGAGGTTCCTTAATAAATTCAATTTTTTTCTTAATGATTGCAATACGACTTCTTCTCAGCCTCAAGTGATTTGGTAGAATATATGGTAGAATTATAAAAAGCAAAGAGGAGTTTGTCAAATGAGATATTTTAAAAGTATTGCTATTATTGTGCCCCTTGTGGCGATTGGTATATCCCAGGCTGCTGCAGCAAGCGAAAGCAAAAAAGATGAGGAAGTATCTTGTTCTCAATATTTAGTCGTTGCATCGCGATTAAATGTCAGAGAGGAGCCTGGTCTTATGAGTAACATTACAGATGGACTCCTAAAAGGCAAGAGTGTATGTGTTTTCAGCTTTTCAGGACAATGGGCAAAGATAGACAAGGGATGGATAAGCAGTAAATATATAGTAGCTGATCGAGAAGCTGATAAGGCTGCTGAAGTAATTGAAGCTGCAAAAGAAACTGTCAGCCCTGACTTGAATGGTACACAAGATGAGGTCATAGAAGAAACTGAGGATCCTGCTACAAACAAAGAACAGAAAGAGGATGAAGCGCAGGCAGAACCACTGGAGCCGGAGATCAGCCCATCCTTATCACAGGATGAAAATATTTCAGAAAAGAAAAATCCAGAAGAGACTGCAGATACCGAAGAGGAGTCTGAAGAGCCTGAAAAGGTCGAGGAGACTGAAGAAACCAAGGAACCCGCAGAGGCTGATGCAGAAGCCGCAGAAGCCAAAAAAACTGAGGAGCTTGCGGTTGAGAAAGAGGATAAGACAACAGCTGATTATCTCAAGCAGATCCGCACACAAAAAGGTGTCAGAGGGACCAGCTATATCTACATGCTTGAGGGCAATGGAGACAAGTGCGAAATAATGGTTTTGGAAAAAAACAGTATCCTTGTCAATACTTGCAAACCGGCAATCAATAAAAGCGGAGATAAAATGCTTTGCACCTGGAACAAAAAAATGTGCAAAACAGAAACTCAGATTCTCAAGGATATTAAAAAGTAAAAAATTATTGAAGGGCACCTTTAATAATAGGTGCCCTTAACCCAAAAGATCGTCTCTCTTCCATCGATCAGGGTCAAAAAAAGTATCGTCATGGATATGCTTAAAAGAGGCATTGATCATTTTAAAGATATTCTCATTCTCCTGCTCCATCTCTTCGAGCCACCGCTTGGTCTTCTCTCTCGCATGGGGCAGTTTGACATTTTTCATCATCGCCGGACAGGACTCATCACCAATCGTGTGCAGTCTATTTTCATCGGCAAAAGCTCTGAGCTGCCGCTCTCTTACCTGAATCAGTGGACGAATCAGATGGAACCCTCTGCCTGTTTTGTAGATCGGTGCCATCGAGCGCATCGTTCCATTGTAGAACATATTCATAAAAAAGCTCTCTACTGCATCGTCCAAATGGTGCCCCAGTGCAATCTTGGTAAATCCGCCTTTTTCGGCATAACTATAGAGTGCGCCTCGCCGCATACGGGAAAAGAAAGAACAAAAGG
This sequence comes from Campylobacterota bacterium, assembly GCA_034722775.1. Taxonomy (GTDB): domain Bacteria; phylum Campylobacterota; class Campylobacteria; order Campylobacterales; family Sulfurovaceae; genus SZUA-451. The sequence continues at coordinate 2,521 of JAYEOH010000055.1, read as the reverse complement.
AGCTGTTTTCACGGATAGCATCCTGTGAAATATCAAAAATCCCCGTCTCATAAACAGTATGGTCGATCCCCTGCTCTTTGCAATGCTGGCTCAGATAAGTATAATCCTCACCCGGCATACCATAATGCACCGTACATGCCTCAAATTCAAAATCAAACGGTGCGTGCCGCTGAATATGCTTGAGTGTATGCACCAGTGCCAGCGAATCTTTGCCGCCGCTCAGCCCGACAAGTACACGGTCACCCTCTCCAACTAGACGAAATTGCGCATTGGTCTTACCGGCAATTTTGAGGATTTTTTTGCTTAGGTTTACCCGTTTAAGGTCACTTCTCAATCGCTTCTACCATATCGAGGATGAACTCCGCACTAACCTTGGCTGAACTCTCCAGGAAGGTATCGAAATCAAATCCGGCATCCATATCGGCACTGTCACTGATCGCACGCAGGATAAAGAAAGGAATTTCGAGTGCATTACAGACGACAGCGACACTCGCACCCTCCATCTCAAGCGCATGGGCATCAAAGATCTCAGCGATCCAGCTTTTGCGTTCCACATTGGCAACGAACTGATCACCTGTCGCTATGATTCCCTCCTTGAGAGGCAATCCTTTTTTAGCAGCCACCTCTTTGGCAACTTCTCGCAGATAGATATCTGTCGCGATACAGACTTCTCCTTCCGGCACAAAGCCATGAGGATGTCCAAATGCCGTAATATCCAAATCATGCTGGCATAACCCATCTGCTATGATCAAATCACCTATCTCAAGATCCGGATCAATAGCCCCTGCCACACCGGAAAAAAGCAACCTGTCACAGTCAAATTTTTCTATCAATATTGTCGCCGTCAGAGAGGCAAATACTTTTCCGATCTTGGAATAGGCGATGACAATCTCTTTGCCTTTATACTCTGCTTCATAGTAGGTATTGGCAGCATACTCTGTTTTTGTCACATTCTGTACATGCGCAAGAAGCGGATCTATCTCCTCGGGCATAGCTCCCATTATCGCTATCTTCATTGACTTTCCTTTGGTTTGGTATTATTTTACAACTTGCTGATCTCAGCTACCGCTTCTTGCAAAGACTCCATATCCGAAACAACAAAATGCGGCTTCTTGGTTGCGCGCCTATTGAGACCCTTCAATACGCCGCCATGCCCGAATTCAACATAGCAATCTACCTCATTATCAAATTTTGCAATGGATTGCTTGTAGAGTACAGGAGAAACTAATTGCTTTGGAAGCAGATCAAGCGCCTCCTCCTTGCTGCTGTATCTATCAGCAGTGACATTGGAGATAACCGGTGCGATAAATTCATCTCTGAGCACTTCAGAAAGCTTCTCTGCCAGTGGTGCCGTTGCACTCTCAAGCAGCGGGCAGTGACTGGCTACCGACATATTGAGCAGCAGGGCTCTTCTCGCTTTTGCCTCTTTGAGAACCGGTTCTAGCTTCACAAGGTCCGACTTGATGCCGGCGATAACGATCTGGCCTTCGGCATTATAATTGACAGGCCAGACCTTCATCCCCTGCTCTCTTTGGGCGGTGCAGATCTCTTCGACCACCTCATCACCCAGCCCCAGGGAGACCATCATCCCTACATCCTGACCTTCGCAGGCTTCTGCCATCAGTTTGCCTCTCAGATTGACCAACTCTACAGCATCTATCGGATCGATAGCGCCGACACTTGTCAATGCGGAAAATTCACCCAATGAGTGTCCGAGCGCATAGACTGGTTTGATCGCCAACTCATTTTCAAAAAGCTTATGCGCGATCGCACTGACCAGTAAAATCGCAGGCTGTGTAAACTCTGTCTTCTCCAAGTCATCATTCTCCGTAAAGAGTAACTTTTCAAAGTCAATCCCCGTTCGCTCGCTTGCAGCCGCGATCATCTCTTTAGCTACATCACTCTTCTCAAAAAAATCCTGACCCATCCCAACGGCTTGAGAACCCTGCCCCGGAAATAAAAATGCACACTTAATAGACATTGTCGCTCCTAAAAATAATTTGGCTACTTGCCAGAATCCGGAAAGTATATCCAAAAATGGGTGAAACTATACCATTTCACACTTCAGCATCGAATCAACCATACCTCTCGCTATCTGCTCTGTTCCGACAACGATCTTAAAAGTAGGAAACTCCTCCTGCAGCTCCTCTTTCTCTCGAAATTTATTGACCTTCACCACCACGCTTGCCTCCGGTGCCACCTTGCTGACAACATCGCACTCCAAATGCAGTTTTTCCGTATTATCAAATGCGATGATCACCACAGCAGCAGAGTGAATACTGACAGATTCAAGAATACTCTTTTTTCCTGCATTTCCGAAAATAACACTTTTTCCCAGCTTTTGAGCCTCTTTGACATTATGAATATTGTTATCGATGGCGATATATTTCACCCCGCGAAGGTCAAGTTTTTCACAGATTTTGTGTCCCAGTCGTCCATATCCCAGTACAATGACATGATCACTCAGATTTTCCTGACCGGAGATCTCAACCTGTACCTCATCATTCTCTTTCAGCATCAG
>JAYEOH010000054.1:0-4498 GCA_034722775.1 Campylobacterota bacterium | reverse complement strand
ACAGGGTTATTGGGTATAATTTATCTTATGAATCAACCCTATGTGCGTATTGAAGAGTCTGCAGATCAAATTATTATTCACTCGCTGGGAGAGTGGACACTCTATCACGAACCGGAGATAGATAAAATACTTCAAAGTATTTCACCTGACAGGAGTATTGTCTGGGATTTTTCCAAGGTTGAAAGTTTTGACACTTCGGGGGTGCTGCTTTTTATAGCATTTTATGAAAAGTTCAAAGCCCAATCTGAAGTGAAAGTGGTCGGTTATTCAAGAGAGCAGGAGCGTATGTACCATCTTCTGTTGAAAAACAGAGTAGAAGAGTCGATACCGATACGAACAGAAGGGGCTTGCTATCGTTTAGGAAAAACTGTTGTCTCAGGCTATGGAGAGTTCCTGAAATTTCTTGACTTTACCGGGCACTTGCTTGTTGCTTTTCTTCGTTATTTTACCCATCCGCATAATATTAGATACAGGGAAATAATATATCATATAGAACGATCCGGTTTGAGTGCGCTTCTCATTATAGCATTGACCTCATTTTTGGTGGGGATGGTGATCTCTTATCAGAGTGCGGTAGAGCTGGCTAAGTTCGGGGCAGATCTTTTTATCGTAGATTTGGCAGGTGTTTCTATCACGAGAGAGCTCGCACCGCTTATAACCGCTATCGTTGTGGCGGGTCGAAGCGGTTCTGCCTATACGGCACAGATTGGGGCGATGAAGATCACAGAGGAGATCTCTGCGATGCGTACGATGGGATTTGATCCCTACTATTTTCTTATTTTGCCACGCACTCTTGCACTCATGATTTCACTGCCTCTCTTGATCTTTTTTGCAGATATTGTAGGTATTATGGGGAGTATGTTCGCTGCGAGCTTGGAGCTGAATATCTCCTATACACAGTTTATCAATCGTCTGCAGGAAGTCTTGACGGTCAAGCACTTTTGGATTGGGATCATCAAAGGGCCTTTTTTTGCCATGCTGATTGCGATGATCGGATGCTTCAGGGGTCTGCAGGTGACGGATGACACCAAAAGTATAGGGTATCAAACAACAGCCAGTGTGGTTAATTCTATCTTTTTTGTGATTGTTTGTGATGCGCTTTTCTCTGTTTTGTTGACAGAGTGGGGTATTTGATGGAGAAGATTATAGAGGCGAGAGATATTGTGACCAGTTTCGGTTCTACAGTTATCCATGACAAGCTCAGCCTAACTGTAAACAAAGGTGAAATTTATGGGATTCTAGGAGAGAGTGGTTCAGGGAAAACACTTCTTATGAAAGAGATGATCATGCTCCATCAGCCAACTAGCGGTGAAATGTTGGTATTGGGACATAAACTTTCCGATATCGGGTATCAAGATGCGCAATCATTGCGTCGTCAATGGGGTGTGCTATTTCAGTTTGGCGCGCTTTTTACTTCGTTGACTGTTGCCGAAAATATTGCACTGCAGCTTAAAGAGTACACGGGTATCAGTAAAAAGATGTGTGATGAGATTGTCAAAACCAAGATCAATATGGTCGGTCTCCCTGTACGGGCTGGGGGGCTCTATCCCTCTGAGTTGAGCGGCGGGATGATCAAGAGGGCAGCACTCGCGAGAGCACTGGCGATTGATCCCAAACTTCTTTTTCTTGATGAGCCGACTTCAGGACTCGATCCTATCGGCGCACGGAAGTTTGATGCTCTTATCGTAGAGCTTAGGGAGCTTTTGGGGATTACTGTCGTGATGATCACCCATGATCTTGATTCGATCTACTCTATCATTGATCGTTTTTCTGTTTTGGCAGACAAGCATGTCGTTGCAGAAGGATCATTAGAAAATGTGCTACAATCTGATCATCCTTTTATTGAGAGGTTTTTTAAGAATGAATATGTCAAACACAGAATAGATGGGAGAGTGGACAGATAAATGTATAGCAAGGTCAATTATACAGTGATAGGTATTTTTGTGATCCTTTTCACGGCAGGTATCATCTTTTTTGCTTTTTGGCTGGGCAATACCGGATTTAAGGATGATCATCACCTCTATCTGCTTCGCACCAAAGAATCCATCTCCGGGCTCTCCAAAGATTCAGGGGTGAAGCTCAAAGGGGTAGATGTCGGAACTGTTAGTGATATTAGCATCAATCCCAAAAATATTGAAGAGGTAGAGATCACGCTCAGAATCGCAAAAGATATCCCAATCAAAGAGGATATGCGCGGCACAATCGGTATGTTTGGATTGACAGGTCTCTCCTTCATCGAGATAGAGGGGGGAACCAATGGCGCAAAAATGCTTCAATCGATAGATGGCGAGCTGCCTCTCCTCCAGTCAGGCTCTTCTCTCTTTGGACGATTGGAAAAGAACTTTGAAGATCTTTCGGAGAAGTTGGTATTGATCCTGGAGAGAGGAGAGCAGCTGCTTTCAGATGAAAACCTCAAAAATTTCTCTGCTTTACTGGACAATGCCAACAGGGTTGCCGCCAAAGGTACAGATGTCGAGGAGAAGATAATCACGACTTTGGATGAGGCCGAGGGTGCCCTCAAAGAGTTTAGGGTCTCCTTCGCAAAACTATCTAAAGATTTTGATACTTTGGCAGTCAGCCTGCAAAAAGAGATGAAGCCCTCACTCAAAAAGTTTGACAGTATGACCAAAAGTATCGATGATCTTGCTTCTCAGATTAATAAAACAGTCAACCGGGGAGATTACAATATGCAAAAAATTATGCAGCCTACGATCAATGATCTCAGGGAAGTAGCTGAGCATATAGATGCATTGACCAGGCAACTCAGGGAGAGTCCTAATGATCTACTCTTTAAATCAGGCAGACCAAGACGAGGACCGGGAGAATGAATATGGCAGCAAAAACAGCCATCATAGCAGGAGTGCTGCTACTGAGCGGATGCAGTATGAAGAGTTCGGAGATACGCACCTATAGTCTCAATCCTGATCTGAATTTTTCAAAGCTTTCCCACTCTCCCTATAAAGAGAAGAGCATCAAGATAGGGTATCCGATGAATATCAAAGGAAAAGCAAGCTCCTCTATTTACTTCTCGTATAGTAAAATCGAAGAGGGTTCTTATCAAAATGCCATTTGGAGCAGCAGCAACAGCCAACTTTTGATTGCCGGCATTATTCGTGCACTGGAGAAGGGTGGCGTATTTAAGACAGTGATAGATTACAACTCTCTCGCCAATACAGATTACCTGCTGGAGACCGAAGTGTATGATTTTTATCACAAGGTACGCAAAAACCTCTCTGTTTCTGTTGTTTCGATCCGCTTCGATATGATAGATACTGACAACAATCGTTTGGTAAAGAGCAGGAAGTTCAGCTATGAGATACCCACAGGGACAGTAGATGCTCTAGGGTATGTCAAGGCGACGAATAGAGCACTGGAAAAGTTGGCAGTTGATCTGGTCAGATGGCTGGGAAGATGAGATTTGTTCTAAAGGGTAAGACGTGAACATCATCTTTGGACCGGTCTACTCCCGCCGTTTTGGCAAATCACTCGGTATTGATCTCAGTCCAGGAAAAAAACAGTGCAATTTTGACTGCCTTTATTGTGAGCTTGATCCGGCCAAGACTGTCAGTGTCTATGATGAGGTTATCTCGGTTGATGAGGTGATGGATGCCTTGGCAAAATCTCTAGATGAGCATTGTGCCATCGATTTTATCACTCTGACAGCAAACGGTGAACCCACCCTATATCCCTATCTCTCGGAGCTGACCGATGAGATAGACCAGATCAAAGGTGACACTAAAACCTTGATACTCAGTAATGGCAGTACAATTTCTGATCCTGTGGTCAGAGAGGCGCTTGCCAAGCTCGATATGGTCAAACTATCACTCGATTGCGCAACAGATCGCTGTCTGCACAAGCTCGATCGTTCACATCAGGGGATCAGCATCAATGCGATAGAGGAGGGGATGCTTGCTTTTAAAAAGTGCTACAAAGGTCCGTTGATCATCGAAACACTTTTTGTCAAGACGCTCAACGACAAACCAGAAGAGATTGCACAAATCAATCAGTTTATGCTCAGACTGCAACCCGCCCGTATCGATATCGGTACCATAGACCGTCCTCCCGCCTATGAAGTCAAGCCTCTCAGCTATGAGGAACTTCGTAAAATCACTTATCTCTTCGACCCCTCACTCCCCGTCTACATCGTATCACGCAAACATGTCGAGTCAAGACCTGAGAGATATAGACCATCGGAGATTCTGCAGACACTCTCCAAGAGACCATTGACTCATGAAGATATTGAAATACTTTTCGATACAGAGAGCCAAAAAAAGCTCCAAACCCTCCAATCCGAAGGAAAAATCATCATCAAAGAGACAAATGGAGTAAATTTTTACACTTTAGCCTGAAAACCTCTTGACTTTAAAGAACTTTTTGACTATAATCCCATCCACGAAATAAGCACACGGCTTTTTCAACCCATTCCGGATTAGCTCAGCGGTAGAGTAGGTGACTGTTAATCACTTGGTCGCTGGTTCGAATCCAGCATCCGGAGCCA
>JAYEOH010000053.1:0-4516 GCA_034722775.1 Campylobacterota bacterium | reverse complement strand
AATCGTCTGCGGGTCTGACTCCCAACAATCAAATGACAAATATAGACGCTTACCTCGAAGAGAAATATAGGCAGGTACAGGCAAAGAGACTGTCCGAACTCAAAAAACAAAAGCTCACACTCACTGCCAAAAAAATCAAAAAACTGGAACTGCTGCTCAAAAAACTTCCCGACAAGGAAAAGCTGGCACAGCAGGAGAGGGAGTATCAAACCTATGCCAACCTCATCCTTGCCAACCTCTACCAGATCAAACCCTATGACAAAAAACTGAAGACCTATGATTTTGAGGGTAATGAGATCATTATTAACCTACCTAAAAATATCAAAGTCTCCAGGATGAGTGACTACTTTTTCAATCTCTCCAAAAGAGCGAAGAGCAAAGCAAAAAATATTCATATCGAGAAAGAGAACCTGGAGAGCAAAAAAGCCTTTTATGATAATATCTACTATGCACTGGAGCAAGCCAAAGATCCCTATGAACTGGAACTTCTTGTCCCCAAGCGAGCTAAATCTCAGCGTAAAAAAGAGAAACTCAAAGAGGGTGAACTCTTTTGGATCGAGGACTACAAAGTCTTCGTAGGGCGCAACAGCAGTGAAAACCAAAAACTTCTCGAACTCGCCAAAGCCAACGATCTCTGGATGCATATACGCGATGTCCCTTCAAGTCATGTCATCATCCGAACCGACAAACAGAATCTCCCTCAAAGCGTCATCGAAGCCGCTGCCAAACTCTGCGTCGATTTCTCTGTCAAAAATCCCGGAGAGTATGAAGTGGACTATACCAAACGAAAATTTGTCAAAGTCCAGGAGGGGTCAAATGTCTTCTATAATAAATACGATACGATTCGCGTGCGCAAAGAGGGTATTGAAATACGAGAATAACAAGGAAAGTTTGGCTATAATTTTCGTAGGTTTGGCATTGCCAAACATTTTAATATACCAATTAAATCCATACTCATCGGGGACGGAAAATATGACAAAACTTTTCACTGACTATCAAGAACGCTGGATGACTGGAATCGCCCTACTGGCAATCATTGCCCTTATCGCCTGGATCGATAACTTTTTTATCATGTGGAGTTTTCTGGGGATTGTTTATATGTTTGCCTTCTACGAAGCGATGCATCTCTTCAAGCTCAGAGGACCCTCGATGTATTTCTGGGCGCTGCTTCTCTGGGTTTTTGCCTATTTTTATCCCAATCCCGATGATCTCTTTTTCCTTTTTATGGTCCTCTTCGGCGGAACTTTGGCATACACACACAACTTCAACCCCAGACTTATGCTCCCCTTTCTCTATCCTGTCAGCGGGATTCTTTTCTTTCTCATCCTCTATCAGGACTTTGGGATCGAGTCGATGATGTGGCTGCTGGCAACAGTAGCCGTGACGGATATGGGTGCTTTTTTTGTGGGGAAACTGATCGGTAAAACAAAGTTTTGTGATACCTCTCCCAACAAGACGATAGAGGGTGTCATCGGCGGTATCGTTCTGGCTACACTCTTCGGCACCTATATCGGACTCTATATCGCACCTTTCTGGACCGCGCTGTTCGTGACACTCCTCACCTCAATCGCCTCCATCTTCGGAGACTTGTTTGAAAGCTACCTCAAACGGCAAGCCGGCGTCAAAGACAGCGGAGACCTCCTGCCCGGACACGGCGGTATCCTTGACAGGATCGACGGCTTTCTCTTTGGTGCGATTATCATGGTTGTCACACTAAGATCATTTCTCTAATGTCCGATTCGATCGTACTGCTCGGCTCTACCGGCTCCATAGGGGTCAATACTCTGCATATCGCCTCACGCTACAATATCACCGTCGAAGCATTGGTTGCCGGAACCAATATTTATCTCCTCAATGAACAGATCGCCAAATACAAGCCAAAATATGTCGCCATTGCCAACGAAAAAGATCGAGATGCCGTCGATCACCCTCATGTCCTTTGCGGGGACCTGGGCATCCTCGAGCTTCTTGAGCAGACCCAGAGCCAAACAGTCGTCAATGCCCTGGTAGGCTACACGGGATTAGCCCCGACACTCAAAGCAATCGAACTGGGCAAAAAAGTGGCTCTCGCCAACAAGGAGTCGCTGGTCGTTGCCGGAGAATTTATCGATATGAGACAGATCACACCGATTGACAGTGAACATTTCGGGCTCTGGTACCTCCTCGGTGAACGCCCCTTCAGCAAACTCTACATTACCGCCAGCGGCGGGGCATTTCGTGATTGGAACAATGATGCTATTGCCACTGCCGCATTCAGTGATGCGCTCAAGCACCCAAACTGGTCCATGGGCAACAAGATCACGATAGACTCGGCAACAATGACGAACAAGATATTTGAATTGCTCGAAGCCAAATGGCTCTTTGGAAGCGATCAAATCGACGCAGTTATCGAGCGCAAATCGATCATTCATGCACTGGCACAGTTCAAAGACGGCTCTACCACCGCGCACTTCGCCGGAGTCGATATGAAACTACCTATCGCCTTTGCCCTGAGAGGAAAAGTAAAAGAGGAGATCCTCCCGCCGCTCGATCTTATGGAGATCGGATCGTTGGAGTTCGAGCCTATCGAGTCAGCCAAATACCCCATCTGGGAGATCAAAGATCATCTCCTCCAAAACCCCCAACTCGGTGTTGTCATCAATGCTGCCAATGAAGAGGCGATCAAAGCCTTTGAAAAAGGAGAAAGTACTTTTTTTGGTATGGCAAAAACAGTGCTCGATGCCTACAAGCACTTTGATACGGTTCACGCAAAGAGTATCGATGAAATTATTGCGATCGATAGAGAGGTGAGAGCCTATGTCCAAGCATAAATACCTCTCCGTAGGGTGTTGTGCCCCCACAACACCACATAGTATGTCATTATCATACAATAACATCATCAAAGGTGTTGTCGGGGAACAACACCCTACGGGTTGCTAAATGAACAAGACACTTATTTTACACGGTTGGGGCGGCAGTGATGCGCCGCATTGGCAGGCAGAGTTGGCTTGTGAAATTGCCAAAAACTATGGCACCGTCAGCTTTCCACTGCTCGACAACTGTCATTTCCCCAGCAAAAACAGATGGCTGCGACAAGTCAAAACACTACTGGAAGAGTTCAAACCTGACACCGTAGTTTGCCACTCCCTTGCCAATACACTCTGGTTTTGGCTCTGCGAAGAGGATATTGCCCCTGTCAAAAGACTCTTTATGGTTGCCCCGCCCAGTCTTGACACCCGAGAAGCGACGATCAAAACTTTCTTCCCCGCTCCGCTTCCCGGTAACCTCAAAGCAGAGAAGATAGAGATGATTGTTTCGGATAATGACCCTTATATGGATATAGATGAAGCAAAAGCAATCGCCAACCATTATAAAATCCCCATAGAGATCATCAAAAATGCCGGACATATCAATGCTGACAGCGGTTATGGGAAATGGGAATATATCGAAAACCTTGTAATGGAGAAAAAATGACGGCATTGATGAGTAACTCTTGTTCCCGTAGGGTGTTGTCCCCCGACAACACCTTTGATAATATCCTATGTGGTGTTGTCGGGGGACAACACCCTACGGGTTTCCAAATGGAGCAATCCTGATGATTTTAAGCATCGAATCCAGCTGCGACGACAGCTCCATCGCCATCACCGAGATCGCCACCAAAAAACTTCTTTTCCACAAAAAGATTTCTCAGGAAGCAGAACATGCCCGCTATGGCGGCGTTGTACCGGAACTTGCCAGCAGACTGCATGCTGTTGCACTGCCCGAGATACTTCAGGAGACGACAGAGTACTTCCCCCAGCTCAAAGCCATTGCCGTCACTAACCAACCCGGATTGAGTGTGACACTGCTCGAAGGTATCGCTATGGCAAAAACCATTGCTGTACTGCTGGATATTCCCCTGATAGCAGTCCATCACCTCAAAGCACATATCTATTCTCTTTTTATTGGGAAAGAGGTGATCACGCCGCTGCTCGTACTGCTGATCTCAGGAGGGCACACTCAGATCATTCGTATGGAGAGCTTCGAAAAGATGGAGATCCTGGCAACAAGTATAGACGACAGTGTCGGAGAGAGCTTCGACAAATGTGCCAAGATGATGGATCTGGGCTACCCCGGCGGTCCGATCATTGAAGCCTTGGCACGAGAAGGGGATGAAAATCGCTTTGACTTCCCTATTCCGCTGCGCAACTCACCGCTGATCGCCTTCTCTCTCTCAGGTCTTAAAAATGCCGTACGACTGCAAGTGGAAAAGTCCAAAGCATCAAATGATGGCACAGTCAGCCCTCAAGACCAACGGGATATCGCCGCCTCATTCCAAAAAGCAGTCAAATTACACCTTTTGCAAAAAAGCAAAAAGATATTTGCCAAAGATAGGATCAAAGACTTCGCTATCGTCGGCGGAGCTTCCGCCAACCTCTACCTCCGAGAAGCCTATGAAACACTCTGCCGGGAGTATGATAAAAAACTTCATACCGCACCGATGGAGTTTTGCTCGGACAATGCGGCTATGGTCGGACGATATGCTATCGAAGCCTAT
>JAYEOH010000052.1:0-4531 GCA_034722775.1 Campylobacterota bacterium | reverse complement strand
GTATTTTGAGTGGCAGCATCGGCGCGAGCTGCGTGTCATCGACCAAGTCATAGCGCATCCAAAAGATCCCTACCATGCCCGTGATGGAAGCATAGACCATCAGTTTGATCGCACGCCCTCTGCTCAGTACAACAATCACAAACGGTATCAGCATCCCCAGCAGCACTTCACCGATCAAAAACCTTTTTGAGCTGATCATATGTCTGGCGATATCACCTCGCTCTGGCATATCGCCGTAGATCGCTGTAAGTGCACGCCAAATCTCGAAGAACATCAAAATTGCCAACAGTAGACCCAGCACCTGGGCCAGCGTTATCATAAATTTTCGCACTTCCGGGGGAAAGTCCATCTTGTACCGCCATCCGTAGATCAAAAAGAGGAGATAGGAACCTGTCACCATCGCGGAGAGAATAAAATAGAGAGGAAAGAAAACCCCATTAGCAACAGGACGGGCGACCAGAAAGCCAAAGACAGCTCCGAGATTGGAGTGTGCGGCGAGACCGACGACCAAGCCGGCGAGACCGAAGATTTTAGAGTATTTGTGATTATCATTGTTGAGGAAAATAAACTCCAGGATAATAAAAAAGAGATACATACCGTAGAGCGTCCCCATCCACCAGATCGCAGAGGTCAGTCCTGGTGTCAGCACATTGTAGATCACCATACGTACCGGATGCCCGATCTCGAAAGCGATCACGGCAAAGCCTGTCAAGATCGTGATGATCGCACCGATGATCGCCCGTTTGCCAATGATCTGAAACGCCTTGATGTTGAAGACATGGCCCAGTGATGACATGATGCACAAACCCGTGCTTGAAACCACGAAAAAGACATACATAGCGATCAGAAGCCCCCAGGCGTGCTGCCGCGTCACACCATAGGCATGATGTCCATGAATCAAATAGACAACGATGCCGAAAATCATTGCTGTCACCAGTCCGATCGTGAGCAGAAACATAAAGATATTTAATGGTGTAAATTCAAAGGTGAAAAATGATTTTAAAGTCTGCTTCCTGTAGGGAAGTATTTTGCTTAGTTCCATCTCTCGCTCCTTATGTGAGGTAAAAAAGTTTTGGCTTGGTACCAAGGTGTGCCTTGAGCGAATAATGCTCCCGGTCTCTCAATACCTTGGAGATTTCACTCTCCGGATCATCCATGTCACCAAAGATACGAACCTTTGTGGGGCAGGTTGCCTGGCAAGCCGTCGTCGTCTCTCCATGTATCAGACGGGTATCCGAGCAGAAGTTGCATTTGTCCACCGTCGTCGTCCTGTCATCGATATAACGCGCATCATAGGGACAAGCCTGCATGCAGTAGGTGCAGAGAATACACTGATCAGGGTTGACACGAACGACACCATTCCCGTCATAATAGGTTGCATTGGTAGGGCAGACCTCCTGGCAAGGGGCGTTGTCACACTGCTGACACTGACTGGGTTGAAAACTGCTCGATCCTATACTCAGGTTAGGGAAAATCCCTTCGATCTCGCGAACACCGACCCAGATACGATGATTGTCCGCTCCCAGCAGAATACCATTCTCCTCTTTACAGGCACTCTCGCAAGCTTTGCAGTTGATACAATTTTTGTAATCAAGCGCCATTCCATATTGTGCCATCACGCCCTCCTTATTTCGACGATGGTTTCATGCATCGCTGCGGAACCAAAGGATTTTTCATAACTGTCTTCAATGATGAGATTGTCATTGACACCACGATGATGCGCCAGAGTCAATTCATTTGATTCAGCACCAAATCCGTGGATGAAAAAGACCACATTTTCTGCGATCTTCTCAGTGGGATACGCCGTGATCTCTATCGACCCGATGCTGCTCTTGACTTCGATCTTGTCACCCAGTCCTATACCCTTCTCCTCGGCTATATGCTTGTTGATCCAGAGATGGTTTTCCGGCAGCAGATCCAAAAGCAGTGCATTGTTGGCAGTGCCGCTCTGGGTGAACTGTGCATGTCTGCCTGTGATAAACTTGAACTTGCCTTTGGGCGTCGGCTTGTAGAGTTCTCCTCTCCAGGTTGGCATAGCATCGATTCCTTTTTTCTTTTCGAGATTGTAGAGTGCACAGGCGATCTTTTTGGTCGCGGTTCGGAAATCTTTTTTCAAGACAGCGATCTCTTCGGTATCCACACAGGTATCATGATAAGGCTCATTGATCAAATCGCCTTCGATCACCGAGTAGTGCTTCTTGTGTTCAGGATAATACTGGTACTCATTGACAGATTTCTGATTGAAGTATTTGTCCATATCGGGGTAAAAGACTCCCTTCTCTCTCAGCGTTTTCCACGCCTCTTCTCCATAGACACTGGCGACCTGATGATGGTTGATCGTCTCTTGCGAGTGGCGATAACCCTCTGCCAGATCATATCCATCCTCTTTGTAAACCACCTTTTCTCCGCGTTCTTCGATCTCTTCCTGCAGGGCTTCATCATACTTTTTAGAGATTTCAAAAAGAGGCTTGGAGAGCTTTTCTCCCAATCCCTGCATGATCTCTATGACAGGCTTCGTGTCGTGCTTGGCTTCAACAACTTTTTTTCGTAAAGCGATAGAGGGTTCCGCTCCGCCAAAAGTCTTGACAGGATCTTCTCGTTCCAGATAGATGGATTCAGGCAAAACAACATCTGCCATCATCACCGTATCACTCGGCATCGTATCGATCACAACGACAAGATCCATCTTTTCAAGCATTGCTTTTGTTTTGTTTGTATTGGGGACAGAGAGCATCGGGTTTTGTTTATAAGAAAAAAAAGCGCGTATGGGATAGGGCGCAGTTCCGTCGATGACCGTATTGCGCCACGCAAGCCATGATCCGCTGGCACCGACGACAGCAGCTTTCTCTTTTTCGATACGCTCTTTGGCATTGTCATAGCTTGGGGAGTTGATGGCATGCTCGCCCAAGGGGAGCTTTTTGCCAAAGATAATCCCCCCTTTTTTATCAATACCGCCACCCATCGCAGAGAAGATCGCCTGTGCACGCCTGAGCTGATAATCCTGCTGACTCCACGCAGTACGCCGTCCCTGATAATAGATCGATCGGGGTGCGTGTGCCATAAAGTCCCGTGCGATCTTATATATCTCTGCCGCCTTGATCCCCGTGATCTTCTCTGCCCATTTTGGTGTATATTTATGGTCAATGATATGTTTTTTATATGCTTCAAAATCACTCATGTTCTCTTCAGCGAAGCGTTTATTGTACCGCTCTTCCGTGATGGCAACATAAGTGAGCGCCAGCACAAAAGCCAGATCGGTTCCTACTTCGATAGGAAGCCAGGTATCCGCATGGGCTGCCGTATTGGTAAAGCGGGGGTCGATAACGATGAGCTTTGCCCCTCCGCCCCTCGTCCGCTTGAATATGTCCATTGTATCAGGTGTCACGATCGCTTCGGCACGATTGGCACCTGCCATGATGACATACTCCGCATTTTCCAGATCAGCCTGCCCATACCCTCCGAGTGTGAGCGTATATCCTGCGATAGTCGTTGCCAGGCAGATACTGCTATGATTGACAAAGTTGGTCGAACCGATCTTCTCTTTCATAAAAGAAGCATAGGTATGCTCCGCCATCCCCTCACCGGCACAAAAGCCAATCGTGGAGCGGTTATCCTTCTCCTCATCGATGATCTTGACCATCTTCTCTTTAATATGCTCATACGCTTCATCCCAAGTCACCCGTTTGAATTTACCTTCGCCGCGCTCACCTGCACGGATCAATGGATATTTCAATCTATCAGGATCATAGAGTGCCTGTATCCCGGCATTGCCGCGGGCACAGAGCATATTTTTGGATTTGGGAAAAAGGGGATTGGGATTGAGCTTGGTCACGACACCCTCTTCGACTCGTGCGATAGCAGCACATTTGTTGACACACATTTCGCAGAGTGTCGGAATCTCCTGCAGATGCTCGCTCCACTCGGTTTTCTCCAAAACATAACCGGCAAAAGGACTTTTTTTCTCTTGCTTGGTCATCAGAGCAGCCGCCGAAGAGACACCCACCACTGTCAACGCTGCCGTCCCCTGAAGAAAGCGCCGTCTCGATATTTCTGTTTGCATGGAAACCCTTTTATTATAGGATAAGGAATTATACATCAAGACTATTTAAATGTCTTATATATTTACCATAGATAAGAACTATAAGATAATTTGGTAACTATTCCATCTCCAAAGTCATCAAATACATCTCTTCTCCATCGATCACCGTAACATTCGTACTTTGACAATGCCTGCACTGATAGCGCACTTCATCCTGTTCACTTTCACATTTGCAATCGTTGCAGTAGAGCAGAAGATTTTGCAGATTCATCACGAACTCTGCATTATCGCACACTGTCTTCTCTTTAAATGTTTCAAAGGCTATTTCGAGGAGATGCGGCTCTACTCCGCTTAGTTTTCCGATCTTGGTCACTACTTTGGTGACCCTGGTGGCACTGTTCTCTTTGGAAAGCGTTTCGCACTGTTCCAATAGCGCCTGAACAATGGAGTACTCATGCATGGCGCACTTCGTGCGAGTGAAGAGTTTTGGTA
>JAYEOH010000051.1:0-4602 GCA_034722775.1 Campylobacterota bacterium | reverse complement strand
TTTTTATTTCCCATTCGCATTGGGACCATATCGGCGGGTTGGATTCAATGCTGGAGCTCAACCCTGACATCACACTCTTTGTACCGGAGAGCCTCTCAAAGCATTTGATCAGAGATTTGCGACAATTGGCAAAAGAGGTGGTCGTCATTACGGGATTGCCGCAGAGACTCTTTGACAATATTTACACGACAGGTCTTTTGGGCGAGGAGATGCCCGAGCAATCCCTGATCATCGATGGGAAAAATCCTATCGTTCTCACCGGGTGCGGACATTTCGGTATTGAAAATATTGTCAAGAGAGCTTCTTCTGTCATTGGCAAAACAATCTATTTGGCTGCCGGAGGTTTTCACCTGATGTATAGTGACGAAGAGGAGATTCTGGAAACGATCTCATCACTCAAAAAGGGTGGTGTAGTGCTTGTGTCTCCTACCCACTGCAGCGGAGATCAGGCAATAGAGATGTTTGCAAAAAGTTTTGGCGATCATTATATACAGGGTGGAATTGGAGCCAGGATAATACTATGATTCTATCATCACAGCGTTCCTTAAGTCAAGAATTGGCTTCTTTGGAAAACGAATACAACTTTTAGCAATTTACCCTTGACAAATGAACATATGTCCGCTATAATACCTTATTGATTGAACATATGTTCATATAAAGGGTTATAATGAGAGCAAAAAGATTGAGACGACATATTGGTTTTTCAGCAGAACATCGCTGTTTTAAACCCTGTGGTGTACGAAATAGTGCATTGGAGCAGGTCGTTTTGGCAGCAGATGAAATAGAAGCTGTCAGGTTGATCGATTATGAAGGGCTCTATCAGCAGGAGTGTGCTGACAGGATGGGAATATCCCGAACAACCTTTTCGAGAACTATCGAAGGTGCACGGAAGAAAATAGCTGATGCGCTTTTGAGTGGAAAATCAATAATTATTAACACAAAGGAACTATAATGAAAGAGATTAGAGTAGAGGACAATGAGATGAGCCAGAAACGAGAAAATGAATTTGGCGGATTTTGCAGAGGAGTGGGCAAAGGCAGAGGTTTTGGACGAAGAGCGGGTCAGGGTTTTGGAAAAGGAGCCGGAATGGGTCAGGGAAATGGTAGAGGAGGAGCCGGCAGAAGCACAGGTCAAGGAAGGGGTCAAAAGGCTGGTATGGCTGGAGATTTTGGTCAGGACACTGGAAACAATCCGACACGCGGACAAGGCAGAGGAGTGGGCATAGGTTTCGGAAACCGATAATGAAGATCACCATAGCAAGCGGCAAAGGCGGGACTGGTAAAACTACCATCTCAACAAATTTGTCCTCATATCTGGCTACAAACCAAAAAGTCGTACTGGCGGACTTGGATGTAGAGGAGCCAAATTCAGGTCTCTTTATAAATGGGGACTTGGTTTTAGAAAAAGCATGCCACAAAATGATACCGCAATGGGTCAGTGATGACTGTACTCTGTGTGGCAAATGCGAAGAGGTTTGCAACTTCAATGCCATTGTCAAATTGAGTGATGAGATATTGGTCTTCCCGGAGCTTTGTCACAGCTGTTATGCCTGTTCGGAACTTTGCCCGACAGATTCATTGCCGATGCACGGGCTTCGAATGGGAGCACTGAGGCATTTTAAAACTGATCATTTTGATTTTGTGGAGGGACGGCTTGATCTGGGTGAAGAGCAGGCGGTTCCGCTGATAGGTCAGGTTATCGACTACGTGGGTGAGCACTTCGATGATGATGTGGTGAAGATACTTGATGCCCCTCCGGGAACCTCCTGTCCGGTCATCGAAGCAAGCCGGGGGAGTGACTTTGTGGTTTTGGTCACTGAGCCTACTCCTTTCGGACTCAACGATCTCAAACTGGCAGTCGGTACGATGCGGGTTTTGAAACAGAATTTCGGCGTCATTATCAATCGCCATGGTATCGGAAATGCAAGTGTCGAGCACTACTGTGAAGAGGAAAATATACCTCTGATCGCTAAAATCCCCAACGATAGAAAGATCGCGGAACTTTACTCCAGGGGGGAACTGATCTATCCCAAACACGCAGCATTTAAGGCGGCACTGGATGAGATGATAACATTTTTCGGAGGTCTCAAATGAAAGAGATTGTCGTCATATCAGGAAAAGGCGGTACAGGCAAAACCTCCCTCACTGCATCGTTTGCCTACCTTGAAAGAGGGAATTGTGCTCTGGGTGATTGTGATGTGGATGCGGCCAATATGCATCTCCTGCTGGACGCTGACTTTGGATACCAGGAAGATTTTCAGAGTGGTGAAACGGCGTTTATCGATGAAGATCTTTGTGTCAACTGTGGTGAGTGCAAAGAGGTATGCCGCTTTGATGCGATCCATGTGATCGATGGGCAGCATCGGGTTGACCCTGTCTCGTGTGAGGGGTGCTGGTACTGTTCGAGGATCTGCTCGACGGAAGCGATCAGTATGCTTGTGCAAAAAGCGGGCGATTTCTATATCTCTTCCACTAAAGCAGATGCCAAAATGGCACACGCAAAGTTAGGTTTTGGGGCTGAAAACTCCGGAAAGCTGGTGGCAAAAGTCAAAAAAGAGGCGAAAAAACTGGCTGAAACCGGAGAGAAAGAGTTTTTACTGATCGATGGAAGTCCCGGTGTCGGATGTCCGGTGATCTCATCACTGAGCGGAGCAAATCTGGCAGTACTGGTCACCGAAGCGACGATCTCTGGTCTGCATGATCTCAAACGGGTTTATGAACTGGTTAAAACATTCAATATCAGGGCAGTCTGCATCATTAACAAGTTTGATCTCAATGCCGATATGACTAAGGCTATCGAGATGTTTTTGGCAGAGGAGGATATTCCCCTGGTGGCAAAACTGCCCTATGATGAGACCTTTACCAAAGCGCTGGCACAGGCACAAACGATCGTAGAATATGGTAAATCTGATTTGAGTGAAGAAATTGAAAAAAGCTGGAACAATATAAAAAGAATAGCAAGGAGTGTATGATGAAGATAGTTTTTACAGCAAAAGGAAGCAGTTGGGATTCTCCGATGGATCCGCGATTTGGCAGAATGGATATTTTGGTCATCTATGATGAAGAGAAAGAGGAGTTGCTTGCCGTACCTAGCAGCGAAACAGAAGCGATGGAGCACGGGGCAGGGTTGCAAACAGCCAAAAAAGTTCTTGAGCTGAAGCCTGATGCTATCATTACCGGTAATGGTCCGGGTAGAAAAGCGCTGGATATCCTGCATCGATCAAATGTCAGGATCTATGTCGGTGCAGGCGAAATGAGCCTCAAAGAGGCGTATGAAGCCTTCAAAGACAACCGATTGCAAAAATTTTAATATGAGAGTGCGTCAAGAGTAGGAGAATATATGATAATCAGTGTGATCAAACACGCGATAATGATTACCAGTTTTGTATTGATGATGATGCTGCTGATCGAGTATATTAATGTGCAGACCAGGGGTGCGTGGCAGGAGAGCTTGAAAAAGAGTCGTTTTGGTCAGTATTTCCTGGCTGCTTTTTTGGGTGTTGTGCCGGGATGTCTTGGTGCCTTTACAGTGGTTTCACTCTATTCGCACCGGATGGTCAGTTTCGGTGCATTGGTTACTGTCATGATAGCGACCAGCGGTGACGAGGCATTTGTGATGCTGAGTATGTTTCCTGTCGAGGCGATATGGCTGAGTGTGATTTTGTTTCTTGTTGCTTTGATTGCCGGGTTTGGTGTTGACTTGGTATTCAAAGATCAGAACCGTTTTCTGGTCAATGTAAAACATGAGTTTGAAATACACGAAAAAGAACATTGCCGCTGCTTTTCACGCAGAGATATTGTCAGGCAGCTCAAACAGATCACTTTCCCAAGAGCCTTTCTTGTCACACTGTTCACTGTTTTTCTGCTTGCTGTCTTTTTCGGTGAATTGGGGCCGGAGGCGTGGAATTGGAAGAAGATCACCTTTACTCTGGGTTCACTGGTATCGCTCTTCATCATCACTACAGTTCCGGATCATTTTCTTGAAGAGCATCTCTATGCCCATGTGATCAAAAAGCACCTTCTGAGGGTATTTTTATGGACGCTCGGTGCCTTGCTGGTTGTACAATATATCGACACTCATCTTGATGTCACAGCATGGCTGCAGGAGAATTCTGCAGCCATGCTAGTGAGCGCAGCCGCGATCGGGATCATCCCTGAGTCTGGTCCCCATATGGTCTTTGTGACCATGTATGCCAAAGGTCTGATCCCTTTTGCCGTTTTGCTGGCAAGTTCGATTTCACAGGATGGACACGGGACACTGCCGCTGCTTGCTGTTTCTACCAAAGCCTTTATTTGGCTGAAGGTGGTTAATATTGCCGTGGCTCTGGTAGTTGGAATGATTTTTTTACTTTTATTTGGATAGGAATAATATATTTAAACATCTAGTTCTTAAGTTATCTCCAATAAATCCAAAACCAACAAGATCGCTCTCATTCCCAAGCTTCAGCTTGGGAATATATACGAGTAGAAGCAGCACCAAAAAAAGAACTACTGTTCAAACGCGTATAATTTGATCTTTAAGAGAATAGGCAATTGTCAGCATCTCATTTTTTTCGGTTTCGCCAATATTGTTTTGATCCATCGCAGCGAGAATATCATCCAC
>JAYEOH010000050.1:15586-20381 GCA_034722775.1 Campylobacterota bacterium | reverse complement strand
TAGATGCTATCATTCAAAAAAATAGCATAGGATTACAATGAGACGAACTCTAACACTCTCTGTTCAAAAAAGGTTCCAGGTGATAGTAATAGTACAGCCTAAAAAAAGGCTGCTTGCAAACAAACTCATCCAATAATACCAATTCTTCCTGATCGTATACAAATTTATTCTTCTTCACTGCTTGCTCCTTCGATATGACGCAGCGGATGCTTTTGCATCGCTTCAGCAATAGCTGACTTGACACGCCCATTGATCTCTTCATAGCTGAGTTCATCCGGATAAACAGGAGAGAGATACTCCACTCGCACTTCAGCCGGTCGGGGAAAGAGTTTTCCTGCTTTCATCGCCTCGAAAGTACCATCCAGCAGAACCGGAACGATCGGGAGATTCAACTCTTTGGCAAGAATGGCATAATAGCGTTTGAAAGGCAGCAGTTTTGCATCACGGGAGCGTGCCCCTTCAGGAAATATGATGATATTCTCTCCCTCTTTCAGCGGTACAGCTGTTCGCTGCATGGAAGTTTTCAGATTGCGGTTTGTATTGATCATGATCAGTTGGCCATTGCGGGCAACCGGTCGCATAAACGATTTGCCAAACTCCCCCTCATAAGCCAGGAAAAAGCTTCTCTTTAAAACCGCATAAGGCAAAGATGCTGCCAAAATGAAACCGTCGAGCATACTCTGGTGGGATGGAGC
The DNA here is from genome assembly GCA_034722775.1 of Campylobacterota bacterium. Taxonomy (GTDB): domain Bacteria; phylum Campylobacterota; class Campylobacteria; order Campylobacterales; family Sulfurovaceae; genus SZUA-451. The sequence continues at coordinate 19,686 of JAYEOH010000050.1, read as the reverse complement.
GATGATACAGGGTGACTCCGGCAAATTCTCCTCTCCGGATATATCAAGACGGAAATAGAGTTTGAAGAGTGGCAGGAAAAAAGTTTTGTAGAACGTCATCCAGAGTGGAGAGTAAGCCAATGCATACTCGACAGGTTCTTCGATAAACTCAGACCAACTTACCCGATGAATGTCTGATTTTTGCTGCTTTTGGGCAATATAGCGGCAAAAGTCCTGCATCACCATCCTCTCTGCAAAAAGAGCCTCATCCATATAGACAGCAAAACTTTTTTCCACAAAGGCAAAGAGCATCACATAATCCAGCGAATCAAGCTTTAGGTCGAGTTCAAGGTGTGATGTGGGAAGAATCGGTTGTGCTGTTACGCCTTGAAGGTAGCTTTTGATCTGCTGATACATTTCATCTTTAGGTTCACTAATAGATGCCTTATTTCTCTCTTCTTTCTCTATTGCCAAAGAGAATGGCTCCTGTACAATCCTGTATCCATCGAGCTTGATATCATCAATGGGATCGAGATTGTAAAGTTCCACAGCATACCATCGGATCTCATTTTCGATATTGACAATCTTCTGCTCTTTCAACGCTTGAAAATCTGGATAGATAAAGGCAATCACCTCTGCCTCTCTCTTTTTGACAGTGACCTCTTTGACAAATTTTGAAAGGCACAAGAGACGTTTTTCTATTTCAGTCAAATAGATACTCTCTTCATATCTCATTGCCTTCTCCTCGTATAATCATATCAAAAAGATCTATAAATCTGAAGTGCAGTCATTCACTTGCAGGACATTGTCCTCCGACAACGCCATTAGATTAGGAAAAAACAGGCACCTATATACAGATGCTTTATGAGGGGATCACCCAAGAACAATATAAAAAACGTCTGGATGAGATGCCATCGATAGACTGGAGTAATTTTGGCGGCAGCGACGGCATAGAGAGCCGCTTTTGCACAAATGACTCGTGCGAAGCACAAAGGGCACCTCCATTGCCATTAAGCTAAGAACTTGCCGGAACCTCGAACTTGTTCGAGGCAAAGACTCAAGACATATAATTAGGGCATTAACTCGAACAAGTTGCCCAACGGAAATGCCCTCGGGGTGCGAGTGTCCTAAAAAAGCTTAACTTAATGGAAATGAAAGGCACCTCCAAAGTTACAGTGAATAAGGCGAAGGAAAGTCAAGTTGCTTTACTATACTGCGTATAACAATTATTTACAGCAAGGGAAACAACATGGCAAAACAGCTACTGGCACCTCTATTGATATTCTCCTATCTACACGCCGAAGGTATCGATCCAGAGGAGCTAAACAGCATCTATATCGAAGCTGTTTTGTTTGTGACTGTTTTCGGTCTGATGTCCGTTGCTTCCTTCATCATTTCAAGAAAACATGCCGAGCAGAATGCGTTAAAAGATCTTCAAAAAAAGAGATCTCAGGAAGAGGTCAAAAAGAATTCTCAAGCGATTTCTGCAAAGCATTCCGATGATACTCCAAAAGAGAGCAAAAGAGTCAACGAACTATCGAAAATGCTAAAGGATGGGCTCATTACGGATGAAGAATTTCAAACACTCAAGAGTACCTCGAAAGGTAGAGAAAAATGAATATATGGCGACATCAAGAGGAAAAAGAGACACATCTTTTAGTTAAATTCTACAAAGAAGATCACGGAGAGGGGGAGTTTTTAGGGGATATGGATGATGAGAGTATCAAGAAGATGATCTTGGATGTAAAGCCTGACATCAACATCAACCAGGCATTCGGAACCTTGTCTTATTTTGGATTACTTCCTATTTTGGTTGTGAAATAGAGTGGCAAATATCAGCCCCCATAATAAACCCTACTCTGCTAACAGATCTATGACCTTTTCGATCGGTCGTCCTATGACAGCCTTATCACCCTTGATGACAATCGGCCTCTCAATCAATTTTGGATGCGCGACCATTGCTTCTATCAGCTTTTGAGGATCACTCTCTTCTTTGAGATTAAGCTCTTTGTAGATCGCTTCTTTCGTGCGCATCAACTCCCGGGGTTCGATCCCCAGCATTGCCAACAGCGCTTTGAGTTGGGAAACTGTCAAATCCTCGTCGAGATATTTAACAACTTCAGCTTCTACTCCCTTCTCTTCCAGCAGTGTGCTGACTGCTCTTGATTTACTGCATCTTGGATTGTGCCATATAGTTACTATTGACATGATATAGACTCCTTTTTATTTGGTATTACTTTTGTTGGATGCTGCAGGCAGGCTCTTCTGCATCATCTCCAGGCGTTGTGAAACGCTGCTTATCTCTTCGCCAAACAATGCAAACTGCTCGACTATCACTTCAGCCTTTGATGCCAATTCACTCGCCTGCTTATAGTAACGCTTGTATTCCCAAAGTACTGCAGCACTTTGCAGTGCTGTCAATAGCGTTGTTGGCCCCACAAGCACGACATGTTTTTTGAGCGCCTGATCATAGAGACGGCTTTCGTGCCTGAGTGCCGTCTGCAGGGCATCCTGTGTCGGAAGAAGCATCCAGAAGTATTTATCGTCGTCAGAGCCGGCAACCTTCTCAGACAGGCGGGCGATATGACTTTTTAGTGATTCAAGGTAACCATTGAGCCTCTGCTCTCTATTTGATGGTTCCATCGTCTTGCGATACTGATCATAAGCAACCAGAGAGAAAGACGCATCAACCATAAGTGTTTGACTGTCCGGCAGCGAAACGGCCACCAGGCTATTCTCTTGCTTCTCTTCTTCTGCTGCTTTGACTCTCGTTACTTTATTCTTCTCAATACCGGAGGCATCCAGGATATATGCAACAACATTGATACCCAGATGCTCAAGCTTCTCTTCATCTCTTAACCGCTCCGCTATCGCTCCGATATCTTCCCCGACCTTTTGATAGAGTCCGACATGGGAGATAATATCCTCTTGCAAATCTCTCTCTTTGCCTATGTTTTTTTCATATCCGAATATCAACTCTTTTTGATAGCGAGAAACCCCATCAGCCAGCGGAGAGATGTGTGCCATAATAGTTTCGTGCTGCAATGCCTCGAAGAGTTGTCGATTTTTTTCAAAAATTCCTTCAGCCAATTTCTCAATCTCTTTGCGCTGTTCCTCCTTGTTGCCATGGACCATCATGAGCTTTTCAAAGATGCGGCGCTCCTGCTCCCTGACCTTCAGGAGCATTTTTGTATTGTCTGTACGGAATCGGCTGTTCTCTTCGACCAGAAATTCGTTACGCTTTTGCAATCCTTTGTATTTGAAAGTCAAAGTTTGAAAATCTTTGATATGCCCCTCCACCGTTTCGAGGTGAAGTCTCTCTTTCTCTTCAAGGAGATTCATCTTCTCCTGCATCTTCAAGATCAGCTCTTTTTTTGACTTGAGTGAAATTTTTGTGTCGTTGAAGTCTTGAAGCTCCTGCGTCAAAGCACTGTCTCTTATCTCTATCTCTCTGAGTGCCTTCTGAAGTTCTGCGATCTTTTCATTTTTACTCAAATCGATCTCCTTGGCATCAAACAGACGATCTTTTAGAAATTTGATCCGACTGGCAAAGATCACGATGACCAGGGCGATTGCCAATATTATCACCGCCAGGATGCTTGCAAAAAAGAGTCGTTGTGATTCATCCGTCAGGGAGTTCAGCAGTGCTTCCATATCACCCCCCTATCTGATCATAACTGTCAGGATAACCACATCTCATTTGGGCACTTGGAATCTTCTTTTTTCCATACCTCATCTTTGAGAAAACAATCAATACAGTATTGTCCAGGTCATCTTTGTAGGCTATACGACTAAGCTCCTGTCGGCTATTGACCTGGATCGTATAGCTCCTGCCCCGGTATTTGGCGATATAGACAGATTTACGGTGCAGTTTTGCACTCTTGAGTATGGCCGGCAAATCCAAACCTTTGTCTATCATGTAGTTGGAAACCTGCTCGAGATCATGGTCAACCACCCGAAGTTTTATCCCATCAGTACAAACCTCTTTTTTGGTTGGAGTACTATAGCGCCACTTAAAATGGTTGGGAACAGAAAAATCTATCTTTCCCCGATAAATGATCTGCTTTTTCTGATCATTGGTGATAGTCTGTTTGAAATGCGCCTTGAAACTCACAGGAAGT
>JAYEOH010000050.1:0-15486 GCA_034722775.1 Campylobacterota bacterium | reverse complement strand
TTTATACAAGATTTGGGTAAAATATCTTTTAAAATTTAACAGGGTATGCTCCGGAGTCTCTCCCGCTCCCGAGGTTCTCTCAATTAGGATACAATATATAATGTTCAAAAACATCACAAAGATTTTCGGTTCCGCAAATGATAGGATTGTCAAAAAATATCTCAAACACGCCAAGCTGATCAATGCACTTGAGCCCACTTATGAACCTATGAGCGATGAAGCTCTCAAGGAGGCATTTGCTGCACTCAGGCAAGAGGTCATCGAAGAGAAGCGCACGCTTGATAGCGCACTCAACGACTCTTTTGCCATCACCAGAGAAGTCGCAAAAAGAGTACTCGGACTCCGCCACTATGATGTACAGCTTGTCGGGGGTATGGTCCTCCACGATGGCAATATAGCAGAGATGAAAACCGGTGAGGGGAAAACACTGGTCGCAACGCTCGCTGTCGTTCTCAATGCGATGACCGGACATGGCGTGCATGTCGTAACTGTGAATGACTATCTTGCCGGCAGGGATGCGGAAGATATGGGGAGAGTTTATGCATTCCTCGGATACACCACAGGATGCATCACAACAGATATTCACGATGAAATGTCACGAAAAGCACAATATGACGCAGATATCACTTACGGAACCAATAACGAATATGGCTTTGACTATCTCCGTGACAATATGAAAGTCCGTGCTGACGAGAAAGTACAAAGAGAGCACCATTATGCCATCGTTGATGAGGTAGACTCTATTCTCGTCGATGAAGCACGAACACCACTGATCATCTCCGGGCCGACACAGAGAGATGCCAACCACTATCCCCGTGCTGACGAAATAGCCAAACAGATGGAAAAAGGCGAAAAACAGGAGACCAAGCCCGGAGAACCCGAGATCACCACCGGAGATTTCATCATCGATGAGAAAAATAAGGTTATTGTCATGACGGAAAAGGGACTGGAAAAAGCCCAGGAGCTCTTCGGGGTAGAGAATCTCTATAACCTCGAAAATGCTATTCTCTCCCACCATCTCGACCAGGCACTCAAGGCACACTATCTCTTTGAAAAAGATGTGGACTATGTTATAAACAGCGGTGAAGTCGTTATAGTCGATGAATTTACCGGACGCCTCTCTGAGGGACGGCGATACAGTGAAGGACTGCACCAGGCACTTGAAGCCAAAGAGGGCGTAGAGATACAGGAAGAGTCCCAAACACTTGCTGAGATCACTTATCAAAACTTTTTCAGACTCTACGAAAAACTTGCCGGTATGACCGGTACAGCGCAGACCGAAGCGACAGAATTTGCGCAGATCTACAACCTCGATGTCATCTCTATTCCTACCAATGTTCCTGTAATGAGACTGGACAAAAATGATCTTATATACAATACAGAGAGAGAGAAACTCGATGCCGTCGTCAAAAAAGTCAAAGAGCTGCACACAAAGGGCCAGCCGGTCCTGATAGGTACCGCCTCTATCGAGAAGAGTGAAATGATCCATGATCGGCTGAAAAAAGAGAAGATCCCGCACAATATCCTCAATGCCAAAAATCATGAACATGAAGCACAGGTCATCATGGATGCCGGTCAGAAAGCAGCTGTCACCGTCGCGACTAATATGGCGGGACGGGGAGTTGACATCAAGCTGGACGATGAAGTGCGCGACCTTGGCGGCCTCTATATCCTGGGAACCGAGAGGCATGAAAGCCGCCGTATCGACAATCAGCTGCGCGGACGAAGCGGACGACAGGGCAATGCCGGGGAGAGTCAGTTCTATCTCAGCCTGGACGACAACCTGCTAAGAATATTCGGCGGTGAAAAGATCAGAAATATCATGAGTCGTCTTGGAGTTGAAGATGGTGAATTTATCGATTCAAAGATCGTCACGAGAAGTGTTGAAAAGGCACAAAAGAAAGTCGAAAACATGCATTATGAGTCGAGAAAAAATATTCTTGAGTATGATGATGTCGCTAACCATCAGCGTAAAGCGATCTATGCATTTCGGAATCAATTGCTTGACCCGGAATATGATATGGGATCAAAGATCAAAGAGAACAGAGCTGAATTTATAGAGAATCATCTCATGGAGTGTGAAATATTTGAGGGAGCACCCAGAGAGGATTTCAATCTTGAAAAACTTTCCGGTCTGATCAAAGAGGAGCTGACCATCGATATCCCGGTAGAGGAACTCATAGATAAAGAGCGTGAAGAGATCTATGACACTGTCACCGAAAAACTTGAAGCACACTACGAAGAGAAAATGGCTGCCATCCATCCTGATCATCGTGCCGAAATAGAGAGTGTTCTCTATCTCAGGATCCTCGATCCTGAGTGGAGAGACCACCTGTACGAAATGGATGTTCTCAAAACCGGTATCGGACTCAGAGGCTACAACCAGAAAGATCCGCTTACCGAGTACAAACAGGATAGCTACAAACTCTTTCAGGAGTTGATCAAGCGTATAAAGTTTGAAGCGATCAAAATCCTTCACCTCGTACAGTTTGACTTTGGCAGCGAACAGGATGAGCAGCAGGCAGTAGAAGAGATCAAAAACGAGCTTGAAACCTCTGCAGAGGAGACGACACTCAACCAGTCTTACGAAGAGGGAGTGATCGAAGATCCGGTCACCAAGCCGATCACGGGAACCAAAAAACCAAAGCGAAATGACCCATGCCCCTGCGGAAGCGGCAAAAAATACAAAAACTGCTGCGGCAAGAGCGGACCAAAAAAAGGACTGCTCGCCTAAATGAGGAGAGATACCCCCAACAAGCAGTTTGTCCGCAAGATTGTTCGTCACTATCTCCGATATGACAGGGACAATCCCTTCATCTTCATATCTGCACTGCTCGCCTTTCTTGGGATCGCAGCAGGGGTAATGGTGCTGATGATCGCTATGGGGATTATGAATGGCACCCAAAAAGAGTTCAAAGAGAGGCTATTTGTCATGAACTATCCTCTCACTATCCTCCCTATGAATGAGGATGTCGTCAATGACACACTCATCCTCAAACTCAAGAAACAGTTTCCAGAGCTGCTATTCAGCCCCTACTACAGTACACAGGTTATCACCAAAAATGAGGGATTCGTTCAGGGAAGTCTACTCTATGGCGTAGACTTCCTCAAAGAGAGCCGGATCAACCCTGTATTTGATAAGGCTGGCGGTAAAGGCAGTAGCAGATTCAGAGTTATTGTCGGAGATTCACTTGCTAATGAGATGAATGCCTATGAAGATGACAAGGTTACACTCTACTTCTCGGAGCAGCAAGCGATCGGCTTTGGCACAATGCCGCTGCAAAAACGCTTTGTCATCGATGCCGTCTTCGATTCCGGACTCAAAGCATATGACAAAACGATCATGTATACCACACTCGAAGCGTTTGAAAAACTTCTCAAACGCAAAAAAGGATTCTATGACGGTGTACACATCTTCAGCAAAAATCCGCTCAAAGAGATCGAAGCGATACAAAAAGTCCTGCCCGAAACCGTACTCATAGAGGGATGGTGGCAGCAAAACGGAAGTTTCTTTGCGGCGATGGAGATGGAGAAGAGGGCTCTTTTCCTTGTCCTCCTGCTCATTATTCTCGTCGCTTCTCTCAACATCATCTCGTCACTCCTGATGACGGTGATGAGCAGACGCAGCGAAATCGCATTGATGCGTACACTGGGTGCGACCAGCAGAGAGATCAAAGGGATCTTTTTTCGTCTGGGAGTGATTATTGGAGCCGGAGGGATTGTTGCAGGTACACTTATGGGCGTCTTGGGAATATGGCTATTGAAGACATTCGATATCATCTCGCTGCCTGCCGATGTCTATGGAGCCAGCAAACTCCCTGTGGATCTCACACTCAATGACTTCGGGCTGATCATTGTCGGAACTGCTGCTATTGTCCTCCTCTCGTCACTCTATCCTGCCAGAAAAGCGGCTCAAACTGATCCTTTGGTTGTCTTAAGGAACGAATGATCATTTGTTATTTTACCATGGACTCCTGCCTGGGGTCGCAAATGCTCTTTCAAGCATTCTGAAAGGCAGCAGGAGAGCATCTTTGACAGGGCTGGTTTTGGTCGTTGGGTTCTCCAGTGTACCGCCGATATGAAGTCCTACCGTCATAATACTTTTATTTTCTCCTGTCAATATATATCCAACAACCGGCAAACTTCCTACGAGTTTTCCCACCTTCTTGGCTGCCTGAATGGCAAGATCAACATTAATTTTTTTTGTATCAAGGTCAACAACACCATCTCCGGAGATCGTAGCCGATTTCCCCTCTATTAAAATAGAATCGAAAGTAAGTATTCGGCTATTGGCTATTGTAAACTTGATCAGACCATGCTTTATCTTGAATCCCTTACTGCTAAATCCCGGGGAACTCAATGTTGCGAGTGCCGGGATCGTATTGATAAATGCCAAAACATTATTGTATGCTTTAAAATCGCTCATCACCCCGCCATCAAGCGTAATGACTCCTTTCATCATTTTTCCTGCTTCACCTGTTATGGCAACTGAGTATCGCCCTTTTTGAAGTCCGGAAAAATTAATAAGCGGGTGCAGCATTTTGTCGCTGACTCGATCTGCTTTGATTTCAAGATTTTTTCTTCTCTTTGTCACTGTGACACTATCTTGCCCCAGATTTCCCCTAAAATGGAAATCCCCTCCGGGCAAGATTCCCAAATCATATCTATCTGTAACAAGTTTTGATTTTCCATATCTCAAAACACTCTTGACTCCGGTCACCTTCATCTTCTGAGTGAGTGTACTCTTTCTGTTTTTTTCACTGGTTTCAAAAAATTTCCCTAAATCGAAATTGAGGTTTTTCAGCACTGCCAGCGACTTGCTTGAATTATACACAAGACGGTCCTGAAATGCTTTGAGTGTAAAATCCTGTTGTGAAAAACTCCCCGAAACAGGTACCTTCGTAAGACAAAGTGACTCTTTTTCATAGATAAAGCAATCATTGCGTTTGATTAGGCCATCAAATTGATAGTTTATATTATCACTGGTCACTATCCTGAGATTGCCTCCATTTATACTGATCGGCAACTTCTTCAAACTCTTTTTTAATAGGGATAGATCTGCTATCTTGATCTCGTTTGATCTATCCTTTGGTGAAACTTTTACCTCTGTTTTAAGTGTCGGGAGCAGAACAAAAATATCATTTTTATAATCGAGCTTCAGAGGAAGCTTCATACTCTTCATTGAAAAAACATCTTTTTTCTCTCCCCCCAGATGTAAAGAGTGGAGATCCAGGTCGAGGTTTGCGGTTTTTGCCTTGAGGTCGATCTCTCCATTTACACCGCTATGATATAGATCATTTTTCAGTTCAAATCCGGATAGAGTTGCAACCCCCTTCTCCACATGGACTTCTCCCTTCACTACAGGCAATAGAGCATCTCCGATAGAAATATCTCCTTTGCTTAGATTAAAGTCACCGCTGAAATCTACCTTTTTTGCTTTGAGCTGCAGATCAATCTTCAGTTTTGCATCTATTGTACCGCTTTTTTGCAGCAGTGGAAGTTTAATTGCATAAGCCTCCAATATCTTATGGACTTCGGTATCAAGTGCTGTCTTGAGTTTCAAATCCAGTTTGAGCACCGCTGTTTTAGGATCAGAGAGACCAACGATCGAAGCACTGCTCCCCTCCAGTGTACGCTCCTTGAAATGAGGATGCAGGGGATTGAAATAGAGATTGCCATTTTCAAAAATAACTTTCATCTGCTCTGCTTTGACGACATCTACTCCATCCTTGAAATCTATTACGGCATCCCTGAGAAGCGCTTCGCCTTTCATTGCCTCAATCCAATGTTTGAAACCTTTCTTGTCTATCCTGCCTCTGCCTTTAAAGCTCACAAGTTTATAGGATTTGGCTTTTACCCTGTCTGTTATCCAGAGACTTATTTCGGGTGGGATTTTAAATTGTTCTATCAAAGGCTTGAGTTGAGAAAATTCCTCTGACTTCACGGCATAATAGAGATTTTTTTTCTGCTTTTTAATCAAAAAATCGGCCTCTATATCCCGGTATTCTGCATTGCCCCGAAGCAGAGCTATATCTTTCTTGTAATCATATACCAGTTTGCCGGAAAGTCTTATATCGTACTGCTTTAGATAGGCCAGATCGATAATTCCATGCAGCTCATCACCTGCACGGGCTATCCCATGAATTGCCACTTCAAAAAGATCATTGACCATATAGAAGATTTGATCTGTATAGAGGATACTGTAGTGATCGTTCTTGAAGTTAACCTCTTTAAGTTCGATCGTTTGAAAATAGTGCAGGATCTCTTTTATCTGATCAATAAGCTCTCCAGGATCCGGGAGTGCTTCCTTTTTTTTCATCGCAGGAATACTTATATTATCTGCCCTCAAGATAAGCTTCTTATCGAGTTTCAGGTATAATCCGTCGACAGTAAAAGAGGCAATATTGAGATGATTGATCGAAATTCCGCTTTTTAATACAACAAAAAGAGTAATGGCAATGGCAAGAAAGAAAAAGAGAATATTTCGTATTGTTGAATGGGTCGCATGCACTGCTCTTTTCATACTCATCTCTTTTATCTTTTATACGACCATACCTGTCAAAACAACATCTACACTCTTTATACCCCAAGGGTCAGTCAGCGGTATTATAACACAGCTCTCTAAAAGAGGCTATGCCCTCAGTCGTGTCGATACCTATCTTCTGGTTATGATGGGGAAACCCCAATCAGGCTGGATCACAATAGGCGAGACCCATCTCAATCGTATTGATTTTTTACATAGACTCGTAACAGCCAAGGCACAGATGATGGAGGTGACACTGATTCCAGGAGAAACCACTGCGCTCTTTCTGCGAGAAGTGGCAACAGAGCTTTTGCTTGATATAGATAAACTGCAGCACTATACCGATCGCTATGCCAGCTACAAAGAGGCAGGAATCTACGCCAATACCTATTATGTTCCTTTTGGCATCAAGGAGAAACATCTTATCCTTTTCCTCACTTCACAGAGCGATAAAAAATACCGTGATCTCTCCGAAAAAGTCTATGGAACCTATGATGAAAAAAACTGGAATCGTCTGCTGACTATCGCATCCATCATTCAGAAAGAAGCTGCCAATTCAGAGGAGATGCCTATCGTTTCATCTGTGATCTACAATCGTCTGAAAAAGAGAATGGCACTGCAGATGGATGGCACCCTCAACTATGGAAAATACTCTCACATCAAGATCACGCCGGAGAGAATACGCAGTGACAAAAGCCGGTTCAATACATACAAATACAAAGGGTTGCCGCCCTATCCCGTCTGCGCTGTCTCTTTTGATGCGATCAGGGCTGCAATAAAACCTGCTAAAACAGACTACCTCTATTTTATGAAAAATAGCCAGGGAACCCATGATTTTTCTACCTCATTTGCCAAGCATCGAAAAAATATCAAAAAAGTCAGGCAGTCAAGGCAGTAAACGCTTAAAATCCTCCAACTCAAAGAGTAAAAGATTATTATCTTTTGACTGCTTTAGCTCATTGGAGAAACCATTTTTGGAAAAAAGCACATATATATCTACAGCAATGTTTGACTGGAGTGCTTTTTCTTTGAGTTTATTCAACTCGTTTTTACATACTTTTCGCCCTTTATACTTACATTCACCCAAAATGACCTTTTTGCTTCGAGTGATACTATAGAGATCAAACTCACTATGACGATCCCAAAAACTTCCCTTGCTGAGCAGAGGATCATTCTCGGCAAAGCAGTACTCAAGCAGATCATTGGACAGCTGCTCAAAACTCAAGCTGATACAGCGATCACGATGATGCCTGTAATTCTCAAAAAAAGCCTGGGTTTTCCCCTGCTCTATATCTCTCTTATAGGGCTCAACAAAGCCGAACCAGAAACGCAAAAAAGGAGTTTTGAAGCGGGCTTTTGATTGGATACGATAGGAACGGAGCTGCCTCTTGATCTTCTGTTTAGGGTACTCTTTCAGGGGATTTTCACGAGATGCCTCAAGCTGCAATATTCCCAGATCAGTCAGCTCGGAGAGGAGTTCGCCGCCTGCAGTCTCGTTGATTCTGGCTCTCCTGAATACATTGAGCAGCTTGCCATCGCCGCGCGCTACGGCGATCAGAAGATTACGATAAGGAGGCTCTAAAAGATAGGATGGGGAGATCAAAGATTCAAACTTTTTGATATTCAGTGGCAGAGTATGCATCATCACTTCATCCAGGTCATCAAAAAAATCAATCTTTATTCCCGACTCCACTCCGCCAAAAAAAGCGAAATACTCCAATGCCTGATCAATCTCAAGATAAGAAAACTGTCTGCAAAAATCTCTAAATAGCTGTTTTATAGTGCCTCATTTTTCACAAATATTAACATACTTTGGATATAATCCAACTAATTAAAAAGGAGATATTGCAGGTGACCGATCAATTTCTTACACACTCTACGCAGATACAGAATATCATCAAAGGGTTTAACCTGACCAAGCCTCTCTTTGTCTCATCGATTTTGGTGGGCGATCTGCATACAGGGAAGAAGAGTCTTGTCCGATATCTTTTCCCCGCGGTACACTACGCGGATGGCAGCGACCAGAAGAGTGTGGAGCAACTGCTCGAAAATCACAATGAGCTGGTCATTATCAATTTTGAAAAACTGAGTAATATTGAAGCTCTTGATTTTGACAACAAGCGCATCATTGCTATTGCCAACTATATTGGCAATGAAAAAGTGATCGATTCTCTCTTTGCTTTCATCTACCATATGCCTTCTCTCGAAGAGAGGCCCGAAGATATAGAGTTGCTGGCACAGCACTTTATCAAAGAGGTCAAATCGAACCTGATGATCGAGGGAGATATTTTGATCGATCCGGAGAAGCTTGATATCTCTGCCAATATCCATTCTCTCAAGCGATCACTCTATCAGCAGGCATTTAAATATACTTGCGACGAAGAGGATATCCAGGAGATACTCCATCAGTATCTCCTGGAGAACATGGAGGGCAACAATGACTACAAGGCGTATCTGCCGCTTTATGAAAAACCGCTCATAGAGGCCGGTTTGAAAAAATTCGGCTCCCAATTGAAACTCTCCGCTATCCTGGGCATCAACCGCAATACACTTCGAAAGAAAATATATGAACTCAATATCGACTAACTTTAAATTTTTTATTGAGTATGACAACAGTCCCTTTATCCTCTTTGGGAACACAGGGAAAATCCTCTATCTCAACAATGCAGCCGAAGTCCTCCTGGGCTATGTCACCAAGCAGGAGCTTTATGACATTGCCGTCTCATACGCTCCCAAAGATTTTGGCAACAAAACAACCAGACTGGAACTGCAATATAATATCTTCACCTTTTATGCACTGACAGTGGCATATGAAAATGAAGAGGAGATCGGTCTGAGACTCTACACCAAACCCAGACTTGACCCCACAAGAGATACCGATACCGACAAGCTGCCATTGACCGAGTTAAATACCATTCTAGAAGCCAATATAACGCTTTTCAAACTTCAAAATGACAACATGCTGACTCTTCTTGTCGATCAGGATCTTCCTCTCTGCAGAATGGATCAAAACAGATTTTCCAAGCTTCTCAGAAAAACACTTGACAGCTTCAGGTCTTCAGACTCTATCGATATTTCACTGAAGCTTGTGTTGGGCGAATATGTCATCATCCAAAACAGACAAGAGCACATGGTGCAGCTCATCGTCACTGCAAATGGCAGATATACGGATGGCGATGAAGAGATCAAAAGCATTGCCGCTCATATCAATACCACCTGCACCCTCAAAGAGCATACGGTGAGACTCCAAATTCCTTTTATTCACTCTTGATGACACTATTGCCTAATTATTAATCAGTCTATTTTTTTATACTCCCTCCTATTTTGTTATGATGTGACGATAAATTATTTCAAAAGGATAGATGGATGAAGTTAAGATTTTTAACGCTCTCGGCAACACTCTTGCCCGTTGCTGCCCTCGCTGAAGAGGCACCGAAACTCGATACGGGGGATACGGCATGGATGCTTATAGCCACCGCACTGGTAATGCTGATGACCCCTGCAGGCCTGGCACTCTTCTATGGAGGCTTGACTCGAAGCAAGAATGTACTCAACACAATGGGAATGAGTCTAATCGCATTTGCTGTTGGGACGCTGGTATGGGTTGTAGCGGGATACAGCATCGCATTTGGAGAAGGTGACTTTATCGGTACAGGCAAAATACTGCTTGCGGGGATTACTGACAAATCACTGACCGGTACGATTCCGGAATTGCTTTTTGTTGCCTTCCAGGGAACATTTGCAGCCATAGCAGTTGCTATCGCATCAGGCTCGATGATCGAAAGAGTGAAATTCTCAACCTTTACGATCTTCGCCGCACTTTGGATCCTCATCGTATATGCACCAATCACCCACTGGGCCTGGGGCGGAGGCGAAACACTCAACTTCGGAGAGATGGACTTTGCCGGCGGTACAGTCGTCCATATCAATGCCGGTGTAGCCGGATTTGTCGTAGCGATGATGCTTGGTAGAAGAAAAGATTACGGCAGAGCAGCTATCAAACCATTCTCTCCTGTTTTCGCTGTCCTTGGTGCCGCTCTCCTCTGGTTTGGCTGGTTTGGATTTAACGCCGGTTCAGAAGTTGCTGCAGATGGTGTAGCAGGCAATGCATTCCTTATCACCAATGTCTCAGCTTCTCTGGGTGTGATCGGATGGTTGATCGCGGAGTGGGTCGTTTACAGGAAGCCTACACTTATCGGTGGCGCTTCCGGTGCCGTTGCAGGTCTGGTTGCGATCACTCCGGCATCCGGTTCAGCAGGTGTCACAGGTGCTATTATCATTGGTCTGGTAGGTGGTATTATCGGTTTCATTGGTGTCGCAAAACTCAAAAAGCTCTTTAAAGTTGATGACTCTCTGGATGCCTTCTGGGTTCACGGTCTTGTGGGCATCTGGGGCTCTGTCGCGACAGCGATCTTCATCGCACCTTACCTGATGGCAGATGATTACTCTATGGGGTCACAACTCCTGGCACAGTTCAAAGCTATTGGATTGACGATCGTCTACAGTGGCATTATGACAGCAATACTATTCTTTGCTGCAAGCATTATGACCGGCGGAGGCAGAGTAGATGAAGAGACAGAACAGATTGGTCTCGATGAGCAGGTACACGGCGAAAAAGCGGTCAACCTATAAGCAAAGCAGAAAGGATTAAACTATGAAAAAAATCGAAGCAGTCATCAAGCCATTTAAACTGGAAGATGTCAAAGAGGCACTCGTTGCCGCAGGTATCGAAGGGATGACAGTCTCTGAAGTCAAAGGCTACGGAAGACAGCAGGGACATTCAGAGCTCTATAGAGGCGCTGAATATGTTGTAGAGTTCATCCCCAAGATCAAGATCGAGATCTATGTCAGCTCTCAAGAGTTCGCAGACTTGGCAGTCAAGGCGATCAGCGAAGCAGGGAAAACCGGCAAGATCGGTGACGGCAAGATCTTTGTCAGCGATATAGAACATGTCCTTCGTATCCGTACCGGAGAAGAAGATATCGACGCTCTCTAATATTTCACTGTATCAGGATAAAGATCTTTCCTGATACACACTACTCAACCTACTGCTTAATATTTAATCAATCTTTTTGAATTATATAGTTTTTTTTGCAAGCTGCTGTATAATTATCGAGCATAATATTTTACTTCATTTGCAAGGTTTCCTGCTATACTTTTCACTCTATACATTTACTACAAGGAGTTTGAGAAATGGAAATGCACTATGTAATCGATACTTTTTTTATAATCTTTTCAATGACACTGATTATTTTAATGGTTCCGGGTTTTGCGATGCTCGAAGCGGGTCTGGTCAGAACCAAAAATGTTTCGGCTGTACTGACAGTCAATGTGATGATTTATGCCGTAGCCTCTATGGCCTTTCTGCTGTTCGGATACGCCTATGCTTTTGGCGGATGGGAGCACCAGGATAGCATCAGCAAGTGGGCATTCTTTATGTTCCAGATGGCTTTTGTCGGTAAAACGGTCAACATCATGAGTGGTGGTGTCAGTGAACGATCTCGCATTCTGCCATTGGCTGTCTTTACTGTCACCATGGGAGCGTTTATCTATCCTACCATCGTCAACCTAACTTGGGGCGCAAATTTCCTGGATGGTACATTCCTGGATATTTCCGGTATGTATGACCTCGCCGGTTCAACCGTCATCCACTCTACCGGAGGCTGGGCATTGCTCGCAGCGATCCTCATCATGGGACCCCGGCGCGGACGATACAAAGATGGAAAAGTGAGAGTCATCCCTGCCTCCAACATCCCGATGGTGACGTTGGGTGCATTGCTCTTGTGGATCGGATGGTTCGGATTTAACGGAGGAAGCGTCGGCTCCATCTCCAGCAAAGAGCAGGCAGATGCCGTTGCACTAACGATCATGAATACTAATACAGCCGGTCTTGCCGGTGCTATCTCTGCCTGGCTTCTGATCTACATGCGCTACAGAAAATTCGATATCACAATGATCCTCAACGGCGCACTGGGCGGACTGGTGGCCGTAACGGCAGGACCCGATCTCTATAACATCTATACTCCTATTTTGATCGGTTCCATAGGTGGGGCACTGGTTGTTATTGCCGTACCACTCTTTGACAAACTGCGTCTTGATGATCCGGTCGGTGCCCTCTCCGTACACCTTATCAATGGTATTTGGGGAACGATAGCAGTGGGTATCTTTACCGAAAAGTCACTTTTGCTTCAATTCAAAGGGATTGCAGTAGTGGGTGTATTGGTCTTTACCACCGCTTTTATCACGATCTATGTCATCAACAAACTTATTCAGCTTAGAGCAGATGACGAAGAGCAGTTTGAAGGTCTGGATACGGTTGAGTGTGGTATCGAGTCATACCCTGAATTTAAACGAACAATCTAAATTCAAATGATACAATAGAATCTTAATTTAAATTTGACATAAAGGAAAAAAAGAATGAAAAAAATTGAAGCGGTCATCAAACCATTTAAACTGGAAGATGTCAAGGAGGCACTCGTTGCCGCAGGTATCGAAGGAATGACTGTCTCGGAAGTCAAAGGCTACGGAAGACAGCAGGGACACTCAGAGCTCTACAGGGGTGCCGAGTATGTCGTGGAGTTCATCCCAAAGATCAAGATTGAGATCGTTGTAAGTTCGCAAGAGTATGCAGACCTCGCCGTCAAAGCGATCAGCGAAGCAGGCAGAACCGGAAAGATCGGTGACGGCAAAATCTTTGTCAGCAATATTGATCATGTCCTTCGCATCCGTACAGGAGAAGAAGATACTGACGCACTCTAGATCCCGCTACCCGGACGCTCGAACTCGTTCGAGCCTAAATACCCAAACACTTTGAATGATAAAATTTTTCAATAAGCCAATAGAGCAGTATCCCAATGACTACTCCTATGGTGTCCGCTAAAACATCAAGCAGTTCACCATGACGATTGACAGCAAACAATTGCGATACCTCAATCAGCACACCATACAGCATCATCAAAATAAAAGCAGTGAAATACCTTACCCTGTACGCATGCAGGATCAAGAGTGTCAAAACAGCAAAGGCAAGGAAATGATTGCCTTTATCGTTAAATGGTGTCAATTGGGGCACATTCTCTTGCGGAAGCACTGCCAGCAGATAGCTGCTGATCAGTGCAAGCCAAAAGAGTAATTTGACAATGTAATGTTTTTCAAAGTGCATGGATAGACTTCACTATAAATTCTACAAAAATATCACTCTCATTCAAACATTGCGCAACGATATAATCCTCATAACCGATCTTCTCTGCAATCTCCCGATGCTCGATATCGAGTTCAAAAAGTGTCTCAGAGTTATCGATCGTAAAAGCAATCGGATAGATCAACACTTTCATATTGACAGGATTTCGCAGAACATCCGCAAGATTGGGCGTCAGCCAGGCAGCAGATCCCACCTTGGACTGATAGGCAAGCTTGATCGTTTTAAACACGACACCTCTCTCCCATAGATAGACTTTCAGAGCAGAGACATTTGCTTCGACCTGCTTCTCATAAGGATCCCCTGCCTTGATGATACTGAGAGGCAGTCCATGAGCAGAGAGTATGAGCTCGTACTCTCTGCTCTCCTTGCCCTCAATCGCTTCAATGATCTTCTGACCACTTGCAGCTATATAATCATAGTCATCATAGTATGGATCGATCAAGGTGATCCTGGGATGATACCCCAGTGCCATACATCGATCCTCTATATCTTCCAGAGACGAAAGTGTTGTCGTCGTAGAGTATTGCGGATACATAGGAAAAAGCAGCAGCTCCTCGACTCCCTGCTTCTGACACTCAAGCAGTGCCTCATCCGCAAAAGGAGGCACATAGCGCATTACAGGATATATCGGCAGCTCCAGTTTTTTATCAAGCTTCTCGATCAACTTCTCTGTCAAGCCAAGCAGCGGTGATTTTCCACCCAGCAGCTTATAGTTCTCCCTGACATCATCAAGGCGTTTACTAATGATGATGGTCGCAATCAAGCGGCGCATATATCTGTTGGTCGGCAGTATATTCTTATCGGCAAACATATTCTTCAAAAAGAGTTCAACCTCATCCATATTGTTTGCCCCGCCCATATTGAGAAGAAAAAGTGCTTGCTTCATCGCTTTAGTTGCCTGCCTATTGATTTAATTGCGGTATTTTAGCATAGAGAGTGTAAAATTAGTCCACTTGCCACGAAAGGATTTTCATGATTATCATTCCAGCCCGTATCGGCTCCAGTCGCTTCCCCAATAAAGTTCTTGCAGATATAGCGGGTATCCCTATGGTGATACGAACTGCATTGGCTGTCGAGGGGATCGATCAGGTAACGATTGCCACCGATACTCCTGAAGTTGTCACAATCGCCAAAGAGCATGATATAAATGCAGTCTTGACTTCCGGTCACCATCAGAGCGGAACAGATCGTATTTTTGAGGCGGCACAGATTTTGGATCTTGATGAAGATGAGGTTATCATCAATGTTCAGGGCGACGAGCCCTTTATCGAATCAGAAGTCGTCAAAAAAATTTATAACTTGACAGAAAGTAACCGAAATAATAGGCATATTATGATGAATTCTGCTTACAAATATATTAGCAACCCTGAAGCAGATGATCCTAATATCGTCAAAGTGGTCACCGACGAATCAGATATCGCCCTCTACTTCTCCAGATCAAAAATTCCCTATCCGAGAGATCATCACTTTGACCATTACAAGGGCCATCTTGGACTCTACGGCTTTACTATGCGATCATTGAGAAACTTTTGCACCCTGCACCCTGCACCGCTTGAAGAGATTGAAAAACTTGAACAGTTAAGAGCCCTCTATTATGGGTATAAAATCGCCATGGCGGAAGTAGAAACAGAGAGTTTTGGTATCGACACGCTGGAAGATCTGGAAAGAGCCATCAAACACCATACACTTTAGGAACCTTAAACTTACTTGAACATTCTGGCTCGAACAAGTTCGAGCGTCCTGAGGGGCAAGAGGCTTGAAATTG
>JAYEOH010000049.1:0-4617 GCA_034722775.1 Campylobacterota bacterium | reverse complement strand
CAATCACAAAATACCATCCCACATAGACTTGATAGAGCATCATAGCCAACAAGGGATACCTCACGATACCCGGCATAGTGAAGTATTGCTTGAAATACTCTATAATCGTGAAGATATAGATAAGGCTCAGGCTGATCATCCAACTCCAGCTGAAGTTGCCGTCTATGTAGCGTTTGCCGGATTCTGCAAAGCAGGCAAAGAGAATCGTAGAGAAGAGAACCAGAAGCCAGGTAAATTTGATATACTCATTTTTTTTGACACTACTATAATTGAACAGCGAGATCAGAAACGGCAGACCCAATGCCATTGCGATGGATGCAGAAACACTTGGTGTATATTTTGACCATACTCCAAGACAATCGATAATCATAGAGCTTCCATCCTTGCTATTGCTCTCCTGCAAACTCATTAGCTGATAAGCCAATATGGCGACCGAAAAGAGAATAGTGATGAAAGCAAATTGCAGCTGTCGTTTGTCAAAATTCTTTCTCAAAAGCATATATACCACCAATGAAGGCAAAAAAACTATAATAAAATTTGGTTTTGCAAAAATAGATACCATAGTAACTGCCACAGCCAGAATGAAATATTTCAAGCTATTCGAAGCAAAAAACTTTATAGTAAAAAAAACACTCAAAAGTGCCAATGGCTGCACAGTCGTCAGTGTCACATTGTGCCAGACCGATGGAGAACCCGCTCCCATATAGATGCGCGAATAGTAGTTTACCAAAAAAAATGGACCGATTGTCAGAGCAATCATTGTAACAAGATACCACTTTGCCTCACTCTCCGGATCACTGTCAAGGCTTTGTGCGATTTTATAGATGATCGCTGCATAGAGAGTGATCAGAGATGCCGTCAGCAGAGCGGCACTGATGCCATAATCAACGCCCAGAAGCCTGGAGAGATAATGTGTTCCCATATGCCAAAGCGGATGAGTATAGGAGAGTTCGCCAACAACTTCTTTGATATAGCTCATATGAAGTCCAATATCAGAAGCTATCATACCTGAGACTTGCATAGAGATAAAAGAGTAGGAGACGACAAAAACCAGAGCCAGATTCAATGCATTGATAATTCTCCAAGTCTCTTTATTGTCAATACCGCTCTTCTCATTCTCGGCAGACTCAATCATTGCTTAAACTCCAATATTTTCATTTATAACATTTACCTAGACACTTCTGCTTGTGATGATAATACCAAGCACTATGAATGACAAGCCAATAATCTTCTGCCATGTAACCGTCTCGTTAAAGAGAAGCACTGACAAAATAAAGACCAGAACAAAGGCTCCGCTCATAAAGGGATAGGCAAAACTAAGCTCAAACTTTGTCATCGCTGCCATCCAAAAAAATGAAGCGATAAAAGCAGCCGCAAAACCACTGAAGATGAAAGGGTCAAATATCAACTTGAGCAAAAAGATGATTTTATCTGTAAGTCCATCAGGCAAACTTCCAACAGACATGATTCTCCATTTGAGAATCAACTGTCCATAGACCGTAAAAAATATAGTTCCAAATATATAAAAATAACCCATTTACTCTACTCTCTTTTCATCTTCAGCATCAAAGGTAGTCTCCTGAACCAAATATATCGGTCTATCTTTGGTCTCGTCAAAAATCTTACCGATATACAATCCCAGCATTCCCATATTGGCAAACATCAATCCGCCAATAAAATAGATGGATACCATCACACTCGTCCACCCCTCTGCAGGAATATCCAAGAGAAAATATCGCACAATCAGCCAACTCCCATAGAGAAAACTCAAAAGTGATAGTATGAAACCGAATTTGATAGCCAATCTCAAAGGCTTGTTTGACTGAGAAACAATACTGTCTATCGCTAAATTTATCATCTTGTAGAGTGTGTAGGAGCTTTTTCCTTCCGGTCTTTTGGCATGCTCTATATCGATTTCAATCTTTTTAAACCCTACCCAATTAGCAAAAAGAGAATATACCCTGTTTTGCTCTTTCATTCTCAAGACACTATTCAATGCTTTTCTTGAAATAATACTGTAGTTGGCAACAGTACTGTCAAGTTTGTTTTCAGTCAAATAATCATTGACGATATAGAACATCCTTGAACTAAATTTCTTATAGATACTGTCTTTTCTTTCAAACCTTCTGCCAAAGACGATATCATATCCCTCCATTGCTTTGTTGTAAAGCTTGATAATATCTTCAGGCTGATCCTGCAGATCACAATCCATCACTACCGTCCACTCACCCCCGGCATACTCCAATCCGGCCGAAATTGCTTTGTGCTGTCCAAAGTTTCGGGAAAGATCAATACCTTTTACCCTGCCATCTTTCTGCGAAAGCTCTTTGATCACCTCCCAGGCATTGTCCGGACTCGCATCATTGACCATAATAATTTCATAATCTTCTGTTATGGTTGAGAGCGTATCCCTTAACCTTTCATATAAACTATTTAAGCTATCACAACAACCATAGATGGGTGTAACTACTGATATAAGCACCATTTTAAAATACCTCTCTGTTAAATTTTCTGTTTTATATTTCTCTATATAGTAGATTATACTACCTTTAAGGTTTTTATCTGCTTTTCAGTTTTAATTATCTCTTTTGGCATTGCGGACAGTTGGAGACTGGCTAAAACCTATTTTATTAAACCTTTTGCATCTTTTGCACCCGGACCATTGCTCTCGTATATCAGGATTACATAATTACCGACTATCACTTTATCGATTGGATCTTTTGGTATATATTTTTTAATATTGGCTTTAACATTTCCGTATTCTCCCTGGGTTAGAAGCAAGAAAGTTCTCTTTGCCTGAGTATTATGAAACCAACTTTCAGAACTTAACCATCTGCGCGGAGTAAAATTATGCAGATGTATAGGTGCAACCACTGTTTTATTCCCCGTTAAAGTCATAGTAACACCTGCATGCCAATAACTGGCATACCCATGAGTCAGATTTTGATCCATTAGATAATTTGCCACACCTTGACTCTTGTTATGTGCACGCCAGAGTTGTCCGGGGCTCGCATTGCTCGTATAGACTTTGTAGTTTATGGTTGTTAGATAAAGAAGTAAAATCACTATGAGTGTATCTCTAAATGCTTTATTGAATTTATCAATATAGAGTACCATAAATATCATTGCTAGATAAAAAAGTGGTCTAAAATATCTAAAAGTAGTAGAGTCTTTAGCCAATGGATTTGTAAAGATATAGAGGTATCCTATCGTTATAAAATAGTAGAGAAACAGAAAAGAGACAATATTGACTAAACTGATCTCTTTTGTTTTAACCTGTGTCATTTTAACAATAGCGGTAATTGCAAAAAGCAGAAAAAGAAAATTTAAAAAATAGAGTCCCCCGTTAAAGGATTCAACCTTGAGAGATCTCGGGCCCTCAAGACTGAAATAAGAAAATAATCCTTTGGTAAAAATATCTATGTTCATAAATACTTCGCTATAAGATGCAAACGAAAGATTGTTTCTGCTAAATTCCATCAATACATTTGGCGCCAAAAGCAGGAAATAGACAGCAGATGCAATGGAAAAGGATAAAAGTATTGTGCCCATCAAAAGTAAATATTTTTTTGATTTTGAATCAATATAAAGTAAAAAAGTCACCAGTATGGCAGGTGATGCATTATTAATAAGCGAGCGGCTTGGACCAGCTACAGTATAGACAAAAATAAGAATTCCCATCATCCAAAAATACTTTTTATCCTGGCTCTTCTCCAGTGACAAAAAGATTCCCAATAGTGTAAAAATAAAAATTGGTTCTGAGATACCGGTCAGTTCTCCAAAAACCATCATGGCATTGACAGTCGAATAGGCACTGAAAGCCATCACAAACAGCAGAATTTTGGATGAAAATCCTACTTTAAGCTGCTTTGCAAAATAGATAAACGCTGCTAGATATATACAAATATATACGATTGAATTGGTGACATAACCTGCCCAGCCATAGCCAAATATTCTTTCCAAAATCACTAGCGGAAGATGAATAAAAAATATCCATATATCACCATTTACATAGTACCAATCCGGCGGTATAATGGTTCCATTTTTTATTATCTCTGAAGCCAATAACATTTTTGTAGCTGCATCAGAATGAAAATACCATTGAAAGGTAAAAACAACAAATAGGAGCACTAAAGCCAAGGTTATAACAACAAATGCATAGCCGGGATAATTCTTGTATTTAACTAACTTTTCTTTCATACTTTGAATATGAATCATCAAAAAACTCCAATCTTTGGTATTCTGACGGGATTATAGCACAAGTGTCCGTTTAAGTAGCCGCCTGAATAAAGTCTTTTGCCAATATCTGAGGATCCTCCAACCCAATAGAAATACGAATCAATCCCTCTGTCACTCCCAGAAATTTTCTCGTCTGCTCATCAAAATCACGATAAATCGTACTGCACATATGCAGCGCAAGTGTTCGGTTGTCACCGATATTGGCTGTCTGTGTGACAAGTGTCAGCCTATTGAGCAGTGAAAACGCTGCCTCCTTGCTGCCACAGTCCAAGGTCACGATCGTACCGCAGCCTAACAAGCATAATAACCAAGTCACCCTCTGACTGCAGATACTCTAAGTAGACATTTTTTATATCTTCGAGCAGTGTCTGATCATCA
>JAYEOH010000048.1:15412-20450 GCA_034722775.1 Campylobacterota bacterium | reverse complement strand
TGAGTCATCAATAATGGGTACAGAGATCGGAAAAACAGAATTCGATGAGAAGTCCTGGCTTGAATTTTATCGTCGTCTCGAGGAAGAGACTCTGATCTTGAAGCAGAAGTTTGCTGATGGTCTATGTTCTCAAAAATCACCGATGGGAGGATTTGAGATCGAGGCTTGGCTGACTGACCGGGAGATGAAGCCGGTGCCTCTTAACGCAGATTTTCTCAAAAGATTTGATAGCGAATTGGTGACGATGGAGCTGGCTAAATTCAATTTTGAACTCAATAATACACCCCAATTTCTCTGCGCCGATGTCTTTACAAAGTTTTCTGCCGAGATGCATCAGACTTGCAGGAAGGCAAACAGTATTGCCGCAGAGATGGGAATCAGGGCGGCGACAATGGGGATACTGCCTACACTCAAATCCTCTGACTTCTGTATAGAAAATATGTCAGAGATGAAGCGCTACCGGGCACTCAATGAGCGGGTTTTCAAGGAGCGGTTCGGCAGGCCGGTTGAGTTGGATATCGTCGGTGACGAAGCAGAGCTGAAGATGCGGCACGACTCGGTGATGCTCGAAGCTGCTGCGACTTCCTTTCAGATTCATACGCAGATCCCTTTTGCGGATGCACACCACTACTATAATGCATCGGTGATAGCATCGGCAGCGATGGTGGCTGTCTCCGCCAACTCACCTTTTCTCTTTGGGAAGAAGCTCTGGCATGAGACCCGTATACCGCTCTTTGAACAGGCAGTCGATACGGGAGAGGGGCAGGCGCGCGTCTCTTTTGGGAGCGGATATGCCAAAGAGAGTATTCTGGAGTGCTTTGAAGAAAACGTGCAGGGCTACGACATACTGCTTCCGATACTTTTTAAAGAAGACGCGGAGTCTTTTTCGCATTTGCGGCTGCACAATGGAACGATTTGGAGATGGAATCGTCCGCTGATTGGATTTGACAATGACGGAACAGTGCATTTTCGTGTAGAACATCGGGTGATGGCGGCAGGTCCTTCACTGGTTGATATGCTGGCGAATGCCGCGTTTTACTACGGCGTGGCAGCAATATTAAGTGCAGAGTGTTCCAGAGGGAAATTTGCCTCTTCTTTCACGGATGCGAAAGAAAACTTTTATAAAGCTGCCCGTTACGGACTGGATGCTTCGATCCTTTGGAAAGGAGATAATGTCACCATTAAAGATTTGATCCTGAACTCTCTGCTGCCAATGGCAAAGGAGGGGTTAGAAAAACTGAGAATTGATACCAAAGATAGTGACTACTACCTTGGCATCATACGGGATCGTGTGATGTCGGGTCAAAATGGAGCCGTGTGGCAATTGGCTTATGTCGAGCAATACGGCAGGGATATGCAAAAGATGAGTGATGCCTATTGGCTTCAACAGCAGACTGGAGAGCCAGTTCACAAATGGGAGATAAAATGATACCCCTGATAGAGATCGATACGGTACCCGAAGGATTGCTCACAATCGAAGATGCCCGAGAGCTTCACAAGCTGATGCCTCACCCTACACTGATGCATCTGGAGGGAGAGCGAAAAGCACCGCTCTTTGTGACGGTTTTGCTGCACGGCAATGAGGATACCGGACTCTTTGCCATACAGAAGATACTGCGTAAGTATCAGGAGCGCCCGCTGCCACGATCGATGATTATTTTTTTCGGCAATATCTATGCTTCCAGAGAGGGCTTGAGACGCCTAGAAGGACAGCCTGACTACAATCGTGTCTGGCCGGGAGGAGAGGCAGAGGATAGCGATGAGGGCAGACTGATAGAGAGAGTGATGCAGATCGTCACAGAGGCAGATCTTTTTGCCAGTATCGATATTCACAACAACACCGGCAAAAATCCCCACTATGGCTGCATCAACAAACTAAGCTATGATTTCCTTCAACTGGCATCGCTGTTTGCGCGTACCGTGGTCTATTTCGAAACACCCAGGGGGGTGCAGTCTCTGGCACTGGCTGAGTATTGTCCTGCTGTGACGATCGAATGCGGTAAGCCTCACTTGGCTCAGGGGATCGATCATGCCACTGAGTTTGTCGACACACTCCTCCACATGACAGAATTTCCGCACCATAATTTGCGCAGCTATGAGGTGGATGTCTATCATACTGTAGCCCGTGTTACGATTCCTGAAGTATTTAGCTACAGCTACAGTGATGAAAATGCCGATATTCGTCTCTTTAGAGAATTGGAAAATGACAACTTCAGCGAACTGCCTGCCGGTACTGTTTTTGCTCATGTAAAACCCGCATGCAGGGCGCATTTTTTGGCGCAGGATGATGAAGGAGCGGAGCGTACCGATAACTATTTTGTGATCGAGGATGAGCAGATAAAACTCAGGAAACCGATGATGCCGTCGATGATTACTCTCGATGAACATGTCATACGGCAGGATTGCTTCTGCTATCTGATGGAGAGGATTGCACTGCCGGGGTGGTGATAAATGTTATTTATTAAAAGTTTTTACAAAGATTTTCAATAATTAAGCTATATTCATTATCTGTAATTTTTCCAATAAATGAAGTCACTCTTTTATTGGAGATTGTTCTGACATGATTGATTAAAACATCTGAATCTTTATTTAGCTTATCTCTCTTTCTCAGTCTTAATCTAAATGGCAGCATATCATCAATTAAATGTGTTGATAGCGGAATAACAATAACTGTATCTAATATCTGGTTTTCTTCATTATCGGAAATAATGATACAAGGTCGAATTTTACCAACTTCATCACCTTTTTTAGGATTTAAATTTATCCCTACAATATCACCTCTATTTAATTCCATCATCAATTCCCAATTCTAAAAAATCTAAATCTTGATGTTGTTTTAATATTTTTAGTTTTGCTATTTTTTCTTTTTTTTCAATTTCTTTTATGACACCAGAGATGATATCTTCATATTTTGAAGAGATAAAATATCCTATATCTTCATGCTTTCTTTTGTCGACAATTTTGGATATTGTCATTTGTTTAAAAAGTGATGGTTGAGTCTGTAGCGCTGTTATTCCATATTCTAGCATTTTATATCCTTATATTTGAATACTTATAGATTATAATATATAAATAATAATAAGTTGTTTAAAATTAGGAATTATATTCTATGGCTTGTTTCTTATGTGCAGCCACTCCAGTTTACATATTGTTATGCTCTGCATCTATATTCCACTTCTCTTGACTATATTTGTCTGCCAGAAGTTCCCTGGCAACCTGCTCCTCTGACAAATGCAGTTTGTCGACTACGACATTTGCATCGAATGCTTCGCAAAATGATTCTATCAGCAACTCGGAAAGCCGTTCATATGTCATCAGGCGTCCAAGTCGTTCCAGTGTTGCTGCGCGCTCCAATCCGGAATCCTCCAGAAAAAAAGGTTTAAAACGCGCTTCATCCAGATGTATGGGAATGCTGCCGTGTTGAAAGAGGAGATTGTGGGAATAACGCTGGGCATTTCCTCCCATTTTACTGCCTTTGATGACAATATCATATGCTTCATTTCCCGCCAGGCAGATATCACTGTGTCCTGTTTCCAGCTCCGCATCACACGCAAATAGAGCATTTTGACCCAGTTTTTCATATAAACGGATAAGAAACCTGCACAGATAACGGTAACTCTCCTTTACTCCTTTGTGCTCCAGAGATTCCCGGGACATGATCAAGGCGTAGGAGAGATCCCCTCCATGTACCAGCACTCCCCCTCCTGTTATACGGCGGACATAAGGGAGATTCTCTCTCTTCAACTTCACAAGGTCCACGCATTTGCGCACATTTGAAAAGCGTCCTATACTGAGAGAGGGTTCCCACCCATAGAGACGAAGTATTGGCAGGTCACCCTCTCCAAAATTTCTCAACAGTGCCTCGTCCACTGCCATATTCCAGTCGGCACTCCCAATTCCTGTTTCGATAAGCCGCCATGTTTTTGGTTTGATCACAATCTCCTTTTCTCTTCTCAGGACCTCTTCTAAAGCCAACTATTAACTCTTTGATTATATCATATTAGTGTATGTCTCTGAAAGGATACAAAATGGAAGAGAACTGGATAGAAAAAAATGTGGAAGATTTTTTGCTTCAGCCGAATTTGACAGATTATGAGCAGGAGTACAAGAGTTTCAGGTGGGAGAGTGTAGCTGAGCAGTTTGAGGGTTTACCCTCGGGCGGTCTCAATATTGCCCACGAATCGATTGACCGTCATGCGAACGGTCCTCTAGCGGATAAAATTGCCCTGCTGTGGATGGGTGAGAGCGGTGAAAAACGACTCTACACCTTTGCCGAAATGAAAAAGGAGACTGCCAGGTTTGCGAATGTACTTCAGTCACTTGGCCTCTCAAAGGGTGATCGGGTTTTTACTCTCTCTACCCGTTTGCCTGAACTCTATATTGCCGCAATGGGTACCCTCAAAAATCGCAGTGTCCTCTGCCCACTCTTCTCCCAGTTTGGGCCCGAACCCATACTTCAGCGTATGCAGCGGGGTGATGCCAGGGCTCTGCTGACGACTCAAAGACTCTTCAAAAAAAAGATACACCCCATAATGGATCAACTCCCCGAGCTTCGTTATGTTTTACTGATCGATGCTGAGGAGGATGAGAGTGAGCAGGTGCGTTCTCTCCCCCGTTTGATGGAGGAGGCCTCTGATACATTTGAGATCCCGCCCACCGATCCCGAAGATATGTCAATCCTCCACTTTACCAGTGGTACCACTGGAATGCCCAAAGGAGTGGTGCATGTACACAAAGCTGCCTATACCCACTGGATGACCGGCGAATATGTACTGGATCTTCATCCGGATGATATCTACTGGTGTACGGCTGATCCCGGCTGGGTCACCGGTACCTCTTATGGCATCATCACCCCCTGGATCCATGGGGTTACCAACATTGTGGATGAAGCAGAGTTCAATGCCGAGCGCTGGTACGGGATCCTGCAGGATGAGCAGGTGAGTGTCTGGTATACTGCCCCGACGGCGATCCGGCGTCTGATGCGCATTGATAACGAGCCGACCAAAGAGTATGATCTTTCACATCTGCGCCTGATTCA
>JAYEOH010000048.1:0-15312 GCA_034722775.1 Campylobacterota bacterium | reverse complement strand
GGTACGGGATCCTGCAGGATGAGCAGGTGAGTGTCTGGTATACTGCCCCGACGGCGATCCGGCGTCTGATGCGCATTGATAACGAGCCGACCAAAGAGTATGATCTTTCACATCTGCGCCTGATTCAAAGTGTCGGTGAACCCCTTAACCCTGAAGCTGTGATCTGGGGTGCCGAAAAGCTAAAATTGCCGATCCATGATAACTGGTGGCAGACCGAAACGGGCGGGATCATGATCGCCAACCTGATTTCACAAACGATACGACCCGGTTCGATGGGACGACCGCTTCCGGGAATTGAAGCCGCTGTTGTGCGCCTGAACGACGACGGAAGTGTTACGGAGATTATTGAGCCGGGTAAAGAGGGAGAGCTTGCCCTTAAACCCGGCTGGCCCTCCATGTTCCGTGCCTACCTGCACAATGAGGAGAAATATGATAAAAGCTTTGCCGGAGGCTGGTACCTTTCGGGTGACTTGGCTTACAGGGATGAAGATGGCTATTTCTGGTTTGTCGGGCGCTCCGATGACATTATCAAGACCTCCGGCCATATGGTAGGTCCTTTTGAAGTAGAAAGCACCCTGATGGAGCATCCGGCAGTTGCGGAAGCAGGGGTTATAGGAAAGCCTGATCCGATGATCGGGCAGCTGGTGAAAGCCTTTGTGTCACTCAAGAGCGGTTTTGAACCCACTGAAGAACTCAAGCGTGAACTGATCGGATTTGGGCGCAAGAGATTGGGGGCTGCGGTGGCACCCAAGGAGATCGAATTTCAGGAGAACCTGCCCAAAACACGAAGCGGAAAGATCATGCGCCGGTTACTGAAAGCACGAGAGATGGGATTGCCTGAGGGTGATACTTCGACACTGGAGAGTTAAACCTGAATTATAAAATAGAGACAAAAGGAGGTTATGATGGAATTGGATGTGACACTGGCCCGGAAGTTTTACCGGGAGATGCTTTTGATTCGGCACTTTGAAGAGAAGTGTGTCGAGCTCTACAGCAATGAAAAGATCAGAGGCTTTTTGCACCTCTATATCGGTGAGGAGGCGATAGCGGTTGGTGTGATGTATGCACTGACCCCGGAAGACAATGTGCTTGCAACCTACCGCGAACACGGACAAGCCCTTGCACGCGGGGTATCTGCCAAGCGTATTCTGGCTGAGATGTATGGGAAAATGGAGGGATGTTCTCGCGGACGAGGCGGCTCTATGCATCTTTTTGATGCTGAGACACGCTTTTACGGCGGCAGTGCCATAGTCGGGGGCGGACTGCCTCTGGCCGTCGGTATGGCACTCGCAGACAAGATGATGAAGCGCGACCGGGTAACGGTCTGTTTCTTTGGTGATGGTGCCGTTGCCGAAGGGGAATTTCACGAATCCCTGAACCTTGCCGCACTTTGGCAGCTGCCGGTTCTCTTTGTCTGTGAAAATAACCGCTACGGTATGGGGACTGCCCTGGATATCTCCGAATCAGAGACCAATATTGCCCAAAAGGCAGCTGCCTACAAGATAAACTCCAAACAGGTAGATGGAATGAGCGTTACAGATGTGGCAGAGGCTGCCGAAGAAGCAGTGGCAAAGATTCGTGCCGGAAAGGGTCCCGTCTTCCTCGAGTGCCTTACATATCGTTTCCGTGCCCACTCTCTCTTCGATGCTGAACTCTACCGCGAAAAATCGGAGGTTGAAGAGTGGAAGAAAAAAGGTCCCCTGGTGATTTTCCGGAAAAAACTTGAAGCGATGAATCTCTGGCAGGAGATCAACCTTGATGAAGTTGAAGAGGAGGTTGCTACGATCATAAATGAGGCAGTGGAGTTTGCAGAAAATGGGACACTGGAACCTGTAGCCGATCTGGAAAAATTTGTCTACTCTCAGGAGGTTGTATAATGAGCAGGGAGACTACTTACCGTGAAGCGGTACGACAGGGTATCAGTGAAGCGATGGAGCAGGATGAACGGGTCTTCCTGATGGGAGAGGATGTGGGCCGATACGGTGGCTGTTTTGCTGTCAGTATGGGACTACAAGAGAAGTTCGGCCCGGAACGGATTATCGACACACCGCTGAGCGAATCAGTTTTTACCGGTGCAGGGATCGGTGCAGCTATGAACGGCATGCGTCCCATCGTGGAGATTATGACCGTCAATTTCAGCCTGCTGGCTCTGGACCAGATTATGAACAACGCTGCAACTCTGCTGCATATGTCGGGCGGCCAGTTCAATGTTCCGCTAGTCATCCGCATGGCAACAGGCGGCGGTAAGCAGTTGGCGGCTCAGCATTCACATAGTCTGGAGGGGTGGTATGCGCATATCCCGGGACTCAAGGTGCTGACCCCGGCAACTGTACAGGATGCCTGCGATATGATAGGATTGGCTCTCCGTGATCCTGACCCGGTATTGATCTTTGAAAATTCACTGTTGTACAATACTAAAGGATCATTAGATATTTCAGCTTCACCGCTCCCTATCGGAAAAGCACTTGTGCATCGTCCCGGCAAAGACTTTACTATCCTGGCCTACGGGATCAATCTCTTTAAAGCTCTTAGTGCTGCTGAAACTCTTGCGAAAGAGGGGATCGATGCTGAAGTAATCGATCTGCGATCCCTGCGTCCGCTGGATGATGAGACTATTATGACATCTGTCCGTAAAACACATCGGGTGATGATCGTAGATGAGGGATGGAAATCGGGAAGTATCTCGGCAGAGATTATGGCACGCATCAACGAACAGGCTTTTTATGAACTCGATGCTCCTATGGCGAGGGTTTGCACCGTCGAAGTACCGCTTCCCTACGCCAGGCAACTGGAAGATGCAGCCATTCCTCAGCCCGAGAAGATCGTTTCTGCGGCACGCAAATTGATGGAGGAGTCATGAGCGAATTTAAAATGCCCAGTCTGGGCGCGGATATGGAGTCGGCTGTTTTGATGGAGTGGCTGGTCAAAGAGGGTGACAGAGTCAACAAAGGGCAGGTGATCGCCGAAGTGGAGACCAGTAAGGGGATTATCGAGATTGAGGTATTTGAGGATGGTATCATAGAAAAAATCCTGGTCGAAACCGAAACCGAGTGTGAAGTAGGAACGCCGCTGGCACTGATCCGCTCCGAAGGTGAGAGTACTGCAGAAGTAGAGGCGGAGCCAATGGCTAAGGCTGCCCCAATATCTAAACCTCAGTCCACTAAGCCATTGGAACCAGAGCCTTCCCCCGAGCTTGAAGAGGTGCCGCAAGAGGCAATTGAGAATGTCCGCATCCAGGCCTCTCCGGCAGCACGCAAAAGAGCGAAAGAGCTGGGTGTGGACTTGGCTGCACTTGCCTCCAAAACAGAAGGGAAAATCCGGATAAAACAGGTAGAAGCTGCTGCTGAAACAGAGGAGAAGGTACCCGCTAAAACACCTTACATAGATGGTATGCGGCAAGCCATTGCCGCCGCCATGAGCCTCTCCAATAGAGAGATCCCACACTACTACCTCTCTACTCCTATTAATATGACACTCTCCCTGCAATGGCTGGAAAAGTACAATAGCAGCCGCCCGATCCAGGAGCGGATTTTACCGGCTGCACTCTTGATCCGTGCCGTTGTATCAGCGCTTAAAGAAGTTCCTGAATTGAATGGTTTCTGGAAAGATAATGCGCATCAGGTCAGCAAAGCGGTCCATCCAGGCATTGCCATTGCACTGCGCAAGGGAGGTGTGATTACGCCGGCACTTCTGGATGCACAGGAGATGAACCTGGATGAGACAATGAAGGCACTGAGTGATTTGATCTCGCGTGCGCGAGCCGGAAAACTACGCAGTGCCGAAGTGACGCAGCAAACTATTACTATCACAAATCTGGGCGACCTGGGTGTGGAGCTCGTCTATGGTGTCATCTACCCTCCGCAGGTTGCGCTGGTGGGATTGGGTCGTATCACCGACACCCCCTGGGCTGAAGGCGATGCGCTAACAGTACGAAAAGTGATGCAGGCAACCCTCTCCGGTGACCACCGTGCCACAGACGGACGCATTGGGGCACTGCTGCTGGAGAAGCTGAACCAAATATTACAAAAACCTGAGGAGCTATTATGACCAGAGAAGAGATAAAAAATGCCATTACTGAACAGATCCTGCTGATCGCACCGGATATCGAAGAGAGTGAGATCGTACCCGATGAAAACCTGCAGCGATCACTTGAGATAGACTCGTTTGATTTTCTAAAAGTGCTGACCGCTCTCAATGAGCAACTGGGTGTAGAGGTCCCCGAGTCTGATTATGGGAAGGTAGATACGCTGGAGCATATGGCGAACTATTTCGCTGAACGATTGTAGAGTTATCTATTTCTTCAACAGAGAGTAATGGGTGGATCATACATTAATACTGACTATCATTAAAGCCTCCGGGGGACTGGGGATTTTTCTGCTTGGTATGATCGTCATGACGAATGGGCTGCGTGCCCTGGCCGGAGATACGATCAGAAATGCTTTGATACGTTTCACCCGGAGTCCGGCTAGCGGTGCAGCGACAGGAGCAGTCACTACAGCGATACTGCAATCATCCAGTGCCACAACAGTGATGGCTGTCGGGTTTGTCGGTGCAGGACTGATGACTTTTTCCGAGTCACTCGGGATCATCTTCGGTGCCAATATCGGTACGACGATCACCGGTTGGATGGTGGCACTGTTTGGATTCAAGCTTCAACTGGATATCATTGCTTTGCCCATCATATTAGTCGGTGTTGTACTAAAGCTTTTTTTCAAAGACAAGATCGCTTCCTTTGGCTATGCGCTGGCCGGTTTTGGCCTGATCTTTGTCGGGATCTCACTACTTCAGGAGGCTATGAGCGGTTTTGAGGGGGTCATCACTCCTGATAACCTGCCTTTTGATTCATGGATAGGGAGAGTGCAGCTAGTTGCACTGGGTATCCTTGCGACACTCATCACCCAGTCTTCCAGTGCCGGTGTAGCAGTCACACTGACGCTGCTCTATGCCGGTGCGATCAATTTCGAGCAGGCAGCAGCACTCGTCATTGGTATGGATGTAGGCACCACTGCGACTGCCGCAATGGCATCGATCGGAGGATCCGTGAATGTCCGCAGAACAGGACTCTCCCATGTCATCTACAATCTTTTTACAGGGGCTATGGCCATCTTGTTGATCACTCCCTATACCTATCTATGGGAGAGCCTGTCGCCGGATGCTCTGATGGAAAATGCTGAAATCGCTCTCGTCGCTTTTCATACCTTTTTCAATACTCTGGGTGTCCTGATCGTTCTGCCTTTTACCCATCAATTTGCCCATATGATGGAGAAGATCATTCCCTCCAGGGAACCAAAGTTTACCAGGAAATTGGATAAGAGATTGCTGGATGAGCCCGACCTTGCGCTGGAAGCCGCACGCATTTCGGCCCAGGATGAATTCATCGCACTGCTGCGGCATATCAACTTTATCCTTGGAGATCTTCGGGATGGCAAAAAAGCGGATCTGCCTCTGCTGCAATCAGCCCTGGATAAAACACAAAACTATGTCGATGAGATCGATCTAAAGCAGGAGAAAGGAAGCAAATGGAAAGAGGTGATAGCGTTGATACATATACTCGATCATGCCCAACGCCTTCATGAGCGCTGCGAAGAAGAGGAGTGCAGGGCAAAGCTTGTACAGAAATCCCCGGATCTGCACCAGGAACATCAGCAGATGATTACGACCAACAATAGTATGATCACTGCCATTGCTGCCAAAAGATTTTCCGATGCCAAAAAGAGTGCCCGGGAGAATGAGAAGCAGATCATCAAATCTACAACGCCATATAGGGATGGAGTAGTCGAGGAGATGGCAAAAGATGAGATCGATATACCACTGGGAACCAGCAAGCTTGAAGCAGTCAGATGGCTTGATCGGGTCAGTCATCATATAGCCCGTATCACATACCATATGGAAGAGATAGTTTTGGTTACAGGGAAATAGTTTACATCAGTATCGGGTTATCGCTTGAATTTTTAAACTTTTGCAGTTATACTACACGTGTACTACACATACTCTAGGGCATGTTTAACTATAGGGCACCCTCAATGTCATTAAGCTAAGGATTTTTGGGAACCTCAAACTTGTTTGAGGCAAAGGCTCAAGCCTACTAATTACAGCATTGGCTCGAACAAGTTGCCCATCGGAAATGCCCTTGGGGTGCGAGCGTCCTAAAAGCTTAGCTTAACGCCAATGGAGGTGCCTATAAAGACCTCCAAAAGAAGGATAAATACCATGGCAACTGAAGAACTGGATAAAGTTGTATCTGGAGACTACAAACTTGGATTTGAAGTCGATATAGAGACAGAGACTGTTCCGCCTGGATTGAATGAAGGGACGATACGTTTCATTTCCAACAAAAAAGATGAGCCCGAGTGGATGCTGGAGTTACGGCTAAAAGCTTTTGCCAAGTGGCAAAAGATGATAGAGCCGCACTGGGCACATTTGGAGTATGAACCTATAGACTATCAGAGTATCTCATACTTCTCTGCACCCAAAACAGCTCCGGAGAGTCTGGATGAAGTCGATCCCAAGATACTTGAAGCTTATAAAAAACTGGGGATTCCGCTGGAAGAACAAAAACAGCTGCAAGGGATCGCTGTAGATGCTGTCTTCGACTCTGTATCTGTGAAGACCACTTACTCTGAGGAGTTGAACAAGCATGGGGTCATCTTTTGTTCTATATCTGATGCTATCAAGGATCACCCTAAACTCATCAAAAAGTATATGTTCTCTGTCGTGCCTATGGCAGATAACTACTTTGCGGCACTAAACTCAGCGGTATTTACCGATGGCACATTCGTTTACATCCCAAAAGGCGTACGCTGCCCTATGGAACTCAGCACTTATTTCAGGATCAATGCACTCAATACTGGGCAGTTTGAACGGACACTTATCGTAGCTGATGAAGGATCGTATGTCTCTTACAACGAAGGATGCTCTGCCCCGACCAGAGATGAACATCAACTCCACGCTGCCGTGGTGGAACTCGTCACTATGAAAGATGCAGAGATTAAATACTCGACCATTCAGAACTGGTACCCCGGAGATGAGACAGGCAAAGGGGGTATATATAACTTTGTAACCAAGCGGGGTATCTGCAAAGGGGATAACTCAAAGATATCATGGACACAGGTGGAAACAGGTTCCGCTATCACATGGAAATACCCCTCCTGTATTTTAAAAGGAGATAACACTGTAGGTGAGTTTTACTCTGTAGCGGTTACGACCCTCGCACAGCAGGCAGACACAGGTACCAAGATGATACATCTCGGGAAAAACACCAGTTCAACCATCATCTCCAAAGGTATTTCTGCAATGAAGGGGCAGAATACCTACAGAGGATTGGTTAAAATAGGTGCCAATGCCGAGGGAGCCAGAAACTACAGTGAGTGTGATTCTCTGCTCATAGGCAGTGATTGCGGTGCGCATACTTTTCCCTACCTGGAGTCCAAAGATATGTATGGTCAGGTGGAGCACGAAGCGACCACCTCCAAGATAAGCGATGAACAGCTTTTTTATCTCAGGCAAAGAGGCATCAGTGAAGAAGATGCAGTCTCCATGATTGTCCATGGTTTCTGCAAGCAGGTCTTCAGTCAACTCCCTATGGAGTATGCGGTAGAAGCAAAAGCTTTATTGGAATTAACATTAGAAGGAAGTGTAGGATGATATTGGAAATAAAAGATATTCATGTAAAGATAGGCGACAAAGAGATTCTGAAAGGACTGAACCTCACACTTGAAGAGGGAAAGGTCCATGCGATCATGGGACCAAACGGTGCAGGAAAGTCAACACTGTCCAAGGCCATAGTGGGGCATTATGATGTTGAGGTGACTCAGGGAGAGATTCTATATAAAGGAAAAAATATCACCGACATGGAACCTGAAGAGCGGGCACTGGAAGGTATCTTTCTGAGTTTTCAGCATCCCGTAGAGATACCGGGGGTCAACAATGCCTACTTTTTGCGAACCGCGCTCAATGCGAAGCGCACACACGAAGGCAAAGAAGAGCTCAACGCGGCAGAATTTTTGCGAGCGATGAAAAGTCACCTCGAAGCACTGGGTATGAAGTCAGATATGATAAGCCGTTCACTCAATGAAGGTTTCTCCGGCGGAGAGAAAAAACGAAACGAGATTTTGCAAATGCTCATACTCAAACCTGAAGTCATCATACTCGATGAGATAGATTCCGGGCTGGACATCGATGCGCTCAGAGCTGTCTCAGAGGGCATCAACAGGATGAAGGACGGTAAACGCTCTTTTCTTGTTATCACGCACTATAGCCGTATATTGGATTATATCGAACCGGATTATATCCATGTACTCAAAGAGGGGAAGATCGTTAAAACTGCCGGCGTAGAGTTGGTCGAAGTGCTTGAGAAAGACGGTTATGATGATATAGAGATCATAGAGGTTAAAGAGTCATGAGACCGGACAGTCTGGATTTCAATGTTCTGCGCCATAAAAGCTCGGAGGCATTGGTGAAATTCTTTGCAGTGGAGGAACAAAACCCCTTGCTGGAAAAACTCGTTTCCCTTGGACTGCCGACCAAAAAAAGCGAGGCGTACCGTTATTTTGACGCTGAGAGGCTTTTGGAAAAAGAGTACAAAACACTCACTTATGCACCCAGGGAGATACAGGAAGCAGACAAACTTGAAATAGTCGATGGGATAGTGACGACTGCACCTGAAAATCTGAGAGTTTATTATGGGATCTGCAGTGATACAGATGATGAGCATTTTGATCCGCTCTACTTTCTGGGGCATCTGCTTCGTCCGAATGTCATCATCATAGAGATCGATGGAGACAGAGAGGTAGAGTTACTGCACCGGTATACCCAAAAAGATACGCTTATACACTACCGCATTGTCATAAAAAACCAAGCCAATAGACATGCGACCATTTATGAGAGTTTCGCCTCAGAGGGTGCTCAAGGTTCACTGGTGCTTTATGGATATGATGTCACTGTGGCACAGGATAGTACACTTCGCCTCATCAAGAACCAAACCATAAACGATGACACCTACCACATGATGGCTTCTCACTCTGTCAAGGTAGAAAAACAGGCAAGTATCATACTGAAAACCTTTGACTTCGGTAATACATCTGCCCTGCAGATGCTCAAAGCAGACCTGGGAGAACATGCCCACATCGATGCGGGTCACCTGCTTTATCTCTCGGGGAATGCAAAAAGGGGTACTGTTTCCCAAATTGTACATAAGGGTGAGCACTCCAGTTCTGCGCAAGAAGCAAAAAATATTTTAGAAGGTGATGCCAGAGGTATATTTGATGCTCTTATACGGGTAGAGCAGACAGCCAAACATACCAAAACAGAACAAAATTCAAAGTCTATCTTGCTGAATGTCGGTACCTATATGGCGGCTAAGCCACAGCTTGAGATATATATCGATGAGTTGGAGGCAAGTCACGGTGCAACGACAGGACAACTTGATGAAAAACAACTCTTCTACTTGCAGTCACGGGGTATTTCCATGCAAGAAGCTAAAAAAATACTCATCATCGCTTTTGCAAATACTCTCATAGAGACAGTAAAAGATGTCCGTCATCAAGAGATGATACAGGAGAGCTTTGAGAAGGCATTTTATGCAAAAAAGGATATATAAATGACGATGGAAGAAACAGTAGAGCGGTATAAGGAAGATTTTGATCTTTTTCCTACGGCAAATGACAAGATAGAGTATATTTTCGATCTGGGTAAAAAACATACCACTCTCCCGGAAGAAGAAAAGAGTGATGATACTTTTGTCGAGGGCTGCGCCTCTGCTGCCTGGCTCATGGGTGAGTGCAGGGATGGGTTGCTTGTCTTGCGTGGGGAAGGTACCTCTGAGATGGCGAAAGGGATGCTGACTCTTTTGCTTGATATCTTCGGGGGTCGTACGCCTGACGAGATACTGAATTTCAATCCGGAAAAACTGCAGGATATGGGCGTGGTAGAGCTCCTCTCTCCTGTACGCCAACAAAGCCTGGAAGCTTTTTTAAACAAAGTGTATACCTATGCACAAAAATGCAAAGAAGAAGGAGTGTAAAATGAGTATAAAAGACCCTAATGATATTCAAATAGACGACATACCTACGACAATAGAAGAACTCAAAGCTTATGATGAAAAATTCAACAAGCCTACACAAAAGAGCATTGATGAAAAGATGGCAGCAGAAAGAAAAGCCTTCCTGGATAAGCAACCTTCCGATACTGAAATGGAAGAAAAGATCGTAGAACACTTAAAACTCATATTTGACCCGGAACTCCCTGTAAACATTTATGACCTGGGACTCATCTACGAAATAAAGTGCTGGACAAACGATGTCTCCATGCTTAAAATGTGTAAAATCACTATGACACTTACTTCTGCTACTTGTTCGTTTTCCAGTGTCATAGTGGATTTAGTGAAAAGCATTGTAAACAGGCAAAGCGGCTTGGAAAATATAGATGTAGACATCGTATTTGACCCACCTTGGGGACAAGAGAGTATGAGTGATGAAGCGAAACTTGCGATGGGGTTACTGTAAAAGCAAGATAGCCTGCCGTAAGAAGTTGCTTCTCCTTTATCTTTTCGCGATATTGTGCTGATCTTTTTAGATCATTCTGATTTGGTTTAAGTTTTTGGGAGTCAAACAATGTACTATTTTGCATACGGTTCAAATATGTCTCGAAAGAGGTTGAGCGCGAGAATACCCTCAGCTGATTTTGTCGTCGTGGCGCTACTGGTAGAGCATGAGCTGAGGTTTCACAAGATCGGCAAAGATGGTTCAGCCAAATGCGATGCCGTCCACACGGGTGACACAGAGGACGCTATTATCGGAGTGCTCTATAAAATCTGCGAAACGCATAAGCCTATCCTTGATCAGATAGAAGGATTGGGCAAGGGCTACGAAGAGAAGATGATCACGGTCGTGACAGATGATGGTGAGCATCTGGAAGCCACCACCTACTATGCCACCCATATCGACCCTGAGCGCCAACCCTTCCACTGGTACAAAGAACATGTCCTCAGAGGCACCCGTGAATATGATTTTCCCTTACATTATGTGCGAGCAATAACTGATGTGAAGTCGATAGACGATCCTGATTTTGAGCGCCACAAGGTAGAGATGGGGATATATCTATAGGGATTTTAATGGATTTATATAGTAAGTTTGTCTACAAGGATTAGAGATTATAGTGCAGAGAAAGTTGTGAGAAGAACTATACTAATCTATGGTGATTGTTATTAATTTTTTCAAAAGTACCACCCAGTGAAAACTTAAACAATTATAATAAGTTGATGAATATTGATTAAATATCGTTGTAGTCGATGCTTGTGATTGGTTGCGGGAGTAGGATTTGAACCTACGACCTTCGGGTTATGAGCCCGACGAGCTACCAAACTGCTCTATCCCGCGACAATTGAAAGTGAGGATCCGTAAATCCAAGTGGATGGGGCGGAGGGATTCGAACCCCCGAATACCAGTACCAAAAACTGGTGCCTTACCGCTTGGCCACGCCCCAATGAACACCAAGCTTTTTGCTTATGTGGACGGGATTATAGCTCAAAAAAATTATAATGTCAAGAGATATTGCAAAATAATTGAAATTTTATGCTTTCACGATATAGTTTACAGCATTTAGATAGCTCAAACCATTGAGTTTGCTGCCGCAATAAGCAATATTAAAAGCAGTTCCGTGGTCAACTGAGGTGCGCAGGATGGGCAAGTTGAGGGAGATATTGATCCCTTCGTCGAAATAGAGTGCTTTGAGAGGGGTGAGTCCCTGATCGTGGTACATAGCGACATAGTATTTGTATTTGGCTCTGGTATGGGGTACGAAGGCTACATCAGGAACCAGCGGATCGGTGAAGGGCTCTTTGTTTAGAGATTGATGGGCATTGGCAATTGCTTTTTTGATGATCTGCTCTTCATCACCGAGGACTCCGTTGTCTCCGGCGTGGGGATTGAGACCAAGAACGGCTATTTTTTGGTCGATGCTCGATGGGGGATGGTCTATAGTATGATAGAAGTCAATTAGAAATCGTGTCAAATCTTTTTCGTTGATAGAATCTGCAACTTCTCTCAGGGGGATATGTTCGGTGAAGAGGGCGACATACATTTTGGGGGAGCCGAGCATCATAATGGCATCGGCATCGAAGAAGTCTCTCAGGGCATCTGTGTGACCCTTGTAGTGTATGCCTGCGAGTTCCCAGGCTTTTTTGTGGATGGGGAGGGTGACGATGGCATCGACCTCTTTGGCTTTTGCCATCTCTACTGCTTTGACGAATGAGGCGTAGCTGTAGTGTCCGCTTGCCCTATCGACTGTTCCGGGTTTGATCGTAAAGGCTTCGGCGATTGTTTCAGTTGTGTGGAAATTGTCAGGAATAGAAAGATGAAGCAAGTCTGCCGCCTGTTCCAGCATAGTGCGATCGATGCAGTAGATTGGTTTGACTTTTGTGGAAATATCTTGATGGTTTCTCAAAGCCAATTCAATGCCGATACCGTTGAGGTCACCGACAGAGACAGCGATGCGTATCATTGGGTTTTATCCTTTATCTGAGCATCAGGGCGCGCATATCGAGGGTCGCCTGTTCAAGTCCGGTATAAACAGAGCGGGCGATGATACACTGTCCTATATTGAGCTCTTCGATCGTTTCGATTTCGACGATCTCTTTGACATTTTGATAATTGAGTCCATGGCCTGCTGCAACTCTCAAGCCCATTTCGGCTGCATCATAGCTGAGACAGCGCAGGGTTTTTAGTTCATCATGGAGCATTTTTTTGAGCGTATCTCTGGGGAGGTCAAGTTCAGGGATGCTATAAGGGGTGTTGCCGAGATTGCCATAGAGCATCGCATAGATATTGGCATATTTCCCAGTATGAAACTCGATCCACTCTGCACCCAGACTTTGGGCAGCTTCGATACTTTCCACGGTTGGATCGATAAAGAGTGAGACTTCAATCTCATTGTCATGGAACTTGCCAATCGCTTTTTTGAGCGTACTCTGTTTTCCTGTGACAGCAAGCCCGCCCTCTGTCGTCACCTCTTCACGCTTCTCGGGAACGATCGTGGCACGGTGCGGTTTGAGGCGGGTAACTATATCGATGATCTCCGCTGCAGTGGCGCACTCTAGATTGACAGGAAGCGCAGAGAGTCTGACGATATTTTCAGCATCATTATCCCGGATATGCCGTCGGTCTTCACGCAGATGAATTGTGATCTGATCTGCTCCGGCACGCTTGACGATGCTCAATGCATCCAGCGGATCAGGATCGGCAATCCTGCGCGCCTCTCTCAGTACAGCGATATGATCGATATTGACACCAAGTAGCATTATAGTATCCTTTAAGTCCAAAAGATAGATTTGTGATAAGTTGATTATATCAAAATGTGAGAAAAGATTTGCATAGTCAAGGCAAAGTCTATTTGGTTGTTATCAATAGTGTGGTAAAATCGTAAAAATAATTATACTTTATAAAAGGCTTGAAAAATGGCAAAAAAAGAGATAAAAAAAGCGGTATTGGCTTATAGCGGAGGATTGGATACGAGTATTATCCTCAAGTGGCTCCAGGATGAATACAACTGTGAAGTGGTGACTTTCACTGCGGACTTGGGGCAGGGTGAAGAGGTAGAGCCTGCACGTCAGAAAGCATTGGATATGGGCATTAAGCCTGAGAATATTTTCATACTTGATCTTAGAGAGGAGTTTGTCAAAGATTTTGTCTTTCCAATGTTTAGGACCAATGCAATCTATGAGGGTGAATATCTCCTGGGAACTTCGATCGCCAGACCGCTGATCTCCAAAAAGCAGATAGAGATCGCACACCAGACAGGTGCGGATGCCGTTTCGCACGGAGCGACAGGAAAAGGAAATGACCAGGTTCGTTTCGAGCTTGGCTATCTGGCACTTGATCCAAGTATTGCCGTGATCGCGCCCTGGAGAGAGTGGGACCTAAACAGCCGAGAGAAGCTTTTGGCTTATGCTCAGGAGCATGGGATTGAGATCGATAAAAAAGGGAAGAAGTCTCCCTACTCTATGGATGCAAACCTTTTGCATATCTCTTATGAGGGGATGATACTCGAAGATCCTGCCGCAGAACCCGAAGAGGATATGTGGCTCTGGTCTGTAAGTCCCGAAGAGGCTCCGGATACAGCAGAATACATCAGTATCACTTATAAGTTCGGTGATCCTGTCGCCATCAACGGTGAAGAGATGAGTCCGGCAACGATCCTCGAAACACTCAATCAATATGGCAATAAACATGGTATAGGTCGTATCGATATCGTTGAAAATCGTTATGTAGGTATGAAAGCCAGAGGCTGCTATGAGACACCGGGCGGAACGATCATGCTCAAGGCGCACAGGGCAATCGAGTCAATTACTTTAGACAGGGAAGAGGCGCATCTCAAAGATGAGTTGATGCCAAAATATGCCAAGCTGATCTATAACGGTTTCTGGTGGTCTCCGGAGCGCAAGATGATGCAGGCAGCGATCGATGCGACACAGGAAAATGTGGAGGGTGAAGTCAAACTCAAACTCTACAAAGGTAATGTAACCGTAGTGGGAAGAGAATCAGACCTCTCTCTCTACAGTGAAGAGCACTCTACCTTCGAGGAGGATGAGGTTTATGATCAGTCAGATGCAGAAGGATTTATCCGACTTAATGCATTGAGATTTATCATAGAAGGCAAAAAGCAGCCTCAGCGAATCGCCGAGCTTGTCGGTAATACAGAAGAAGTTGAAGTCTGTCACATCGAGACAGGTTCTGTCACGATCTGTGAGCGTATCAAGCGGTTCTTTGGGATTGGGAATACACGGAATTGATCTTCGGGCTTGGCACTGCCAAGCATCAAATTTTGATGAGGGTAGGTCCCTCAGAACTAACTTTTATAAACCCCGAATTTAACCCCGAAGTGCAATTTTCTTATTAAAAATCATACCTTAATTATCCTAAGCTGCTAATTCTATTCCATAAAATACCTCATAGGGAGTCCTCCAGTTCAGTGATTTTCTTGGTCGGTGATCAAGTAGGACATCTATGTAGCCAT
The DNA here is from genome assembly GCA_034722775.1 of Campylobacterota bacterium. Classification (GTDB taxonomy): domain Bacteria; phylum Campylobacterota; class Campylobacteria; order Campylobacterales; family Sulfurovaceae; genus SZUA-451. Next base: position 303 of record JAYEOH010000048.1, on the reverse strand, counting down.
AATGTTCCGTAGGCTCTGCCTGCGGAGGTAATTTCGAGACTGTTACTACACAGGACAAAAAGATAAAAGTGTACGCTATGAGATAGAGAATATCGAAGCTGATCAGTGGGAGAGGCTGAATGATAAAGCCATAGCAACCAATGACTTCGATCTGGGTGCCGAAGAGATACTTGCACTGCATAGAAAAAGAGGAGACTAAAATATATAGGATGACAAATGGTAATAGTGGCTAGTCGTCACCTAAAGTCCTAAATTCTAAAGTTCCTGCTTTTAGAAGATTGTCAAAGCCAAAATATAGATACT
>JAYEOH010000047.1:0-4633 GCA_034722775.1 Campylobacterota bacterium | reverse complement strand
AAGTGGTGACCCCACGGAGACTCGAACTCCGGTAACATGGATGAAAACCATGGATCCTAACCGCTAGACGATGGGGCCAACTGTAACTTGTGGACGGCATTATATATTTTGAGTGCTTAAAAATCTCTTAAATTTGTGTATAATGGCAGCAAAAAGAGGCTATACAATGCAGATAAGATACTTTGTGATAACTAATGGGATAGCACTTCTTCTGTCGATACTATTTTTGTCGGGGTGTGCGGATAAGCAGCCGCAGAGAACACAGAGCGCTATGATCGTATGGAAATCTCCCTCGTTTCGTTATGCAGATATGGGATTTATCTCCGATAGCGGCAAGCGGCTTCAGGTTGAGATATATGGCTCCGGGTCTGCACTGATGCGCTTGAAAATAGATGGGAATTCTATCTGTATGAGCCGATTTAGCTGTATGACCAAAGAGAGTTTCAACCGAGAGCTTCTTTCTGCCTATTATCCGGGGGATACTTTGGAAAATATCTTCAGAGGCAAGCCGCTCTACGGAGGTGTATCACTGGCCAAAAAGCGTAACGGCTTTACACAGAATATTCAAAAACCCAATAGATACAATATCGTTTATACAGTTTTAAATAATCAAATCATTTTCCGTGATACAATCAACCAAATCATTATCAAGGTAACCAAACAATGAAATATGTAGGGGCACATGTCAGTGCCGGCGGAGGTGTCTACAACGCGCCGCTCAATGCGATGAAGATAGGGGCGAAGGCGTTTGCACTTTTTACCAAAAATCAACGCCAATGGGCAGGCAAACCCCTGGACAGCGAAACCATCGAGCTTTTCAAAAAAAACCTTGCACTCTCGGGCATATTGCCCAAACATGTCCTTCCCCACGACAGCTATCTGATCAATTTGGGGCATCCTGAGACGGAAAAACTGGAGAAGTCTAGAGCAGCTTTCATCGATGAACTTGAGCGCTGTGAGCAGCTTGGGCTGGATAAGCTCAATTTTCACCCGGGATCCCACCTCGTCAAAATTCCCAAAAAAGATCCGGATCGCGAAGAGAAGGTCACGGAAGCTGAAAACCATTGCCTGGAGGTTGTCGCTGCTTCGATGAATCTGGCAATCGATGCGACCAGAGACTCGGATGTCAAGCTGGTCATCGAAAATACTGCCGGACAAGGGAGCAATCTCGGATACAGGTTTGAACACCTGGCGTCTATCATTGAGGGGATTGAAGAGAAAAGCAGAGTCGGCGTATGTCTCGATACCTGCCATACTTTTACCGGCGGGTATGATCTGCGTACCCGGGAAGCGTATGACAAAACGATGGATGCATTTGGGTCTATCGTCGGATTTGAGTATCTGATGGGGATGCACCTCAACGATTCCAAGCCTCCACTTGGTTCGCATGTCGATCGTCATCACTCTCTTGGGCAGGGTGAGATCGGATGGGATGCTTTTGGGTTTATCATGAATGATCCACGGATGGATGACATCCCATTGATACTGGAGACAATCGACGAGACGATTTGGGCAGAGGAGATCAAAGAACTGTATGCTTTAGTGAAGTGATTTTAGCCAATTAAAAACAAGGAGAAAAATATGAAGAGAATCGTACAAGGGTTGGCACTGAGTGCCATAGCAAGCAGTGTCGTGATGGCAGGGGGATACAAAATTCCCGAGCAGTCACTCAATTCGATGGCGCTTGGTGCAGCGTATGTAGCACATACAGATGGGGCAGATGCCAACTATTTCAACCCTGCCAATATGAGTTTTATGGCAGATGACAAACAGTATATAGAGGGCGGTTTGACACTGGCATATCTTCCTGCCAACACCTATAACCTGGCAGCTCCCTATTCAGGAAAGTCTGAGACAGAGAGCATCCCTATTCCTTTTTTGCACTATGTCTCCAGGGCATACGGTGATTATCGATGGGGTGTGAGTCTGACAGCACCGGGCGGTTTGACCAAGAGATGGAACACTCCGGCGCAGAAAGCGTATGCAGAAGAGTTTACACTGAAAATTGTAGAACTCAATCCATCACTCTCTTATCGCGTCAATGAGCAGTTCAGTGTTGCCGGCGGCGTTCGATTGGTGTACAGTGAGGGTATTGTCAAGAGCAATGGTGATCAAATGAGTGTCATTATCGATGACCCCAGAGCCAATATCGCGCGGGATATGGAGGGAGATACGATCGAATTCGGATACAATCTGGCACTCACCTACAAACCGACGAGTGATATCAATCTGGCACTCACCTATCGCTCCAAAGTAGACCTGGACGAAGAGGGTACGGCTACACTTTCTGCCGGAGGGATGGAGATGTATCATGGAGCTGCTACTGTCTCGGTGCCCCTGCCTGCTGCGCTCAATATCGCTGCGAGCAAAACATGGAACAATATGTTTACTCTGGAATTTAACTACGAGCGAACCTTCTGGTCTGCATACGAAACACTTGACTTTGAGTATGGCGGCGCCAATATCGGACCATTGACACCTATCTTTGACACCCCTATTCCCAAAGATTGGGAAGATACCAATACCTTCAGGATCGGTGCGACCATCGCGATGGAAAATGGAGTCACAGCAATGATGGGCTTCGCTCTCGATGAAACACCGGCTGTCGAAAAAACGCTTGGCTTTGAACTTCCCGACAGTGATGCCAAGATATTTTCAATGGGATTTCGATACCAGCAGACAGAAAATCTCTCTTGGGGTTTGGCATTTTTATATGACGCAAAAGACACCATCTCTGTCACCAGAGGGGTCGCAGACAATGCTGTCCTTGCCAACGGAGGAACCTTCACTGGGGGCGGTGCATATTTGACTACACTCGGCATCTCCTACGAGTACTAGAAGAGTGCGTTATCGCTTCAATAACTTCTATGAACTGATCCTCTCCCAAGGGGCAAAACAGGGGCGCAAAACCGCTCTCTTTGTGGGAGATGAAAAGATACGGTATGGTGAGCTGCTCAAAAGAGTCGATGCTTTTGCAGGTTTTTTACAATCCAAAGGGATCAGAGAAGGTGACAAGGTTGCACTTTTCCTGAGGAACTCTCCCGAATATATTGTTACACTTTTTGCCCTCTCCAAACTCGGAGCGATCGCTGTTCCGGTCAATACATTTCTCAAGTCAGAAGAGCTTCGCTATATCCTGGAAGATAGCGGCGCAACACTTCTGGTCGCTTCATCTATATATGAAAAAGTAGTGCGTCAGGCAGAAGTCGATACATTATGCCATCTGACCGTCTGGGAAGGGGGACTTGAGGCTGCCGATAGATTCAATATCAGCTTTGAAGAGACTATTGAGGAAAAGTCTGAGGCGAAAGTCGTAGTCCGAAAGCTTGATGACACTGCAGTCATCATCTACACCTCAGGAACAACCGGCAATCCCAAGGGAGCGATGCTCAGTTATAAAAATATCTTTTCCAACTGTGAATCGGGTGCTGATCTTATGAATATTACCAATAAGGACAGAGTAGTTGTCTTTCTACCGATGTTTCACTCTTTTACTCTTTCCATTGGTGTGATATTGTTTCTCTATATCGGAGGAAGTATTGTGCTTGTCAAATCACTCAAGCCTTTCAATAATATCTTCAAGCAAGTACTGCTGAAGCGTGTGACGATCTTCATAGGAATCCCCGATGTATACAATGCGCTCTCAAAAGCAAAACTGCCATGGTACTTTATGTGGTTCAACAACCTGAGAGTCTTTATCTCGGGTGCAGCAGCCCTGCAAGAACAAACATTGGTATCTATGGGTGAAAAATTCAAAAATGTAACACTTCTTGAGGGATACGGACTGAGTGAAGCAGCACCTGCTGTCTGTGTCAACCCGATGGAGAAGCCCAAAGCCAAATCTGTCGGCCCTGCACTGCCCGGCTATGAGATCAAAGTTGTTGATGAGAATATGGTAGAACTCCGCAGCGGCGAAGTAGGAGACATTATCACTGCCGGCGACAACATCATGCAGGGATATCTCAACAGACCGGAAGCAACTGCGGCAACGATCATCAACGGATGGCTTTTGACCGGAGATATGGGCTATATGGATGAGGAGGGATATCTCTATATCGTGGATAGAAAGAAAGATTTGATCATCTCCAAAGGGATTAATATCTACCCCAGAGAGCTCGAAGAGGTGATAGATAGGTTTGAGGGCATTGCAGCAAGTGCCGTCATAGGTACTCCTGATGAAAAAAGCGGAGAAATTCCGGTAGCCTATATCGAACTCAAAGATGAGATCGATACGATCGACGAAAATCTCCTGCGCACTCATCTGCGCGAACATCTAGCTGATTTCAAACTTCCAAAATCATACCATATAGTAAATGAGCTTCCAAAAAATGCTACAGGGAAAGTACTCAAAAGAGTACTAAAGGAGAGAGTTGCTTCTCTTGCAAAAAATTAATAGTTGATTGTATTTGCAAATGCTTTAGAGATACAGAGACCTATCTGTTTGGCAGTCGTACGGATGAAAGCAGAAAAGGTGGAGATATCGATATCGCACTAGCGTTATATATAGACAAAGTTGAGTTTCGGAAAAAGAGAATATGAGGGTTGCGTGACAGAAAATTTTTGATAATGTAATGAGTTGATATCACTATCACCTGCACGACGACTTCCTCATGAATTTAAGATTGAATACCTC
>JAYEOH010000046.1:2656-4647 GCA_034722775.1 Campylobacterota bacterium | reverse complement strand
TGATGTGGCTATTTCTCCTTGCTGCTGGCAATATGCTTTCTTTCATCGGTAAATGACCACCAGGGAAGCGGATCTCCGCCTTCCATAAAGTGAACAACCGACATAAATACATCGATAACACATGGATCCTGTCTTTTGTCTCTCTTTTCACAAAGTGTCTCATATAGTTCGAATGGTTCTTTTCCGATAAGTTTCTTCGGATGGTCGATGCCAATCATCTGAAGATTGCCAGCCATTGCTTTTCCTATGTTAGGAAGTTCATCGAGCTTTGAAACTGTTTTTCTATTTGGATTCTTCATCTGCATTCCGTTCTATAGCTTTGACAAACTCAATCACCGGTGTATCTGCTCCCTGAGCTTGTCGAAGGAAAAGGGCAGTTATCCCCTCTGCGTCTCCCCGTTGAAGCTGATAATACCATACTGCAGGTTGCTAATTTGCTCAAACCCGAGTGATTTCATCGCATGCTGTACCTGGAAGCTTCGGCTGCCGGTATGACAATAGACAACGATCGGCGTCTGCTTCTTGTCGGCGATCTCTTCGACTTTGGCATAGAACTGTGAAGTCGGCACCAATGTATCCGTACCAACGATATGGCCCATCTGATACTCCATATACTCACGCACATCTACCAGCTCGAAGCGTATCATTCCCAGCTCTCTCGCTTCGATCAATGCTTCCAGTTCATCGCCATCGAGCTGCTCTTGCTTGAGCAGTATCTCTGCCTGCTCATGGGTCAAGCCTTTGGAGTGTTGATGAACAACCTCTTCGATCTCATCCTTGACCCTTTGCGACTCGGCATATTCAGGTGTGCAGAAGATACCGCAATGACACAGCCCGTCTTCGGGGATCTCTTTTTCCAGGGCAGGCTTGCAGGGGCAGATACGATTGTCTGCCTCCTTTTGCTCCTCTTTGGTCTCTCCGATCACCATAAAACAGGGGCAAAATCGTTTGCCGTACATCAAACGATTGCGCGCCAAGCCCATCACAACCCCTTCGTTGACCTCTTCATTGGGGTTTTGGACGAAACCAAATTGGTTGTTTACCTTCTCTACAAAAACCTGAGTCTTCTCCATCTCTGTCTGGAACTCAGGTGAATTCATATCTATCTGCTGCATTATTTCTCTTCTCCTTGGGTTTGTGTATCATTATGAAGCATTTTAGTCATTTTGTCAAACTCTTTGGCGAAAAACTCCATCTGTTTTCCCCAGCTATCAAAAAAGCTCTTGCTCTTGTTGAGGTCAATGCTCACCTTATCTTTTGTCACTTCAATACCTGCGGGCTTCATAACCGTAAGGTTGCCCTTCTGGAGCTCTCTGTCGATGCCATCGAGGTTTTTTTCAAGTGCCCAGAAGAACTCTTTTGTTTTATTTGTATCGATAATCAGCTTGCCGTCCTGCATTGTGACACCCATTTTATTCATCATAGAGGGATTCTTTGCTCTCTCTTCTGCCAGCTTGGCTTCTTCAGCTGCCATTTTGGCCGCTTCTTGCTCTGCAAATGCTTTTGCCGCCGCCTCTTTCTCAGCTTTTTGAATATGCTCCTGCTTAAAGAGTTCAGCCTGCCTGGCTTGCTCTTTCTCCTCTTTGCTTTCGCATCCAGCCATCAAACCCACAAGTAAACAAGCAAGTATTATCCGCCTCATTACTCCCCCTTTTCAAAAAAATATTATCGGTAGTCGCATTTTTTAACCCGAAATATGCAGCAGAATTACTGAAAATAGCGTTTATGCTTGTGCCTGGGGTGTTTGTGAAAAATTTGAGGTTAACCCAAAGGTTAATCGATGATTTTCTCACAAATGTCCTTGGTGCAATGATAAATGCTAGATTTGTGATTTCTAATGCATATTTCGGGTTTATTGGAGTCTATTATACAGGGAATTGTGTAAAAGTTGTGTAGAGAACTGCACATCAAACTCCAAAAAAGCTGCTACAGTATCACAAAATTAACAAGCCGGGCGATATGCAAATCAATACCGAAATGCATATCATAAA
>JAYEOH010000046.1:0-2556 GCA_034722775.1 Campylobacterota bacterium | reverse complement strand
ATTATACAGGGAATTGTGTAAAAGTTGTGTAGAGAACTGCACATCAAACTCCAAAAAAGCTGCTACAGTATCACAAAATTAACAAGCCGGGCGATATGCAAATCAATACCGAAATGCATATCATAAAATCTCCCCGGAGAACTATCAGATACCCTCAGCCATCATCGCATCGGCAACGCGTTTAAATCCGGCAATATTGGCACCATCGACATAGTTGCCTGCGACACCATACTCTTTGGCTGTAGAGGAAACATTTTCACAAATATCTTCCATCGTTGCTTTGAGTTTGGCATCCACCTCCTCAAAACACCATTTGGTCATTGAAGCATTTTGGCTCATCTCAAAGCCGCTCACTGCAACACCGCCGGCATTGGCAGCTTTTGCAGGAGCGAGACAAATATCGCTTTTGAGCATAATATGTACGGCTTCTGTTGTGGAAGGCATATTGGCACCCTCGGTTACACTCTGGCAGCCATTTTTTATAAGGCTTTTGGCATCCGCTGCTGTCAACTCATTTTGTGTTGCGCAAGGGAATGCTGCATAGCAGGGGATATTCCAGACAGCGTGACCGCCTTCCGGGTACTCTGAGGAAGGAATGTACTGTGCTTCAGGATGCACTTTGGCATACTCATCTAGAGAGATCCGTTTCTCCAACTTTAACTCCTTGAGAAGAGCAAGGTCAACACCCCTCTCGTCGTAAATAGTTCCTCTGGAATCAGTGCAAGTCACCGGGATGGCACCGATCTCCTGCAGTTTTTCAATTGCATGAAGTGCGACATTTCCTGCACCGCTGACAGTACATACTTTGTCTTTCAGGCACTCTTTTCCTTCCAGTTCCAGCATCTTCTGCGTAAAGTATATCACGCCATAACCAGTTGCCTCAGGGCGCATCAGAGAGCCACCGAAGAAAAATGGTTTTCCGGTCAGTACACCCTCAAAGGCTGATGTGATTTGCTTGTAAGTGCCAAAGAGATAACCTATCTCCCGTGCACCGACACCGATATCTCCGGCAGGGACATCCGTGCGCGGTCCGATATACTTGTGAAGTTCCGACATAAATGCTGTGCAGAACTTCATCACTTCAAAGTCACTCTTTCCTTTGGGATCAAAGTCACTTCCGCCTTTGGCGCCTCCAAGTGGCAAGCCCGTCAATGCATTTTTCAAGATCTGCTCAAAACCCAAAAACTTTAAAATACCTTCATTGACACTGGGGTGGAAACGCAGACCTCCTTTATAGGGTCCAAGGGCATTATTGAACTGTACTCTGTAACCGGTATTAACCTGTGCTTCATTATTGTCATCCAGCCACGAGACTTTAAATTTGATCACTCTATCTGGTTTAATCAATCTTCTTACGATAGCATTTTTTTCACTCCTCTGATAGATCTCTTCAGATTTGAAGAGTGGTACGATAGAGAGCAGAACCTCTTCCATCGCCTGGTAAAATACATCATCCTCTGCACAATTCTCATTCTTGAGTTTTGCGATCTCCGCTTTTGCATCTACAACATTGTTGACTCTTTTTTTCATGTTTTATCCTTCTGTTAATTATCAAACGCCCAGTGCTTTCGATCGGTTCATATCCAATGTCACTACGACTGCCCCATCTTTATCATCAACACTCAATGTGGCATCATAAGGAGGTCTGTGGTGTGTCAATACCGGAATCAAATGACTCAGCACAAGACCATAGTTTCTTCCTGCTGCAAGCGTCACTTCATCTATATGCAGGCTATCGAGTTGATCCGCCAATGCATTCAATGCACATCGATAGGCATTTTCATTGGTAACATATTGTAGATAGTAGTCACGCATGATCTTGATGTTACCGAGCCACGCACCACGCTCATCTGCAGTGATCCTGTCATTCTCTTTGACCTGATCAGTATACTTGTTGACCATTGCACTTGTTTTTTCCTCCCGGGAAGCAAAAACATCAGCCTCATCTACACAATGTTTTTTAAGCATGTCAGCCAATTGACGACCGTTGTAATCTTTCCCGCTTAGATTGCTGAGATATACTTTGCCACCTCCTGTCGTATCGAAACTCAATGCCTCCAAAAGCTCTATGGCAGCATTCAAAAAAGTATAGCTATCGGGCTGCGTCTGATCAAAACTCACACCATGCTGAGAGACTATCGGTCTTGCACCTACATATTTTAATTCCATTTTTTCTCCTTTGTTTTTTCGTCATGTATTATAGCTTTTACACCTTTCAACTCTCTCTTTTCAACCGGCATCTTCACACCTGCTTCTTCAATAATACCAAATCAAAAGAAGACCATCTTGCACCTGACTTGATGATACTAGAGGCACATTTAAAGAGTTATATAGTACCATAAGCCATAAACAATAAAAGCGAGGCATCACTCTAATGAAAACTTCAAGTAAATATCTATATTTGACCCTATTTTCTTTTTCCCTGCTCTTTCTATCCGGTTGCGGTGAAGAGAAAAAGACGGAAGCACCGAAAGCACCGCCACCGCTCGTCGTCGAGACAGTAACTGTTCAGAAAAAGATATTTCCATTTTGGGTGCAGTATACCGGTATGACCAA
>JAYEOH010000045.1:0-20844 GCA_034722775.1 Campylobacterota bacterium | reverse complement strand
TTGACATAAGAAGCGTACAATCATCCTGCAAAAAGGAGAGCTTGCGGATATTGCGCGAAAAGAGGCTGAGACGATGACCCTGATTATACATATTGATAAGTATTTTAGTACCAATATAGCCTGTAGGACCGAAAATGGCGATATGTTTTCTTTTATTCAATATCTTCCTTTCATGCAAAATATTTAAGAGTTTATCGGCAAAAATTAAAAGTCAAATCCCGATTTTCTCTCCCTGTTTCACAATATGTGATTTTTTACCCAATCGTTTTTCTATCTCTTTTTGGAAAATTTCCTGCTTGTCTCTCTCTCCATGAATGAGAAAAATTTTATCCAGTCTTGTAAACTTATCCATCCACTTAATAAGACCATTTTGATCCGCATGGGCTGAAAATCCGTTAATGGTGTGCACTTTGGCTTTGACGATAACTTCTTCGCCATAAACCTTGATCTTTTTAGCACCATCTACAATTTTTCGTCCCATGGTACCCTCCACCTGATATCCGACAAATACCAGTGCATTATTCTCATTCCAGAGACGATGCTTGAAGTGCTGCAGTATTCTACCGCCGTTGCACATACCGGCACCGGCGATGATAATGCAGCGTGAATCCTCTCTGTTGATCTTCCTCGAATCCTGTACTCTGAGTGTATAGTGCAGATAGGGGAAATCAAAAATCGTACCATCCCGCTCCAGAAATTTATTACAGCACTCACTCAACTCTTCATGATAACGCTTATATATCTCTGTCGCACGGATCGCCATAGGCGAATCCAGGAAGATTTGGCATGCGGGTAGTTCTCCGCTATCATACATCTGCTTGAGCAGGCAGAGGATCTCCTGTGTACGCTCGATGGCAAAAGAGGGTATGAGAACATTCCCCTCTCTCTTGAATGTCTCCTTGATCACTTCCTGGAGTTCGATATCACTCTCAGTAACCCCCTTATGATTTCTGTCTCCATAGGTCGATTCGATGAAAAGAGCATCTGCCTCTTCAATGATATCAGGCGAAGGCATCACCAAATCATCGTCATTGCCGAGATCACCGCTGAAAACAACAGTTTTTTTCGCTCCATCCTCTTCAAACATCACCTGAATGATCGCCGAATCAAGAATATGCCCTGCATTTTTAAAAGTCACAAAGATACCATTTCCAAGATCGATCTGCTCATCATAGGCGGTGAAAATCAAGGGACGGTGAAAAACAGCGCGTACATCACTCTCGCTGTAGAGAGGCTCTTTGACCTCCTTCTCTTTTCCAATACGCTGTGCCTTTCTATAGCGCGTCTTGTAGCTCTCTTTCATCAGATGGGCGCTGTCAAGCATCACTACCTCAGCGAGATCCATCGTCGACTCGTGTGTTATAATTGTACCCCTGAAACCCTCTTTGACCAGTTTTGGAGTACGTCCCACATGGTCAAGGTGACCATGTGTCAACAGGAGAAAATCCACATCCGCAGGATCAAATCCAAAAGGCTCGTGGTTTCGCTCCCCGACACTTCCCTGAAACATTCCGCAGTCTATCAAAATATTTATCCCGCATTGCAATTGCAGCAGATGACAGGAGCCGGTCACAACCTCAGCAGCACCGAATGATTGTAAAAAAGCCATGATTTCTCCTTTTATATATTTTAGTGCCTTGAAGAGTCAGCGTTAAAATATCCTTCATTGCCCGGATATTTTATTTGAAAAATATATTTCCCATCTACCGGAAACTCCACCGATAAGCTCACGGTACATGTTCTAAATCCTTCCAATTGAGTCATTCCGGCATCATATACGACGATATAAGTATCCCCGGACTGCTGACACTCCTCTCTTTGAGAAGCGAGTATTGCATTCTCCAATACAGACTGAATATCGAGCTTCTCGCCCTCCTTTGCCTCATACTTAAAGTAGTTGTAATAGGCATTTTTTACAATGACATTACTCATATCCAAACTCATTTCTGCCGGCGCGTTTGCTGTGCCTCCGGGAACGGATGTCGGTTCCCCCAAATCATCTTGCCATTCATCAAACTCACTGCTGCACCCTGCCATTATCAGTGCTATCACGCCTACACTGAACAATTTCATCATATTTTGAATTTTCAATCTCTCTCCTATCGAATTACCGTAACAAATCTATATCTCAATTTAAGCTGTATTATAAAACTTTTTTCTGAAATGACCCTTTTGCTTCTGCATGTATATAGTCCACATAGATATGCACTACGCTTCTCTGTTCTCCTGCAGCATCTTATCTGCACTGAGGCTTGCGATCATCGAGAGGATCACATAGGCAAGAAAAAAGTAGATCCCCATCTGCACCTCAGCGCGGCTCATCTCTCCCTTGCTTCCCGAGAGATAGACGAGAAAAGTCGCTACGACGAAGACATCTGCCATCGACCACTTCCCCAATAGCTTGAAAAAATGCACCACAGAGTGAGCTGCCTTGTTATTGATGAAGAGTGCCACAAACAGCATCGAAAGTGTTTTGAGGAGTGGCAGCACGATAGAAAAAAGAAGCAGCGCACCTCCCACGATATAGTCTCCGCCCTCAAAGAGTTTGGCGATCGAACCCAGAACGCTTTTGGATTCCATAGTCAGGATGACATCACCGAGATATTGTACCTCCTTGTGGATACTCATCATCATAATAGGTGTCAAAAGCCCGCCTGCCAAAGCGATCAGAGCAGCCAGGCTCACCGTCACAGTAAACATTTGCAAGGTCATCACAAAATAGAGCAGCAGAAGCAAAACAGCGCTTCCTGTCGCATAGAGTGTATAGCGTATGGCTCTTTGTTTGAAAAACAGTTGTGTCTCCAGAAGTCTGCTTTGCTCCCTGAGCACCTCATCGTAGCCATCATAAAATCCCAGAGAGAGGATATCCCCCAGTTTTTTGAGCTGGTTTGTGCTGAGCTGCGTCACATTGTGCTTCTCTACAATGATCCGTGATATCTCTTCGTATGACTTAGCATTCTGGTAAGCTTTCATGGTAAAAAAACCCAAGGCTATCAACAATAGGGCTGCAATTACAATCGTTATTATCTGTTTCATGGCAGTATTATAGCGAATCTGCAATACTATATGGTCGACAAGTCGACCAAGCCCAGAGTGAGAAAGCGGGAATACTTAGATATACTGTCACTATGAAAAAAATAGAAATACTCAAAAACATTGCCATGGAAGCCGGCAAGATCGTCAGGGAGGGCTTTCGCGCCAACAAGCAAGTGACCCACAAGGGTCTCGTTGATCTCGTTACCGACTATGATGTGCAGACAGAAGCATTCATCCTGGATGCGCTCAAAAAGGATTTTTCAGACTACGCACTCATAGGCGAAGAGAGCCATTCCGAAAAAGATAACTATCACGCCCAAAAAGCCATCTATATCGATCCAATCGATGGCACGACAAATTTTGTCCACGGCATCCCCCACCTGGCGATCTCTATCGGTATCTGGGAGAACGGCGCTCCTGTGATGGCTGTCGTTTATAATCCTATCCTTGAAGAGCTATTCTGGGCTGAGGCAGGAGAAGGCGCCTATTGCAACGGGGTCAAACTTTCTGTCTCACATCAGGCAGACCTGCAGCAATCCCTCATCGCTACCGGTTTCCCCTACGCCAAAGTCAATCAGGGGATCGAATACAAATGGGTCATCAAATCCCTCACAGACCTCCTGCCCCACATCCGTGACATACGACGACTCGGTGCAGCAGCACTCGATCTCTGCTATCTCGCAGAGGGGAAGACCGATGCATTTTATGAGATTGATCTCAAACCCTGGGATGTCGCTGCGGGAATTTTAATCCTACTCGAAGCAGGCGGCAAAGTCACCAATACTTCCGGGGGAGTATTTGATTTTGATAACAAAGGGGTTGTGGCAAGTAACGGGAAAGTACACACACAGCTTTTAGATTATTTGGAGCCTATTTAAATAGGCGATTTCGAGAACTATACAAGACAGCTACTCAATTACTTCAAAATAAACTAACAGTGTCCGCTGAAAAAAATTATCATTATCGTCACTGACCATCACATAACGGTTTTTACCCACTTTCGTCAAACCTTCAAAGTTATCAATGCCCCAGCCGTCTGTGTTGCTGAAACGGGCCAGCACTTCACTTCGACATTTCCTTTTTTTGCCTTTTCGCTTACACCCCCTGAGCCAAACCTTCTTGAGTGTGACCACGACAGGATTCCTTAGGCCGCTATAGGCACGCTCCAGCACGAGGAGATTACCATCATCCATTACCTCCATGGAGACCACCGCACTGCTGGTGGCTGAGTCCGCTTTGAAGTGCCACTCTTTTCCTGAAAGCGAATAGATCGTCTGGTCCTTGGCTTTGTCTCTTTTCAGAGGCCACTCTGCTGCAGTTAAAATTCCATATTTCGGGTGCTGCACTACCGATTCCAGTGACTTGTTTCGGCTTCGATAGTTTTTTACATTGAGCAGTTTGGGTGGAAGCCTATACTCTTTGAGCATCACTCCTTTTGTACTGAATCGTCCAATTTTACTGCGACCCTCAAAAGAGATCAACAATTTTCCGCTTCTGTCGAGTGTCATCCCTTCACTGTCACTTCTCCAGCTCCGAAACGCTTTTCCTCCCCTGCCTACCAGTTTGAACGCACTAAGTGGCTTGAAGTTTTCAATCTTTTCTCCAAACTCTGCATTAAATATGAAAATCTTCCCTCTCTGATCACCCAAAAGGTAGAGACGATTTTTTTTCCGGTCATAAGCCAAATCAGAAATACCAAAAAAGTGATGACCATCAATATTGGGGTATGAGAGCGAAAGCTGATCAAGAATCCGGATCTTCATATAGTGATGCTTATCTACGCCATAAGGTGTCATATCTGTAGGCGCAGCACCGCCCCAGAGTGCTGCCGCATAGAGAAGGAGAAAGAAATATCGCATCGCTATGATTGGGTTTCTTTCTCTTTTCCAAAATAAGAGAGGAGCAGAATCCAAACAATAGCGATATCTATCATCACATCTGCATAGTTAAATACAGCAAAGTTAAACCCGCAATGCCACGCGACATAATCCACCACTCCGCCGTGAATAAATCTGTCGTAGAGGTTGCTGACTGCCGCACCAATAAGTAATCCCAGAGGAAAGGCATACTTTTTGAGATACCCTTCATAAAAAATGTAGCCCAGAATCCCTGCGATCAGTACGACCTGTATCCATTTCAGGTAAGGACCAAGAAATGCCAGCATGGAGAATGCCACACCTTTATTATAGTGCAGTTCCAGCGAAATACACTCACTGTCCCAAAAATAGCCATGGACAAAGAGTGTTTTGATATTTTGGTCAACGATCCAGGTGCCGATCGCCACCAGGAGGAAAATGGCAAATACCCTGAACATTACACTAGTGCTCTCTTGAAAAAGCTGGTACATTTTTCCATCATCTGCTCCAGGACGACCTCATCTTTTCCTTCCAGAAGAATCCGCAGCTTATTTTCTGTTCCGGAGTATCGGAAGAGTTGGCGCATGCCGGCAGCCTCCACTTCGCTTTTGAGTTCATCGAGTCCTTCGATCGTATCAAAATCACGCTTTTCACTGATAAGAATATTGACCAGTTTCTGAGGATATGACTCATAAGGGTTGAAAACTTCACTCACCTTCTTGCCTGTTTTGATCAGATATGCCAATGCCTGCAGTGCGCTGGAGATGCCGTCTCCCGTCTTGGCATAGTCACTGAAAATAATATGCCCGCTCTGCTCTCCTCCAAAATTGATCCCCTTCTCATGCATCAACTCTACCACATTTTTATCTCCCACATCACTGCGATAGAGCTTCATATCATGCTGCGCCAGATACTCGTCCAGTCCCTTGTTGCTCATGACAGTAGCAACTACTCCATCCCCTTTGAGCATGCCCTCCTCTTTGAGATGCAGTGCCAAAACTGCCATCAGCTTATCTCCATCAACAACCCTGCCCTTTTCATCTACCAGCACCAGACGATCCGCATCCCCATCGAGTGCCAACCCTACATCCGCACGATACTCCCGTACTGCTTTTGCCGCGTACTCCGGATGCATAGCCCCGCAGCCTTCGTTGATATTGAAACCATTCGGCTTGTCTCCCAGGACAACCACATCTGCACCTAGCTCATTGAGAATAGTAGGTGCCACCACATAACCGGCACCATTGGCACAGTCTACTACAATACGCGTTCCTGCCAGCGTCAAAGGTTTAGGAAAAGAGTTTTTAATATGGACAATGTAACGCCCGATCACATCATCGATGCGTTTCGATTTACCGATCTCCCCATCTGTGACTTGAGACGCTTCGATGAGCGCCTCATTCTGATAAATTTCTTCGATCTCGATCTCTTCATTGTGATTGAGCTTATTCCCATCACTGTCAAAAAATTTGATACCGTTATCATAATAGGGATTGTGGCTTGCAGAGATCATGATTCCTGCATCACAGCGCATATTTTCTGTCAAAAAAGCAATGGCCGGTGTCGGCATCGGTCCTATTTGTATCACGTCAAACCCGACTGCAGTCAAGCCGGAAACCAGTGCATTTTCGATCATATACCCGCTTCTTCTCGTATCCTTACCTACCAATATTCTGTTGGTTTTGGCAAATTTCCGAAAATATATACCGGTTGCCATTGCCAAACGCATCGTATTGAGAGCGCTGACTTTTTTACCTGCTTTTCCACGTACGCCATCCGTTCCAAATAATTTCAAAGCACAATCCTTAATATAGTTTGGGCTTATTTTATCTCATTCTTGATTAAGGGGACCAAAAAGCTCTTTTTGCCAAATAATTAATAAATTTTTAATCTTTTTTTAGCTATTATTCGCCCACTAATTACACTCACAGGCTATTTATATAGTCAATTTTAAAGAGAAAACAAAAAAGGAATGGCATAATGGCACAACACAAATCAGCAAAAAAGCGTATTTTGCAAACAGCTGTAAAAACTGAAAGAAACAGATATTACAGAACAAAACTCAAAAATATTGTCAAGGCTGTGCACGTAGCAGTTGATGATAATGACAAGGCAGCTGCCCAGGAAGCATTTAAGGCAGCAAACAAACAGATTCATTCGTTGATCAGCAAGGGCTTTATCAAAAAGACCACGGCAGCAAGAAAAGTCAGTCGTCTTCACAAGCTTGTGAATACAGTCGAAGCAGCATAAGCACAACTCTCTCTCCCTACAACTCTTCCGAAAGGGAGACAGTAAAGATCTTCATCACTTAAAATTCTATAAATTGGAATGTCCATGTTTAAAGAAAAACTTCAACCTTTTATCGATAGATACAATGAAATAAGCCAACTGCTCAGTGCGCCCGATATTGCTTCTGATATCAAAAGAATGACGGATCTTGGAAAAGAACAGTCCGGCCTCTCTGTCTTGGTAGAAAAAGCGCAAGAGTACATAGAAACCGCGGATGCTATCGAAGAGAATAAAGAGCTGCTCAGCGATCCGGAACTCGGTGAGCTGGCAAAAGAGGAGCTCGGTGAGCTGGAACCGCGACTGCCGGAACTCGAAGATGAGATCAAAATCCTGATGATCCCAAAAGACAAGAATGATGACAAAAATATCTTTCTGGAGCTCAGAGCCGGTGCCGGAGGAGACGAAAGTGCTCTTTTTGTTGCAGATGTTTTCAGAATGTATCTTCGTTTTGCAGAGCAAACAGGCTGGAGGGTCGAACTGGTCAGCTCCAATGAAGGAACTGCCGGAGGATACAAAGAGCTCATAGCCGAGATCAAGGGCGAAGGAGTTTACTCCAAGCTCAAGTATGAGGCGGGGACACATCGTGTACAGCGCGTCCCGGATACAGAGACCCAGGGTCGCGTCCATACCTCTGCAATCACCGTTGCGATTATACCGGAGGTAGATGATGTAGAAGTAGATATCAAGCCTAACGAGGTCAAGATGGATGTCTATCGTTCCAGCGGATGCGGCGGCCAATCGGTCAACACAACAGATTCAGCCGTACGCCTGACCCATGTCCCTACCGGTATCGTTGTTGCCATCCAGGATGAGAAATCACAGCATAAGAACCGTGACAAAGCGATGAAGGTCCTCAAGGCCAGAGTCTACGAAGCAGAACTTCAAAAACAGCTTGATGAAACCTCCAGCCAAAGAAAGCTTCAGGTAGGCTCAGGTGACCGGTCTGAGAAGATCAGAACCTATAACTATCCGCAAAATAGACTCACAGACCACCGTGTCGGACTGACACTCTATGCCCTCGATGACATTATGAATAATGGAAATCTCAAACTTGTCATTGATCCGCTCATTGCCCATGCGCAGACTGAAGCGATACATGAAGCCGGACTCTAAGATTAACCGCTAAATCTCTTCTGGCTTATTGCAAAATCTCTTCCTTTTCATTGATATCATCACTATTTATCTTCTTGATATCTATTGGATACTCACTCACTTTACGCTTTTTATCCTTATCACTGCGCACTAAAAGTTGCGGTCTGAGAAGATTCAGTTTTGCCTCGATATTCTCTGCCTGCACTTCAAGCTCACGATGCTCATCTGCATTGCCCGCACTATCTGCTTCCAGGGCTTGATTTTCTACTGCTTCCTGCTCAGCCTGCAGTTTGTCAAAGACTTGCTGATTGGGGTCCAGCGCTTTGATTCCGGAAGCGCCACCATTTAATACCCTCAAGTTGACATGTCCCAATCTTTCAAAAAAAGCATAAATATCTGCAGCCTTATCACCCTGAGTATTGTCGTAGGCAATGATCATTTGACTGCCTCCCACTCCTCTGCTTTGAAGATACTTCCGTATCTCACCCAGACAGTTATAAGGTGAGATACACCTTATATTTCCTATTTCATCTGAACTATAAAGATCTTCTACGGGCATTGAAACCGACCCAATAATATGGCTATTGCTATAAGAATTATTGTCCTCTCCGGAAACAAAAATAACCCTCTTGTCTCCAATGAGCCTGATCGCATCAGCAGGCTCGATCAGCTTGATATCAGATCCAAAAAGCATACTTGACAGAAACATCCCGGAAAGCAAAACTGCACCGATCAACTTTTTCATGATTTCCACCTTTATCAATTTTTCTAAGCAGAATAATTATTTGAATACATAATTATAAATTATATCCAAAAGATTCTTAGGGTTGCCAAACCAGATATATAACCATTTTTAAATTCTCTTTTCGCTATTATAATATAATAAATCTAAGAATATATGTGAGAATCTAATGCTGAGAAACAATATGGAATTTGATGAAAATATAAAAGAGATAATAAAATCGGTCTTCAACTTGCACCTATCTGTTGATGGAGGCTGGGGATACAGCGAGGAGCTTGCAACACACTTAAAAAAATCAGAGATGCCTACCTTGCAGCTTGAGCACACCATTGCCTCTATGCGTGCCCATCTGGAAATGAGTATAACACGCAAAAAAGAGGAACGGTATGGGGGCATAAACCTCAATGAAATTGATCGGGAAGAGTACCGCAGCAACTCGCAGCTATACCACAAAGTCACTTATGCTGTCACAGCAATAAAAGAGATAGAGTACAATGCCTTTATCGAGGAGTACAAGGAGAATTATGGCAAAAAAGATTTCGATATGTCGGAATATTTCGAGAGAAGAAGAGAAGCTACTCTTGGCAAATCAGAGATCTACTGGTTCAGAATAGACTCTGAATAGATTAACTTTTTTTAGTTAAAATATACTATCTCTCTTATAAAATAGTACAAGGATGATTTATGTCTAAAACCTCATCTGCTTTCGCACTTCTGCTCTTATCATTTTTTATGATCACAACACTTCATGGTATTGAGTTGAATTGGGAGCATGACTACAATAAAGCATTGAAAGAAGCACAAAAAGATAAAAAAATAGTTTATCTTTTCGTCGGCGCAGACAGGTGCAAGTATTGCAAGAAATTTAAGGAGATGACTCTCTCAAAAGAGGAGGTCATTGAGACGATGAAAAAAAACTTTGTGCTTCTCTATATGTCAAGAGACCAGCACAATGTCCCTGACAAATTTGAACAGTTCGGTGTCCCAAGACACTATTTTCTAACCCCCAAAGGTGAAGTGATTCGCGGTGAGCAGGGGATATGGGACATCGAGGGGTGGTATACTATTTTAGATGAAGTGGTATCAGAAAAAGATGGCCCATAGTTACCTATAGGCTCTTCTAATACTTTTTCCTATCTCATCAGGCGTGCTTGCAATTTTCATAAACTCTTCCATACTCAAGAGAGGAAGTGAGAGCGCAAGATAGAATGTAGGGTCCAGCATATATACTACACCATCTTTGATCATAGATTGATAGGGAAGCAGTTGTGCATTTTTCTCCTCACCTACTTTGACTAGAAATTTATTGGTTACTGTGCGCATTTTGTGACCTACAAGCATAGATCCGTTTGGAAGTTTCAGAGTATAGGCGATATGTTTATCAGCATTTTCACCAGTTACTTTATCCAGAAAATCATCCCCCTCTTCCAATTCAACAAAATCATTGAATTTGGACATCTCCGGCATAAAATTGTAATCTCTAAGTCTGGCAAGCTCGACGACCTCCTTTGTGACATACATGTCTCCCAGAGAGTCCTGAAGAGCCTCCAGCACCTCTCTGAACTCTCCGTACTTATACTTATTTCGCAGATAAGCGGCAGCAAAATATGATGGATTTTGCACACGGATCTCATTGGTACCGTCTACCAGTATATTGAGTGCTGCCAGAAAGGTATTGCTTTTTTGCAGCTGTTCATTTGTTACAGTAACAACTGTTTTAGCCTTGAGAATCTCAGTAGTACCGAGTATTTCAAATCCGCTGGATTTCAACTTCTTGATCAAACCGTCAACTGTTTGCGGATTTGCAGCATAATAGGCTGTAAGCTTCTCGGGAGCTTTATCGCCAAGTGTCATCTTTTCAGTAGTAAATATTTTTTTGGGCAGTACCTCTGTTTTTTGTATTATTTTTGCACCTGCATCCTCTTGCTCTTTGCCCTCTTTATTCTTGTTTGTATCTGATTTCTCCAGTGTCTCTTTCAGCGCTTTAACTTCTTTGGTCAAGTCCAGTATTGCAGCCTTGAGTTCAGATATCTCCGGATTTAAACCTCTTGAGCTTACCGGAGTCTTTATTGGCTCCTCACCTGTTTCCTTTTTTTCTACAAAACCAAGCTTTTTGAAAACTACCAATACTTCATCGGCAACCTCTTTCATATATGCCAACATAGCTTTATCTTTTATGCCTGTCGTTGTCGTCCAGTTTTCAACTCTGGCATAGCCGACATGCAGCTCATTGGATCCTTTTGGGATATAAAAATAGATGGAGCACGGAGCATATACGCCAGCCTGGGGCTCCCCGTGATTGAAAACAGCATTGGAAAATTTGAAATGGCACAAAGATGAAACCCAATAAGCATCATATTTGTCAAAGTCCAAATCCAAATCATCGTATTCAAATTTCAGATCCAAAAAACCGGCAATCACAAAATGATGTTTTGTAAACAGAGAATCATGCTCCATGACAAACTCTTCTACAAATCCCTCGATATCATCGATATCATCGAGTTTTTTAACCATTTTAAGAAGTGGGTGAGAGGGAATGGGTGCATCAAATTCAAGTTTCTTCTCAGCTGTTGGCTTCATCTCCTTCATCACAAGCTCATCAACTTTTTTGACCATATCTGTAAATTTTTTTCTGGATGCTTCATCTTTTTCGCCAATGATATCCAGCATCATCTCCGGAGTCAGCTCTCCATACCATGTTGTATCTCCGCCATCTTCGCTCTCAGGTTTTTTGAACGCAAGAAAGTTAAATGGCGTAAAGGCTCCAAAGTCAGGATTTTTCAGCAAAAGTTCCCTGATAGTATTCTTGTCATAAATTCTATAAAAGTTTAAAAGATCCAGATTTTTGTCATTAAATTTATTGTAGTAGTGGTTTTCCAGATGCTCATTTTTTGCAGCTATCGTATATCCGATATCATCAAACTTTTTAGAAAGTGCGAGCAGCTCTTTGTCCGCTTGCCCCTTTGTGCCATGAAGCACCGTCAATACAGTAGCCTGCGACACTGTAGCGCTCAACAGTAAAAACACGATAAGTTGTAGAATTTTTTTACATTTCACTCTCTCTCCTTACTTGATTTGTCTAGACATCAACTCGGACTGCATCACCCGTATAAATTATTCCTGCCTTGAGCACTTTAACAAAAATTCCTCTGTCATTTTTGAGCAGCTTGGGAAGTTTGGAATCTATTTTTGTCAAGCTTTTGCACAATGAGCAGTTTTGATTAATCTCCAGAACCACAGTACCTATCATCAAAGTTGTTCCGGGCTGCAAATGATACGGATTATACTCTATCAATATATTTTCGCCAAGCGATCCATGCTCTATAATGATATTCTCTTTTTCTGCCATTTTGTAGCTATCAATAGAGGTAAGCAGTATAGATCTCTGAGGATCTTTGGCATAGAATTTATCTCCTTCAACACCACTCTCATCAACCGCAATATTATCCTGGGGGCTTCTTTGAGCATCACCTTTTCTAGAGATAAATAGTTTTAGGACTTTCCCGCTATCCGTCAAAGAGTTTTTCATTTTCAAACTCCTTTAAAGTTATTTTAAAAGAAATAGTATTATACAAAATGCTCCTGGGTATCTTGTATAATACTATAAGATCCAATTTCTGCCCGAAGGCAGAAAAGGGACAAAAATTATTTAATTTTTTTGCTTTCAGTAACTGATTTTCCTGAAAGGTCTGTCCAGGTAATCTCAAGCTCGTCACCTTTTTTGGCACCCTTGAATTTAAACTTGAATTGCGGATTTTTTGACCAGAATTGGCTTGTAGAGACATCATAAACAATTTTGTCACCTACTTTTGCCGTAATGTGCGTAATAAAATTCGCCTCTACACCTTTTGCTTTTGCCTGATCATAAGTAAGCATATCATGTTTAGCCAGCACTTTTGCACTTACAATATCACCTTTGAGTTTTGCTTTGATTTTCATATTTTTAGCCATAATTTTCCTTTTTATTCTCTATTTTATTGTAGTAGTGAAAAGCCGATTAGCCTTCACATCCGCCTTTGGCAACATCCAATGTTTTAGATCCAATGTAGAATTTACCATCAATGCCTTCAACGATAGCTGTAACAGTACCTTTTCCGCCATTCTCATCTGTAGCTTTAAGTTTGATCTTCATGAAATAGTCAATAATTCCATCTTCCGGCACATTGAATACTGCTGTAGCACTTTCCGGATTCATATTCTGAAAAACTGCTACAGATTTTGCAGGAATATCAGATTTAATCGTTACGGGAACTGCACCGCCACTACTTGCTACCGCAGGTAAATTTACTTTCACACCCTCTTCGATGGGTTTGATGTCACCAAATAGTGCCTTAACAGCATCGTCTACAGTATGCGATGTCCAAGTGTCCGGCTTTGTCGCTCTAAAGTCAATTGCACTTATGGCACTCAATGTTGCAGGCAATGCAGCGATTGCCAACACACCTAATCCTAAAAACTTTCTTCTTTCCATTTTTTTTCCCTTAATGCGTATTTGAATATTATTATTCTACACAAGATATACCTACATCTTGTGTTTTATTCTATAGATTAATTGTGAAGCAATAGTGAGTCCGCACTATTTACTTTTGTTCACCATATAATCTACAACTTCTTTAAGCTTTGCGTCATCCAATGTCGTTCCGCCTTTTGCAGGCATACCATTGATTCCGTTAATGGCATTGGCGTAGACTTCGTCCATACCTTTTGCAAGCAGTGCTTCCCAAGCCTTTTTGTCACCGACTGCCGGTGCACCCATTGCATCTGTCGCATGGCAAACTGCACAAGAGGCATTATATGTTTTTTCGCCTGGCACCTCTACTCCCTCTTTTTTAGGAGGTAGTTCTTTTTTATTAGAGATTGGCGGCTGATAGTCACTGATGCCGGCACCACTGATTCTAGCAAGTATAGGTTTGCCTTCAAAACAGTTTTCCATACATCGTGTACCATTGCCATAATTTTTTGTATCAGCGAAATATGCACGCACATCATCTGGACCAGTTGGACCGTCGATATTAGGCTCAAAACCGTCTTTATTCGGCATAACGAGTTTCATAAGTTTTTCTTTGTTCAACTCATACTCATCATCCAACTCTTCGCCGTCGATCTCAAGTTCATTGATAGAGATGATATAAGCAGTCAAAGCATACACTTCATCATCTGTCAAAGACATAGGGGCAGGATGAGGCATGCCTGTTTTGATGTACCACCACATTGTAGATGCCTGAGACCAATAGGTTCCAAATACACGAATCGGGCCATCATCGTCGGGACCATTTCTTTGATTTGTCAACGACTTTTGACCCTCGATAGCATTTCCGCCCTGCAGTGCAGGATAGCCCGCTCCGCCTGTACCAAAATCAAAGTGACAAGAGGCACATTTGGCTTCATAAATCTCATCACCCTCTTCTACAGTACCTTGACCCTCAGGAAGTCCTGTACCATCAGGCATCACATCGATATCCCAGGCTTTGATCTCATTGTCAGTAGGTTTTCTACCCAATGCAAATCCGCCTTCAGAAACCTTTTGATTCACATGATATGATGAACTCTTTCCTTCAACTACAGGATATGTTACACCACCATCAATGACCTTTTTTCCGTTTGCATAAGTGTCAGATACGCTCTTGTCTCCTGCAAATACAGCAGTTGAAGCTGCAGCAGCAACCAAAACCGTAGACAACAATACCTTATGATAAGACTTGAACATTGATCACCTCCCCTTTTTCTGTAACTTCCCAAGTAGCGATACCATTTCTATGGTAGACCGACTCCACGCCCATAACATCTCTCTCCTCTTTGACACTAGGCTGTATATGCCCGGCGTCATCTCTTGCACGACTGGAGAGAAGGAGCGGCTTGCCTTCGTACTTATAGATATAGCTAAATCTTGTCCACGCTTTTTGCAGTACCAGACCCTTGAGGCTTGCTTCTGTCCAGTTCTTGCCGCCATCAAAGGAGATATCCACACCTTCAATCGTTCCCATTCCACTCCAGGCAAGACCTTCAATCTCAACCATATCACCTTTCTTGAGATCCGTCCATGGCTTATCGGGACACGGTGATGTAATGATTGAGTTTACCTCATTCGCATAGAAATGCTGGATTGCTTTTCCGCTTGGCTTGAGAGCTGTATATTTTGCTGTCTCTTCTTTCGCATAGAATGGCTCAGAAGCAAACTCCAATCGACCCAGCCACTTAACACTCAGGTTGCCTTCCCAGCCTGGAACAAGCAATCTGATAGGATAGCCCTGCTCAGGACGCAATGCTTCTCCATTTTGACCCCAAACGATCATGGCATCATCCAGGACTTTGTCTACAGGAACAGTTCTACCCATATGCGAGTTATCCATTCCCTCAGCCAACATCCATAATGCCTCTTTTTTAAGTCCTAAATCTTTGATAATGTCTTTGACATAAACACCCGTCCACTCGGCACAACTCATCATACCTTTGGCAAACTGAAGGGAAGGAAACTGAGGTCCTCTCCACTCCGGACCGCCATTTGCCGGACACTCAATAAAGTGAATACGGCTGACGCTTGGATACTTTTTAAGTTCATCCATAGTCAATACAAGCGGCTTTTCAACCAACCCATGGATCATCAGGCGATGCTCATTTGGGTCTATCTCAGCTACACCGCCATGGCTACGGCTAAAAAAGAGACCGTTTGGCGTGATAATGCCGCTTAAATCCTGAATTGGACACATTGCTATGGAAGCATAATAGTTTCCGGAAGAGAGAAGTTTTGTATATCTTCTTGTCACATTATGCTCATATGGAGACGGCATTCCGTAAAGATAATCTGTTACAGGGTATCCGAATGTTGTCCCCCATTTTTTCTCTTCCATAATTGCGGGATCATCTTCTGCATTGATTTTCACCGGTGCCAATACACTTGCTGCTGCCAATGCACTGATCGAGTACGCCGCTGTTTTTCTAAAAAAGTCTCTTCTGCTCGTCTGCTCTACTTCAACTTGAGAAGCTTTACTTATCTTAGTCATATAACCTCCTTTTTTTATTGTAGTGTTCCACCCATCTCTATGTTCAGAATCACTATGATGATCAATTGTAATAGAAATTAAATTAAAATATCGAGTGATATAAGTAACATTTTATTTTCTCCTATAAAATTTGTTAAAAATTTACATAATAATATATTAAATAAATTTTAATCAACAAAATACATTGTTTTCATCAAAATAATGTATGATAATGCTAAAATTCTTCCTCTTTCCTGGTCTGAATTATCTATTGAGATTATGATAAATTAAAATGAATGAAAAGGCGGGAGAAGAAAGATTGTGTTAAAGTGCAAGAAGAGAAAAATATTCTCTTCTTGTCTAATCTACTATTTTTTAATTAGTTTAGCCAAGATCTCTTCAAGTTTCTTTTGGGCGTCTACAAGTACTTCTAAAGATTTTTTGTCATCAATATTGAGTGCTTCAATCCACTTGTTGACATTTGTGTATGCAATATGAACTGTTTTTTCACCTTTTTTCTGATACATATACATAGAGCATGGACCAAACGCACCTGCTTCAGGATGCTTCTGAGATACCTGATAGATTACCGGTATTTTACAGATAGAATAGACATCATAGAATGTGTACCAATCTTTTTCGTTTTCATCCAGGTCATAGTTTAAGTCAGTAAAAGCAGCTGCTACAAATTTGAGTCGTGCTACCTCTCCTTCAAGTTCCATCTGGAACTCATCTTTCGCCTCTTCCCAGTCATCACCTTTCAACTCGAAAGAGACGCGGGTAATAACATCTTTTGCATGCGGCTTCATCTTGTAGTCAAGCGGAACAAACTTACCGTTAGGCATAGCTTTTTTCAGTGCTTCCTCTAGTTGTTTACCCAAAGCAACGATAGTAGGGTTATCTGCAGGAACGCCAATTATTTTTGCCAATGCCGGAGCGCTCAAGTATCCTACAGAGATAGTTTTATCACCTTTTCTTGTATAGATAGATGCTGTCATAGGAGCATAAAGACCAACTTCCGGATAGTCCTTCGCCAACGCCATAACCATATCTTTTCTCCACATTACCATTAAGTTATAGACATCAAAATAAGTATTGTTAAAGTCACGCTTGTACGGATTGTTCATATCATTATTTGCTTCAACCATAAATCCTGACTCTTCAAACACTGCCTGAATAGTTTTTGGCGTCACTTTTCCATCTGCATTGTCGGAGGTAAATACTTTTACATCATGTGCCTGTGTAGCTTCAGCTGCTATTGCACTTACTGCAAGCAGCAGTGACAATATCAAAACTCTTGTAATCGATCTCATCGTATTCCTTTGTGTATTATAATGTGATTTCATACTATATATTACCCCACCTAATATTATAATATTCCAGGGCATAATAGAATGTTAATTTATAGTATCCAAACTTATTTTAACTTAGCATTAAACTATACGATTGATAGTGCAAGAGAGATGTATATCAGACGGCTTTAGCTTACTATAAATAAAAACTAAACTGTAGATGTGGAGATCGGAGGAAATAAAGAGTGTGACCAACAAAAGGCAACCCTTTTGTTGGAAAAATATTTTAGAATCTATATCTTAGGTAGAATCTAAAGTCTTGTGCTGCATCAACAGTATTTGCTTCCATACCGATTGCGCCATATGCCATTGCTGCCTGTGGGTCAGTTGATGGATCAGCTTGCGGATTTGATGCGAGATAGCCTCTACCCCAATCTGCATTTGCATTAATCTCATCGATACTCATAGCATTACCGCTTGTATTCCCGAAGAAGCCCTGACTCCCGGCATACTCATAATCAATATTTACATATCTAGCCTGAAGACTCAATGCTTTAGTGATCTGATAAGTATAGTTAAGTTCCCATGCATTACCGCGAGCCGCGATTTTGGAGCCGATCATTGTATCTTCAGCATAAGTAAATGGTCTCCAGTACTGTGAGCCATGGTTATACTCAAGTCCGAATTTACCATACTCATTGCTTTCTCCTACCGGAAGATAAGCACCTAGCCAGTAAGAAGTGCCTGATTCGCTCTCCATAGAGCCAAGCATTGCTTCACCTGCAAAAGGGTTGGTCTTAGTCCAGGCAAATGAACCGAAGAGTTTGACATCAGAGCCATATCCATCATCTGTCACACCATCTATCAGGGTAGAGATAGCAGCTCCATCCATATCACCGAACTGCTTAAAGCCCATTGGCTGCCCCGTAGTCATATCCACTTCCATGCCCGGAAGATTGAATGCCTTATAGTAGGTTGTTTTAACAATAAACTGACCATCATTATATGGTACAAAAATAATTCCTGCAAGATCAATATTATCCAGTCCCTCAGGATCCTCCGCATAAGGCGTTGCATTATAAAAAAGAGGAACGGCATTGGTAGATCCCCTACCTGTACAGAGTTTGAGATTCATTCCGGCAATACCTGTAGGATTACTCAAATCAATACTGGTACTTAAACCATCAAACTCAACATTGATCACATGAGCCAATGGTGACTGGGCAGGATTATCCTGACTGAGGTTGGCAAGAAAGCCATCACCGGAAGGTCTTCTACCAATCGAGAATGTCCAGTCCAGTCCATTACCGAAAGCATCATCACCCATATAGAGCCAGTACGCCTGACTTACTCTGAGATTGTTATCGGAGAGTGCTTCATTTCCAGTCCAGTCAAACTGAGAACCCATACCAAATCCTCTCATTGAAGCCATATCACCATTAATACCAAAATCAGCACCAAAAGCCTTGTTCATAGAGAGTCGGCCCTTGAAGATATTCTTCTGATCTGCCGCATACGCCATATTCAACCAAAGTCTCAATCCCATAAGACTATCATTACCGGCAGTTGTACCATTTGCCATATCATAGTTGATATTATCAATAGCCGTTCTCAGATCAACACCCCATTTGATGTTATCACCTGCACTTTGTGCTTTGTTTTTACTGACCTGTACTTTAAGTTTATCGATTTGCTTTTGAAGATCAGCGATCTCATCCGCAGTCGAACCAAATACCATTGTTGCTGCCACGAGAGACAGCGCTGCAATTTTTTTCATAATTATTACTCCTTGAAGTTTGTTTTTGTCCAAAACAATAGTTTATATAATAGTATAATTACGCTAATTGCATACTTAATTAAGAATATTTATTATAAAAATTGGAGGAGGTTTATTATTGATTATTATAAATATAAGGTCGAGATATGTGCGCCTCCGGAGAAAAGGGCACAAAAATACTTAGTATGAATATGTGATAAAGAATCTGATATCCTGAGCTGTAATATCAACCTCTTCCGAAGGAACCCAACCGGCACAGTTTACATTTGGAGTATAGTCATGTTGTGCATAGGTATATCTTATCTGTGACGGCAGATACTTTACACCAAACAGATCAAAGTTCCAGTATGCCTCATAAGCGTCACCGCGAACAGCTATTTTAGATCCCATTGCAGTGTCCTCTGCCCAAGTCATAGGGGTCCAGTATTTTGAACCATGATTATATTCAAAGCCTATCTTTCCACTATCGGTAATCATATCCGGTATGATTACACCGGTCCAAAAAGAGCTGCCGGTAACAGTATCGCCGCTTCCTTCTGCAAAATAGCTATAGCCATCTTTTGCACTGTATCGGGTGTAAGCGCCCGACACAAAGAAGGTCGTATTATCCAGAAAATCACTAATCTCTTCACCGATACCCTCTACCTTGAGTCCCACAGAGAATAGGTCGGCATAACCGGCTCCGGCTTTTTTCCCATCAGATATATCTGATGGTTTGCCAGCATCTATCCATGCATTGTTTTGCGCTATATTTAAACCTTTAGAATTAAAGATATGTGCCCACTGATACATAATATTGTATTGTCCGTCATTGTAAGCACTACCCGGCATGACAAAAAAGTCAACATTTTGATCGTCGCTATCTATTTTGGCATACGGACCCCATGGGTTGCTACCAAGTCCATATACATTTTCCACATCGCCGGTATGTGCACGACCACCAACAAATTTGGTATAAGCGCCCGGCACAAAACGATCCCAGCTCAGCATTGCCATGGCTGCAGTGACCTCCATATTTGTTATGTGCGCCAGCGGTGTATCGTGACCTTTTTCATTCTGTCTCGCATTTGCCAGGAAACCCAAAGTTGATGGTCTTCTACCTATAGAGAATTTGATGGGCTGATCTCCCAGCTCATCCGAATATACAAAATAAGCCTCTTTTATCCGCACAATCGAATCTGCAGGCTTTGAGCTGCCAGACCAATCTTTTAAACCCTTCTCATCATAATACATATGTGCTCCCCACATACCATAAACAGCGAGCCTTCCTTTAAAGATCAAGCCGTCTATAGGAGCAGCAGCCATATCGAGATAGAGCCTGCTTGTTAAAAGTGAGCCATTAGAAGCTTCCTCACCGGTCTTATTGTCTTTATAGTTCAAAGAGTCAATAGCATTTCTGAACTCGATACCGAACTTTATATTATCGCCTGCATGCTTTGCTTTGACCATATTGAGTTTTTTGTCAGTTTTTCCAAGCTTTTTCTCAAGTTCTATAACTCTCTCTTCCAACTCAGCATTAGTTGCCGCCTGCAAACCTGTCAGTGCCACTGCTGCTACCAATGATATTGCTGTAATTTTCTTCATCTTGTCCTTACTCCTCTTTGTAAAATAGAGTCTATTGTATCTATACTTTGGTTAATTTTTGATTAATGTTATTTATACTATTTATAAGTGAAAATTATTTATAATTATTTTCTATTGCACTCAAAGAAATTAGAAATGAAAAATACAAATGAAATAAAATTGAATAAACATATAATAGCAATAAAAGGTTTGATTG